>NZ_JBXAWS010000017.1:0-94430 GCF_057292075.1 Stenotrophomonas sp. 1L-E-5-B-C3
GGGAGGTTGGGGGGTTGGTTGTGTTCGAGGGGGGGTTGCACTCTCTTTTTGGGGGTTAGGCCCGTTTTCGTTTGCTTCCGGGGGAAGGTCGGTTGTTTCTCGACTCTACAATCGCAGGTCAGCGCATCAGCACCACTTCCTCGGCCGAGGTCGGGTGGATCGCCACGGTGTCGTCGAACTGGGCCTTGGTCGCGCCCATCTTCACCGCCACCGCGAAGCCCTGCAGGATCTCATCCGCGGCCTCGCCCAGCAGATGGATGCCGACCACGCGTTCTTCCGGGCCGGCGCAGACCATCTTGAACAGGCTGCGCTGGGTGCCATTGGCCAGCGCCTGCAGCATCGGGCGGAAACGGCTGTGGTAAACGCTCACCTGGTCGAAGCCTGCGCGTGCTTCTTCTTCGCTCATGCCCACCGCGCCCAGCGGCGGGTGCGAGAACACCACGCTGGCCACGTTCTCGTAATCCATCTTCGACTGCGGGCGGCCACCGAACAGGCGGTCCATCAGCCGCCGCGATGCGGCCACCGCCACCGGGGTCAGGCCAACCTTGCCGGCGATGTCACCCACCGCGTGCACGCTCGGCACGCTGGTGGTCTGCCATTCGTCCACCTGCACCTGCTGGTGTTCGCCAATGCCGATGCCGAGCGCTTCCAGGCCCAGATCACGGCTGTTGCCGCGACGCCCGGTGGCAAAGAACACCGCATCGAACACGTTGTCGAGCGGACCGTCATGGCCGAACGCACGCACCCGTTCGCCATCGCGCTGCAGTTCGCGCAGGCGGTAGTTGAAATGGATGCGCACGCCCTGCTGTTTCAGGTTCTCGGCCAACTGATCGGTCAGCTCGTAGTCGAAGCGCTCCAGCAATCGCTTGCCGCGCACCAGCAGGCTCACGCGGCTGCCCAGCGCCTGCAGCAGGCCGGCCAGTTCCACCGCGATGTACCCCCCCCCGATGATCGCGACCTCGGCAGGTGCCGCGCGCAGATCGAAGAAATCGTCGGAGACCAGGCCCAGTTCGGCACCCGGAATGTCGGGCCGCAACGGGTGCGCACCGGTGGCGATCAGGATGTGCTCGGCGCTGTAGCGCACACCATCGCTACAGGCCACGGTGTGCGCATCCAGCAGATGGCCACGCGCTGGAATACGCACCACGCCGGTCTCATCCAGGCGCTTGTGGTAGCTGGTGTGAATGTTGCTGATGTAGGCCTGGCGATGGATCACCAGTTCCTTCCAGGAAAGCGCCGGGCGCGCTTTTACATCGAAGCCCATCGCACTGGCCAGGCCGATGCGCTCGTGCAGGTCGGCTGCCAGCCACATCGCCTTCTTCGGCACGCAGCCGACATTGACGCAGGTCCCGCCCAGTTCGCCCGGCTCCAGCATCGCCACACGCTTGCCGTGCTGTGCGGCGCGGATCGCGCCAGCCAGGCCGGCGGAGCCGCCGCCAAGGACGATCAGGTCGTAATCATAGGGTGCAGTGCTCATCGGAATCGCTCGGGTCGGTAGGGGGCAGGATCGATCGCGGGTGGACGGTCGCAGACAGGATCGGCGATCAGCCGGCCGGTGCCGGCACTCATGCTGATATCGAGCATGGCACGGCCCACTGCAGGCCAGACGTGAACTGACGCCACCGATGACCTGCGGCAGCTGCGCAGATGGCGGCGGCGATCACGGTCAACGGCGTGTGTGGCAGGCATCGATCAGCCCTGCCCGGCATCGCGTCGCATCGCCGGCCATTGCCGGTAGGTCATCGCTCGCCACAGCCATTCCATCGGACCAAAACGGAACCGGCGCAGCCAGAGACGGCTGATCACCACCTGGGTGGCGAACAGCAGCAGCGCCGACAGCAGTTGCACGCTGCGCGGCATCAGCTCGAACCATCCCAAGCCGTAGTGATAGAACAGGAGCGTGCAGACCAGCGACTGCGCCAGGTAATGGGTCAGCGCCATGCGCCCGACCGGCGCCAGCCATCCCAGCCGCGTACGCCAGTGCACGATCCACGCCAGGTAGCCCAAGCACATCGGTAGCGCGCCAACCGTCACCAGTGCCATTGTCGCGGTCACCGGCAGGTCGTAGGCGCCCGGCACCAGGTACGGCTTCCAGGCAACACCGATCAACGTGATCAACAGGCCCAGCGGCAGCGCAATCCAGCGCAGCACCGCGTACAGCCGCGGGAAGCGCTCCGGCGCCGCCAGCGCACCGCTGCCGGCGAACCAGCTGCCGATCAGGAACATGCCCAGCACTTCGGGGCCGGTGATCAGCAGCGCACCCATCGACGTGCCGAACTCGCTCAACCGCTGCACGTTGGCCTGCATCCAGCTGCCGTGCCCGTACACCTGCCGCTGCAGATTGATGCTCTGCTGCGCCTCAGCCAGCATTTTCTGCACATCCTCGGCCGAGGCCATCGATACCATCGCGCCGACCAGCAGCATCATCGCCACACCGCCCAGATAGAGCATCACGCCCACCCATGGCAGCCAGCTGCGCGGCGCCTCGCGGCAGGCCAGCAACGGCAGCGACACCAATGCGTACATCACCAGGATGTCGCCGGACCAGACCAGCAGCGCATGGCACAGGCCGATCAACAGCAGTCCGGCGCTGCGGCGCAGGTAGAACGGAGTGAACCCACGCCCGGCCACTTCAGCGCGCCGTGACATCACCGCGAAGCCGGCGCCGAACAGCAGCGAGAACAGAGTGAAGAACTTGCCCTGCACGAACACGTAGACGAAGGCATCGGCCCAGTAGTCGATGCCCTGCCAATGCGCGTCGATGCCGGTAAAGGCCAGATCCAGCGGTCCGCTGAAGGCCTCGATGTTCATCAGCAGGATGCCCAGCAGCGCGGCACCGCGCAGCATGTCCAGCACCGCGATGCGTTCGCCGGAAGCCACCGGCTGCAGGGAAGGAGAAGCGGCGTTCACGGGGGATCCGTCGGGCAGGTCCGCCATTATGCCGCCGGCCTGCGCGCCATGGATGGCCGCGCCGTGTTCCACAAACGCAACGGCCCGCCGTAGCGGGCCGTTGCAGCCATCACGATCGCGCTGCGATCAGTGCTGGTGACCACCGTCGCCGTGGACGTGGCCGTGGTCGAGCTCTTCCTTGCCGGCTTCGCGCACGTCGACGATCTCGACGTCGAAATGCAGGTCCTTGCCGGCCATCGGGTGGTTCAGGTCAACGTCGACCACGCTCATGCCGACCTTCTGCACGGTCACCGCACGCGGGCCGAAGTTGGTCTGCAGCACAACCTGCTGGCCCGGGACCAGCTTGGTGTTGCCGAAGTGTTTCTTCGGCACGCGCTGGGACAGGCCATCACGGCGCTCGCCGTAGGCGTCGGCCGCCTTGACGTCGACATTGAAGGTCGCACCGGCTTCCTTGTCCATCATGGCGTTTTCCAGGCCCGGGATGATGTTGCCGTGGCCGATCAGGATCGCCAGCGGCTCGCCGCGGTCCTTGGACGATTCGATCGGCTCCTGGCCGGCTTCGGAAACGGTGTAGTGGAAGCGGACAACGCGGTCTTTTTCGATCTTCATGCGCAACTCTGTATGGATCTGCCGGAGGCAGGCGGGTTGGGGCGGGTTGTCGCCCGGCGGGGACGCCGCCATCATGACGGCCAATCCAAGGTGGCGCATTATCCGGAGATCATGCAGATCACGCCAGTTTCGTCCGGCCCGCGCCGGCTCCTCGCCCCGGCCCTGCTGCTGGCCCTGCCCCTGTTGATGAGCGCTTGTGGCGGCGGCAAGGCCACGCGCCCGGCCCCACCACCGCCCTCGGCGAACTGGCCGAAGACGGTGCCGGACAATCCCGAGGCCGCCAACTCGGTGCTGATGCGCGCCATCAGCCTGGTCGGCACGCCTTACCGCTATGGCGGCAACACGCCTGATTCGGGCTTCGACTGCAGCGGACTGGTCGCCTACGTCTATCGCGAGATGCTGGACCTGAAGCTGCCGCGGACCTCGCGCGACCTGGCCGCGGTACAGGGCCCGAAGATCGATCCGCAGCGCCTGGCCACGGGTGACCTGGTGTTCTTCGGCAGCCGCGGCAGCGTCACCCATGTCGGCATTTATGTAGGTGAAGGACGCTTCGTGCACGCACCGAGCACCGGCGGTACGGTTCGTCTCGATTCGCTCAGCGGGCCCTATTGGAAAGACCACTACACCGGCGCGAAACGTGTTCTTCGCTAAACTGAACAGGCGATATGTTCAAAACTGTGACGTCCATCACCATAAAAATAACGGTTTTATAACGGAATTTTTAACTTTTAGAGGCGTTCGCAGGGCATGATGCCCCATCGTTTTTTTCCTGTGACCGACGCGTGACGACTGAAGACCAGACGTGCCAAGGCCAGACCGCCGCATTTTCGCGTAGTGCCCGCCCTCTGCTGATGGGCCTGGCGCTGTGTCTGACCAGCCTTCCGGCCTGGTCGCAGACTGTTCCCTCCCGCTCCGATGTGACCCCGGCCCCCGCGGCCGAGAGCACCGCCCGCCCGGCCGCCAAGGCCGAGGCTGCCGCTCCTCAGCGCAGCCGCGTCGATGCCGCCGCCAGTGCCACGCTGGCCGCCCTGCTGCCGCACCTGGCCGCCAATGACACCATTCCGCTGATGGACCGTTCGGCCGTGGTGGCCGGCGACCTCAGCCGCCTGCTCGCCAACTACGACACCAGCAGCGCCGCCAATGGCAGCGTTGTCGGCACCGCCGCCGACAACGGCAAGGTGCAGTCGCTGCTGCGCCGCGCGATGACCCTGCTGGGCACCCCGTACCGTTGGGGTGGCAGCAACCCGGACAGCGGTTTCGACTGCAGCGGTCTGGTCGGCTACGTGTTCCGCTCGGCCCTGGGCATCGAGCTGCCGCGCGTATCGCGCGAGATGGCCCACGATGACAACGCCGAACTGATCAACGACCGCACCGCGCTGGCCGCTGGTGACCTGGTGTTCTTCGGCCGCAAGGGCCGCGTCGACCACGTCGGCATCTACGTCGGTGATGGCCGCTTCCTGCACGCCCCGAGCTCCGGCAAGGATGTGCGCGTGGATACCCTGCTCAGTGGCTACTGGGGCAACAAGTTCATGCAGGCCCGCCGGGTCGATCTCTGATCTGACCTCGCTGGCGCCACGGCGCCGCCTGAGAGACAAGAAGCCGCTGCCCTGCAGCGGCTTTTTTGTTGGGCCCGCAATGACGGGTAGGCAGATGCCGGTCGACCCTCTGTCAGATGGGTGCCGACCTTGGTCGGCACTGCCTTCATCCACGCTTGGCGTGGATCTACCGGGGGCCGCCTTGGTCGGCAACGCGTCCGCCATCCCCCAAACGAAAGGCCCGCCGGTCAGGGCGGGCCTTTCATCTCAACGCAACCTCAGGCGCGTGGCGGTGTTGGATCAGGATCGTCCACACCCACATTGCTGGACGGGTTGTCATACACCGCCTGGTCGAGCAGCCCGGTTTCCTTGGCCACGATCACCGGCACCAGCATCTGGCCCGTCACATTGGTCATCGTGCGCATCATGTCGAGGATGCGGTCGATGGCATACAGGTAGCCGATGGTCTCCAGCGGCAGGTTGGCTGCGCTCAGCACCACCGTGGCCATGATCACTGCCGTGCCGGGTACACCGGCGGTGCCGAAGCTGCCCAGCACCGAGGCGATCAGCACCACCACGTACTGTTCCGGGGTCAGCGGCACACCGCTGTACTGCGCGATGAACACCGCGCACAGCGCTGGGTAGATCGCGCCGCAGCCATCCATCTTGATGCTGGCTCCCAGCGGTACCGCGAACGAACCGTAGTCCTTGTTCACGCCCAGGTTGTGGGTGATCGAACGCAGCGCCACTGGCATCGCAGCGAAGCTGGACGAACTGACGAAGGCCACCTGCATGCCCGGCGCCGCCCCACGGAAGAACTTCAGCGGGTTCAGTCCGTGCGCCAGCAGCAGTGCACTGTAGACCACCACGATGTGCAGCGCGCAGGCCACGTACAGCGCCAGCACGAAATGACCCAGTGGCAGCAGCTTCTCGAAGCCATAGCTGCCGACCAGGCCGGCGATCAGGCCGAAGGTACCGATCGGGGTGACTTCCAGCACGAAGCGGGTCACCTGGATCATGATGTCGCTCATCTGCCCGACCAGCTTGCGCGCCTCGGTCACCTTTTCGCCCAGCTTGACGATGGCAAAGCCGACCAGGCCGGCGAAGAAGATCACCGGCAGGATCGAGCCACGGCCCGCCGCCAGCACGGTCTCACCCGCCGCATTGACCTTGGTGCCGATGCCGGACAGCGCATAGAAGACATTGGCCGGCACCACGTCCAGCAGCACCTGCACCACGCTGGGCACTTCGCGCGGCACGTAGTTGCTGGCCATCGACAGCTGCAGGCCACCGGCGCCGGGCTGCAGCACGGTACCCACGCCCAGGCCGACGCAGACCGCCAGCGCGGCGGTGAT
Organism: Stenotrophomonas sp. 1L-E-5-B-C3; assembly: GCF_057292075.1. Classification (NCBI taxonomy): domain Bacteria; kingdom Pseudomonadati; phylum Pseudomonadota; class Gammaproteobacteria; order Lysobacterales; family Lysobacteraceae; genus Stenotrophomonas; species Stenotrophomonas sp. 1L-E-5-B-C3. Next base: position 6,410 of record NZ_JBXAWS010000017.1, read on the forward strand.
CACGAACCACAGGAAGGTGCGGCCACTGAGTGCGGCGACCGACTTCTGGCCGTGCAGCGACGAGATCGCGTTGATGACCGCGAAGAACACCAGCGGCACCGCGATCATCTTGATCAGGGTGACGTACAGCTCGCCCAGCGGGCCGAACCAGGTTTCAGCAGCCGGGCCGAGCGCCCAGCCGGCCAGCGCGCCAAGCACGAAGCCACCGACCACGCGCTGCCAGAATGGAATCCGCAGCCAGGCAGAGACCAGCTTCATAGGCAATCCAGAGGGGAAGGAAGGGATGCTGGCACGATAGCCCAAGGCGGCCCGCAGAACGACCGCCGGGCGGGCAAATCAGTGTGTCATCGGCGTGCCTTGCGAGGGCGGGCATAATGAACGTCCCGTTACAGTTTGTGAGATCCCAGCGTCCATGCGCCGTTCCGTCTCCCTGTTGGCCGCCTGCGCCACCACCCTGCTGCTGGGCGCCTGCGCCAGCACCGCCCCCGCGTCCGCCCCTGCCGGCCTGAAGGTCGCTGTCGATCCTGTCGCCCATCCGGCCGGCGAGACCCCGCAGTGGTGGTACCGCAGTGGCGCCGCCCAGGCGGCAGCCAACGGCGCGATGTCCGGCAAGGCCAAAAACGTCATCCTGTTCCTCGGTGACGGCATGAGCCTGACCACCGTAGCCGCCTCGCGCATCTACGAAGGCCAGCAGAAGGGCGGCTCGGGCGAGGAGAACCTGCTGTCCTGGGAGCGCTTCCCGGCCACGGCCTTCAGCAAGACCTACAACACCGATTCGCAGACCCCGGATTCGGCCGGCACCATGACCGCCATCACCACCGGCGTGAAGACCCACATGGGCGCGATCGGCGTCAGCGCCGGCACCCGCACCGACTGCGCCGACAGCCTGTCCAAGGGACTGCTGACCTGGCTGCAGCTGGCCGACAGCGCCGGCCTGGCCACCGGCGTGGTGTCCACCGCGCGCCTGACCCATGCCACTCCGGCCGCCACCTACGCGCACTCGCCCGAGCGCAACTGGGAAAACGACACCGACCTGACCGAAGCGGCCAAGGCGGCCGGCTGCAAGGACATCGCCCAGCAGCTGCTGTCGACCTCGCGCTATGGCCGTGGCCCGCTGGTCGCCCTTGGCGGTGGCCGTGGTGAGTTCACCACCGTGGAAGAGCGCGATCCGGAATACGACGACAAGGTCGGCCAGCGCCTGGATGGCCGCAGCCTTGTGCAGGAATGGCAGCAGGCGCACCCGCAGGGTGCCTACGTGTGGAACAGCAAGCAGCTGGCCGCCGCCGCCAACGCGCCGGCCATCCTTGGCCTGTTCGAGCCGGACCACATGCGCTACGAGTACGAGCGCCCGCAGGATCCGGGCGGTGAGCCGAGCCTGGCCGAACTGACGGCGGCAGCCATCAAGAACCTGGCCAAGCACCAGGAAGGCTACGTGCTGATGATCGAAGGCGCGCGCATCGACCACGCCAACCACAGCGGCAACGCCTACCGGGCGCTGACCGAGACCGTGGCGCTGTCCGACGCCGTGCGCGTGGCCAACGAACTGACTTCGGCCGATGACACCCTGATCATTGTCACCGCCGACCACTCGCACACCCTGAACTTCGTCGGCTACCCGGCGCGCGGCAACCCGATCCTGGGCAAGGTGAAGGACAAGGGCGGCGAAGACGGCGCCGGCAAGCTGGACTACGCGCTGGACGGCACCGGCCAGCCCTACACCACGCTGAGCTACGCCAACGGCCCGGGCCACACCGGCAGCAGCAACCAGCAGCCGGCTGGCACCAAACGCTATCCGCACAATCCCAGCACGTTCGAGCCGGCCAATGGCCGCCCGAACCTGCGCGAGGTCGATACCGAGCACCCCGATTACATGCAGGAAGCGCTGGTACCGATGAAGTCCGAATCGCACGGTGGCGAGGACGTCGGCATCTGGGCCCGCGGCCCCGGCAGCAAGGCGATCCGCGGCACGCTGGAACAGAACGCGATCTACCACATGATCGTGCAGGCCACCCCGGCCCTGCGCGAGCGCCTGTGCCAGGCCGGCACCTGCGATGACAAGGGCGTGCCGGTGCAGTTGCCGGCGCCGACCGTCTTCGAGCGCAAGGCCGAGGCCAAGTGATGGTGTGGCCGGCACGCCCTGCCCCCGCCAGCGGCCGCCTCGCGCGGTCGCTGGTCCTGCTCGGCGTGCTGGCCAGCGGCAGCGCGCTGGCGCAGGGACCGGCCTGCAAGGTCATGACCGAAGAACATGGTCTCTGGATGCTGCCGGGCTGCGAGGTCGCCAACGGCCGGCCGCAGATCAGCCGGGACATCCTGGCGCAACTGCCGTACGACGATCATGGCCTGGCCGTGGTGTACGCAGGCGAAGGCTTCCACTACGTCAACCGCAAGGGTCGCAGCCTGCCGGTGATCACCTGGGACAACGGCCCGGAGACACCGAAGGAAGGCCTGTTGCGCGGGCGCGTTGGCAATCGCGTGGCCTACTTCGATCTGAAGTTCCAGCAGACGGTACCAGGCACTTTCGATTTTGCGTGGCCATTCCAGGATGGCGTGGCTGAAGTCTGCAATGGCTGCCGGCGTGGCACGCCGGATGGCGATGGCCACACGCCGATGGAAGGCGGCGACTGGTTCCGCATCGACCGCAAGGGTCGTCGAGTGAAGTAGGTTTTCGGCAGGGCTGCGCCCTGCACCTGCAGACGCAACGGCAACAGCCGAAGCAACAGCGTGCATTCCGTGGGATGGCGGGGCACTGTGGGTTTGCGGGGACGGCGCAAGTACGTCCATGTAGCCTTGATCGCCGCATCCATGCGGCTCACACCCCGCAAACCCACAGTGCCCCGCCTTCGACAGTTTTCCGGCGGCCGGTAGATCCACGCCATGCGTGGATCAGATCTGTCAGATATCGAATTGAATCCGGGGTCAGATCCGTTTTCCTGCGGAAAACGGATCTGACCCCATCAGCATGCCCAACAGATCGCAGGACACTGTCGAAGGCGGGGTGGGTCCGGTTGCGGGGGCGTGAGCCGCATGGGCCCGAGGCATGCCTCGGGCGGGTTGGGCAGGACGCCCAACCCCGGTCTTGCCGTGTGCGCAGGACTGCGCACACGAGCAAGCGGCGACCGAGCTTACATGGACGTACTTGCAGCGTCCCCCGCAACCGGACCCACCCCGCCTACCCTCAGGAAACCCGCTTCTGCTGTTGCTTCGGCCGTTGCCGTTGCTTGCGCGTCTGCGGGTGCAGGGCGCAGCCCTGCCGACCAACCCTATACTTGCCGCCGTGAGTGAATTCCCTGCCCTTGTTCCGCTGGATGCGCCCGTGCTGGTGGGCTACAGCGGCGGTGTCGACTCGACCGTGCTGCTGCACTGGTTGTGGCGCTGCGCACAGGCCTCCGGTACCCCGCTGCGCGCGGTGCACATCCACCATGGCCTGCAAGCTGCAGCTGACGAGTGGGTACTGCACTGCCAACAACAGTGCATAGCACTGGGCATCGAACTGGCCGTACACCGCGTGCAGATCGACCACACATTGGGCCTGGGCCTCGAAGGTGCGGCCCGGCAGGCACGGCGGGCGGCGTTCGCGGCCGAACTGCGCGAGGGCGAAACGCTGGCGCTGGCGCAGCACCAGGACGATCAGGCCGAAACGTTCCTGCTGCGCGCCTTGCGTGGCTCCGGCGTCGACGGCCTTGCGGCGATGTCCGCCGACAGCCTGCTCGACGGTCACCGCCTGTGGCGACCACTGCTGCAGGTGCCCCGCAGCATCCTGCTCGACCATGCCCGCCAGCACGCACTGCGCTGGATCGAAGACCCCAGCAATGGCGATGACCACGCCGATCGCAATTTCCTGCGCCTGCAGGTGCTGCCACTGCTGCGCCAGCGCTGGCCTCATGCGGCCAGCGCATTGGCGGGCAGCGCGTTGCATTGCAGGCAGACGCGGGACCTGCTGGATGAAGAAGACGCGGAACTGATCACGCATCTGGAAGTGGCACCGCGCGTGCTGTCGCTGCAGCTGCTGCGCCAGGTCTCGACGGGCCGCGCCGCGCGTGTGCTGCGTGCCTGGGTGGTTGGCCACGGTGCTGCACCGCTGCCGGCCACGGTGCTGCAGCAGGCACTGGACGAACTGCTGCCGGCCGACAACGATCGCCAGGCGCGCGTGTGCTGGCACGATCACGCGATCCAGCAATGGCGCGACCATGCCTACCTGCTGCCCGCGCAGCTTCCCGTGCTGCCGAACGACTGGCAGACCGAATGGGACGGGCGAGCGCCGCTGCCCCTGCCCGACGGTGGCCAGCTGCGCCTGCAGGGCATCGCTGCCTTCGAACGCCCGCTGCAGGTGCGTGCACGCATGGGTGGCGAGCGCATCCAGCTGGCCGGACGCCAACATTCGCACGCGCTGAAGGACTGCCTGCAGCGCGAACATCTTGCGCCGTGGCGACGCGCGCAGCTGCCGTTGATCTTCGATGGCCCGCAGTTGCTGGCCGCCGCCGACGTGGTCATCGCCGCACCGCTGCAGGCCTGGTTGCAGGCGCATGACGCGCAGCTGCAGTGGCGGCCGGGCGGCTGGTGAATTGACCCCCGCGCGCGGCCCGTCCACACTTGCCGCATGGCCAAGAAGTCCCCCGAAAACGCCTCCCCGGTCGCCCAGTTCGAGCAGTCGCTCGAATCGCTGGAGCAGCTGGTGGAGCAGATGGAAACCGGCGAGCTGAGCCTGGAAGCTTCGCTCAGTGCTTACGAACGCGGCGTGGGCCTGTACCGCCAGTGCCAGCAGGCGCTGGAGCAGGCTGAACTGCGCGTGCGCCTGCTCAGCGACCCCGCCCAGCCGGAAGCCGCCGAACCTTTCGACCCGCCCAGCCATGACGGCTGAGGCATTGTTCGCGCGCTGGCGCGACCGTATCGAAAGCCAGCTCGACGCCGCCCTGCCCTCGCCGGCCGAGGCGCCACAGCGCCTGCACCAGGCCATGCGCTATTCGGTGCTCGGCGGCGGCAAGCGCATGCGCCCGCTGCTGGTGTATGCCAGCGGCCAGCTGTTCGGCGCGCAGCCGGAAAGCCTGGACGCGGCGGCGATGGCAGTCGAACTGATCCACGCCTATTCGTTGGTGCATGACGACCTGCCGGCCATGGACGACGACGCCCTGCGCCGCGGCAAGCCGACCACCCACATCGCCTTCGACGAAGCCACCGCGATCCTCGCCGGCGATGCGCTGCAGACTCGTGCTTTTGGTCTGCTGGCCGATGCTCCGCTGCCGGCAACGCTGCGCGTGGCCTGCCTGCAGACCCTGGCGCATGCCTCCGGTGCCTCCGGCATGTGCGGCGGCCAGGCGCTGGATATCGATGCCACCGGCCAGCAGCAGACGTTGGCGGCACTGACCCGCATGCACGCACTGAAGACCGGCGCACTGATTCGCGCGGCGGTGCGCATGGGCGCGCTGTGCGGCCAGGCCAACGAACCTCAGCTCGCCCAGCTCGACAGCTTCGCCGATGCGCTCGGCCTGGCTTTCCAGGTGCGTGACGACATCCTCGATGTCGAAGCCAGTTCCGAACAGTTGGGCAAGACCGCGGGCAAGGACCAGGCGCAGGACAAGAGTACCTTCCCCGCCCTGCTCGGCATGGACGGTGCGAAGGCCCAGCTGCGCGAACTCGCGGCCCGCATGCAGGCCACCTTGGCCGACTATGGCGAGGAAGCCGACGCGCTGCGTGCGCTGGCGACGCTGGCGGTGGAACGCGATCACTGATCGCTGGCGGTGATGCTGCCGCGCTGCGCGCTCGCCGGGCATGGCCCGGCGCTACCGCCAAGCAAAAACGCCCGGCAGTGCCGGGCGTTTTCGTTTCAGCATGCAGCCGGGCTTACTTGATCAGGCGCAGCGTGAACGGGTAGCGGTACGCTTCACCGTTGTTGGCCTTGACCGCTGCGATGATGCAGAACACCAGGTTGATGATGCCGACGATCGGGGCCAGGATGCCGCCGATGATCACGATCATCAGGATGATGCTGATGACCATGGCGATGGTCACGGTGATCTGGAAGTTCAGGGCTTCCTTGGCCTGGTCGGTGACGAACGACTTGGCAGCATCGTCCTTGTTGATCAGCCAGATGATCAGCGCGCCGATGAAGCCGGTGAAGATACCCAGCAGGTGGGCAGCCAGGGCCATGGTGCGCTGGTCGGCCGGCACATCGGTGGTGACCGGCGGCGGCGGGACGTTATCGAATTCGCTCACGACAAAACTCCTTTTCATTGGGTGGTCTTGACCCACCAGCACCAAGCTGGTTGCGTCAGGCGGGCATAGCTTACGCCATCGACGCCATCAATCATTACCGGCGATGGTCATCCGCCCCAACAGGATCGAGCCGGTGCGGATGTGCGAGCGCGGGTCGACGTCGCTGCCGACCGCTTCGATCGAACGGAACATCTCGCGCAGGTTGCCAGCAATGGTGATGCCGTCCACCGGGAACTGGATCTCGCCGTTCTCGACACGGAAGCCGCCAGCCCCCCGCGAGTAGTCGCCGGTCACCCCGTTAACGCCCTGCCCCATCAGCTCGGTCACCAGCAGGCCGTCGCCCATCTGCCGGGCAATCTCCTGCAGGGAACCGGCGTTGGCGGCCAGCTGCAGGTTGTGCACGCCGCCGGCATTGGCGGTGGTCTGCAGGCCCAGCTTGCGCGCCGAGTAGCTGCCCAGCACATAACGCTGCAGCACGCCGTCGCGGACCAGGGCCGAGGCGCGGGTAGCCACACCATCACCGTCAAAGGCGGCCGAGCGCAGGCCACGGCGCAGGTGCGGCAGTTCCTCGATCTGCATCCAGTCCGGGAACAGCTGCTGGCCGACGCTGTCCAGCAGGAAGCTGGCCTGGCGGTACAGCGCACCGCCGGACACGGCCGAGAGCAGATGGCCGACCAGGCTGCGCGCCACTTCCGGGGCGAACAGCACCGGCATGCTGCCGGTGGAAAGCGACCGTGGCTGCAGGCGGGCGACGGTGCGTTCGGCGGCACGGCGTCCGACCAGGCCCACATCCTCCAGATCTTCACGGGCCAGCGCACCGGTGTACCAGCCGTCGCGCTGCATGCCATCACCCTGGCCAGCGATCAGCGCACATCCGATCGAATGGTGGGTGCCGCGCTCACGGCCGATGAACCCATGCGAATTGGCATACACCGACAGGCTCTGCATGCTCGACACCGAGGCGCCGTCGGAATTGCGGATCTGCGCGTCAGCATCGCGGCCGGCGGTTTCACAGGCCAGGGCCAGGTCCACGGCCTCATCGGCCTGCAGCGCCCACGGATGCCAGGCATCCAGATCCGGGAAGTCGGTGGCCATCAGCACAGCCTCGGCCAGCCCGGCGGCCGGGTCGTCCTCGGTATGCCGGGCAATCGCGCAGGCCTGCTCGACGGTGGCCGCCAGGCTGGCCTCGTTCAGGTCGCCGGTGCTGGCACTGCCCTTACGCTGGCCGAAATAGACGGTCACGGCGATACCGCGGTCACGCGTGGACTGCACGGTCTCCACGTCACCGAGGCGCACATTGACCTCCAGGCCACGGTCCTCGCTGCAACTGACCTCGGCCTGGCTGGCGCCGAGCGCGCGGGCACGGTCGAGCAGCTGCTGGGAGAGGTCGGCCAGCCGTTCCAGCCGGGCCGGGCTGTCGTCACCGACGGCGACTTCAGGGGCGATCACGTTCAATGCTTTATCCTGTACAGGTTGGGCCCGGCATCACGCCGGGCGACTTTTTTTGAAATCAGGTATGGACGATGCGCGGACGCGACGAAGAAACCGGTGAATTCCATGACAAGAGCCGCAGCCAGAACCGGCGCGACGCGCTCGACGTTCTGGCCCTGGGCGAGAAGCTGGTGTCGCTGACCCCGGCCCAGCTGGCGCGCCTGCCGGTTCCGGAAGACCTGCTGCCGCACATCGCCGAGTGCAAGCGGATCACCGCCCACATCGCCCACAAGCGCCAGCTGGCGTTCCTGGCCAAGCACATGCGCCGCGAAGAAGATGCCACCCTGGATGCGATCCGCGATGCGCTGGATGCCAACAGTGAGACCGGCCGCCGCGAAGTGGCGATGATGCACCGTGCAGAAGACTGGCGCGAACGCCTGCTTGCCGAGGGCGACAAGGCGCTGGCCGCACTGCTCGATGACTACCCGCAGGCCGACCGCCAGCAGCTGCGCACGCTGGTACGCAACGCCCAGGCCGAAAAGGCCAAGAACAAGCCGCCGCGCGCCTACCGCGAGATCTTCCAGGTGCTGCGTACGCTGATGCTGCCGGCCGCGCTGGGCCTGAAGGCCAGCGACGACGAGGTCGAGGCCGACGACACGGCCGACGCCAGCGACGAGGACTGAGTCCCCGCCGGGCCTGGCGGTGGCGCTGGCCATCGCCCGGCTCAGGCCTGGGTACCGCCGACGGTGATGCCTTCGATCAGCAACGACGGCTGGCCGACGCCCACCGGCACGCTCTGGCCGTCCTTGCCACAGATGCCCACACCCTCGTCGAGGGCCAGGTCGTTGCCGACCATGCGCACCTTCTGCATGGTTTCCGGGCCGTTGCCGATCAGGGTCGCGCCCTTCACCGGCGCGGTGATCCGGCCATCCTCGATCAGGTAGGCCTCGGTGGCCGAGAACACGTACTTGCCGCTGGTGATATCGACCTGGCCGCCGCCGAAGTTCACCGCGTACAGGCCCTTCTTCACCGAACGGATCATCTCCTGCGGATCGTGCTGGCCGGCACGCATGTAGGTATTGGTCATGCGCGGCATGGTCAGGTGCGCGAACGATTCGCGGCGACCGTTGCCGGTCGGCGCCATGCCCATCAGCCGTGCGTTGAGGCTGTCCTGCATGTAGCCGACCAGGATGCCGTCCTCGATCAGCGTGGTGCACTGGGTCGGGTGGCCTTCATCGTCGATGTTCAACGAGCCACGGCGGCCATCCAGCGTGCCGTCGTCGACGATGGTCACGCCCGGGGCGGCCACGCGCTCGCCGATGCGACCGGCGTAGACGCTGGTGCCCTTGCGGTTGAAGTCACCTTCCAGACCGTGGCCGACCGCTTCGTGCAGCAGCACGCCGGGCCAGCCTGGGCCGAGCACCACCGGCATCACACCGGCCGGCGCCGGCACCGCGTCCAGGTTCACCAGCGCCTGGCGCAGTGCCTCGCGGGCGAACGCTTCGGGACGTCCCTCGGCGAACAGTTCTTCATAACCATAGCGGCCACCGCCACCGGCATAGCCCGATTCACGGCGGCCGTTCTGCTCGACGATCACCTGCACGTTCAGGCGCACCAGCGGGCGCACGTCTGCGCCCAGCACGCCGTCGGTGCGGGCCACCAGCACGGTGTCCACGCCGCCGGACAGGCTGACCATCACCTGCTTCACGCGCGGGTCGGCGGCACGCAGGTAGCCGTCCAGGCGCTTGAGCACCTCGACCTTGGCCTCGTTGCCCAGGCTGTCGATCGGGTCCAGGGTCGGGTACAGCGCGCGCGCGTTGCCGCGCAGCAGCGACCGCCCGGACTGGGCACCGCCTTCACGCGAGATCGCACGCGCCGACTGCGCCGCCGCCAGCAGCGCGTCGGCATGGATGTCATCGGAGTAGGCGAAGCCGGTCTTCTCCCCGGCAATCGCACGCACGCCCACGCCCTGCTCGATGGAATGGGCACCGTCCTTGACGATGCCGTCCTCCACGCTCCAGCTCTCGCGGCGGGCGTGCTGGAAATAGAGGTCGCCGAAGTCGACACCGGGGCCGAGCAACTGGCCGAAGGTGCGCTCCAGGCCAGCGGTATCCAGGCCACCGGGGCGCAACAGGCGGTCTTGGGCAAGCGTCAGGGCGGTATCAGTCATGGTCTCGATCTGGGGATGCGGGGGCGCTCAGGCAAGCCCCGTGAACAGGAGGGCCACGCTCAGCGCGAGCGCGGCAGGTCGGTGACGGTCGGCGGAATGGCCGGTGCCGGCTTCGGCGCGGGCGGCGGAGTCTTGTCGCGGCTGCGCTCGATCACTTCCACTTTCGGCTCCTTCCATGGACCGGTCACCTTGTACGTGCGGGCGCCGATTTCGCCCAGTGGCTTGGACAATACCGCATTGGTGGCGGCACCGAGCGCAGCGCCCACCGGCCCGCCGGCCACCGCACCGACCACGGTCAGCAGGTTGCCGGCACGCGGGTTGACGTCGATGGTCTGGTCGAACTGCTGGTTGCGGAGGTCGGCCTGGCCGCGAATGGTGATGTTCGCCGCGGGGCCCTCGATCAACACCTTGTCGGTACGTGCCATGCCCTGGCCGAACTGCATGCTGCCGTCGATCTGGTTGAACGCGAAGCCCTTGGAGAAGAAGTCGCGGAAATCGAACATCAGGCGCCGCGGCAACTGGGTGACACTGAGCAGGCCCAGCACGCGGCCGGCACCCGGCTCCAGCTCCAGCAGCTGGCCATTGCGTGCATGCAGATCGAGGGTGCCCTGCAGGTTGCCCAGCTGGAAGTCCGACGGACCGCCGCTCCATGACGCCTGCAACTGCGCCCGGCCCGAGCCGCCGCGCAGCTGGCCGCCGTAGTCGAGGTTCTGCATGAGTCCACCGAGGTCTTCGCTGCGCACCTGCGCGGTCAGTTCAGTGCGCGCGCCACCACTGCGGCCCAGCCAACGGCCGCTGATGTCGATTTCCTGGTCCGGCGCGCGGAAGCGCAGCTCATCCACGTTCAGTCCGTTGCCCAGCGGTCGCGTACGCAGCACCGTCTGGCCGAGCACGACCTTGCCGAACTTGAGGTCGGCGATGTCCAGCGCGAACGGCGGCAGCTTGGCCGGGTCCATGTCATTGGCACCGGCCTGTACCCGCGCCGGCGCGGCAGCACCGGGGGACGGCGGCAGCGACTGCCAGTGCACGCGGTCGAGCTGGCCACTGATGGTGCCGCCCTCGGCGTTGGGTACCGTCAAACGGCCTGCCAGCGTAGGTCCATCCAGGCGCACGTCCAGTGCCTGCGGGCCGGGCTGCAGCTGCAGCCGGGTCTGTTCGAAGACGCCGCCGATCAGCATCAGCTTGCCGACCTGCACATCCACCGCACGCAGCGGCATTGCATCATCGTCGTCACCACCGCGGGCCAGGCTGATCCACTCCAGCGCATCCAGGGTCGGGCTGCGGCCGTTGACGGTCAGCCCGCTCGGCGGGGGCTCCCGGTCAACATGATCGCTGCCCAGGGTGACCTGCACGCCGGTGCGGTTGTTGTGGCTGCGCGCGGCCAGGGCCAGACGCTGGCCGAAGGCCACATCGATACGGCCGGCGCCCATCGGCAACTGCGCGGCCACCGTGGTCGCCAGCGGCTCGCCGGCGGGCTTGTCCAGCGGTGCCGGCAGGTCAAGACGGGTGCCGACCAGATCCGAGCTCAGCCGCAGTTCGCTGGGCGGGGCCGGTGCACCAGGCGCGACCTTCGGCAGGTTGACCGCGATGGTCCACGGCGAGACACCGCTGATGTAGGGCTTGAGCCAGGCCATCTCCGGCGCGCGGTCGATCAGCACGCCGGCGTCGAGGTTGGCCGATAGCTGCGATTCAAAAGCCAGTTTGCTGTCGTGCACATAGCTGCCGGCCCGCAGGCTCAGGCGACCGTCCTGACCGAGATGGCGCACCGCCAGTTCCTCGGCGCCGAAACCACCGTTGCCGTAGCGCGCCTGCCCCTGCATGTTGTCGAAGGTCAACTGGAAGCGCTTGTCGACCAGCTTCACTCCCGCCAGATCTACCGTGCCCTGCAGGTGGCCGCCACCTTCATCGTGATGCAGCGGCTGCAGCAGGTCGAAGGTCACATGCGCCGGACCCGCTGCGGTCAGGTTGTCCAGGGTGTCGCCATAATCCTTGTGCAGCGGGCTCTGCCGCAGCATCGCCAGCAGCTTGCCTGCCTCGCTCTGCGTGTCGGCGCGCACATACAGCGGCTGCTGGCCGAAGTCGGGAATACCCGCCTCGAATTTCTGCACCGCCACACCCGCCAGGTCACCGCGCCCGCGCATGTCGAAGCCCGGCCCGATGAAAGCGATATCGGCGTCAACCTGGCTCATCAGCGGCCAGTCGTGCTGGAAGCGGATGTCGCCGTTGGTGATGTGGCCAGTGGCTTCAAAGCGACCGTCGTTGTTATCGAACGGCCAGTCGTCCAGGTCACCGCTGACCAGACCGATGCCGCCACGCACCTGGCCACCGGCCAGCGCCATGTCCAGCCAGTCGGTGGCGCCCTTGCTCATCCTGGAGTGGATCCAGAAGCGCTTGGCCGCGGTCATCGGCACATCGTCCAGCTTGGCGGCCAACTGCAGCCACGGCCGGGTGCCGTCACCCTGGAACCAGACCCCGCCACGCACGTCAGCGGCGTAATCGGTGCCTTCCACGCGCATCGCCGCGGTGCCGATACGCCAGCCGCCGCCCTCGTCACGCCAACCCACCACCTGGCCGGCCAGATGCAGGTCGTGGCGCACGCCAAAGCCGGTCGGCCAGTCGAACTGCAACTGGCGCTGCGGCTGCAGCTGCAGGCTGAAGCCATTGGCATCGCCCTCGAAGCGTCCGCCAAGGCCACGTAGGCCAGGCGAATGACCGACGCTGGCAAAGCCCAGCGACTGCAGCTCGCCCTGTGCCCACAACGGGCCATCGCGCTCGCCGGACAGCTGCAGCTCTGCGACGTCCAGCTGCGGTTTGGACAGGAACAGCCAGCGGCGCAGCCCGGGGTCAAGGCGGTCACTCAGCGCCAGTGCGCGCAGCGCGGTGCCGGCCTGCACTTCACCGGAGCTCATCCGCAGCTGCTTGCCGACCTGCAGCTGCAGGCCATCGAGCTGCTGCTCGCCCTCTTCCGTTTTCAAGCGCAGGTGCGGTACCTGCAGCGCCCAGCCATCGGCCTGGCGTTGCCAGCGCAGGCGTGCCTGCAGGCGCTGCAGCTGCAGCTGCGGTGCAGCCAGCTCCGGCATCGGCGCGCCGTCGATGCGTACGTCGCGCAGGTCCGAATCGGTGGTCAACGCCACCGGCGCGAAATCACGCAGGGTCAGCCACAGGTTCAGTTCGCCCTTGCCCTCGCGCAGGCGAACGCCGCCGGCCGCCAGCAGTGGCGACCAGGCATGGAAATCGACCGGGTCGGCACCCAGCCAGGCCTGGCCGTTGCCGCCTGCGCGGTCCACGTCCAGTACCGCGGTCAGCGGCAGCGCATCGGTCTGGGCCCAGGCCCGCACGCCCACCCGCAGGCGCTCGCCGTTGACGCGCAGGCGCAGGTCGATGCGTGGCAGCGTGGTGTCGATGCCGAGGCCAGGGGCATGCACGCCCAGACGGCCACCGATCACCTGCAGCTCGCCCAACCGGCGCAGTGCGTCCAATGGGTCGCCACCGCTGTCGGATCGGGGCAGGCCGCGTACCGACCAGCGCCCGTCCTCACCCTGCTGCAGGTCCAGCGCCAGCCCGCGCAGGCGCAGCTCGGTCAGCGAGCGGCCCGGAAGCAGGCCGCTGTACAGCGATACCAGCACTTCGGCCTCGCCGATGGCCAGGCCCTGCCCGGCGCCGATGCGCAGGCCCTTCAGCTGCAGCAGCGGACCACGCCGGGTCCAGGCGGTCTGCAACTGATCGAAACGGACCGGCTGGCCAGCACGCTCGCTCAGCCACGCAGCAATCTTTTCAGGATGGCGCTCGGCCAGCGGCAGCAGCTGGCTGAGCGTTCCCACCAGCAGTGCAAGCCCGACCAGGCCAACCGCGCAGGCGGCGATGAAATGACGGCGGATCCTTCGCAGTCGCAGGCGCGGCGGCGCGCTCATCGGCCACCGGAAGAAGACAGTCGGCCTGGATCAGAGCAGCACAACATCGAACTGCTCCTGCAGGTACTGCTCGTCCGCCTGGAAGCGGATGCTCTTGCCGAGGAACTCCTCAAGCTCGGCCACCGCCGAAGACTCCTCGTCGGTGATGCGCGCGACCACCTTGGTCGAGGCAATCACCAACAGGCGCGCGGCATCGAACTGGCGCACCGCACGGGTGATCTCGCGGAAGATCTCATAGGTCACCGTTTCGGTGGTCTTGATGGTGCCGCGGCCACTGCACTGCGGGCAGGTTTCCGACAGCTGGCGCTCCAGGCTTTCCACCGTGCGCTTGCGGGTCATCTCCACCAGACCCAGCGGCGAGAAGTCGTACACCGTGGTCTTGGCATGATCGCGCGCCAGCGCCTTTTCCAGCGTGCGCAGCACCTGGCGGCGGTGCTCGGCATCGTCCATGTCGATGAAGTCGATGATGATGATGCCGCCGAGGTTGCGCAGCCGCAGCTGCCTGGCTACTGCCTGCGCAGCCTCCAGGTTGGTACGGAACACCGTCTCTTCCAGGTTGCGCTGGCCAAGGAACGAGCCGGTGTTGACGTCGATGGTGGTCATCGCCTCGGTCTGGTCGATCACCAGGTAGCCACCGGACTTCAACGGCACCTGCTTGTCCAGCGCGCGGCCGATCTCGTCCTCCACCCCGAACATGTCGAAGATCGGGCGATCGCCGCTGTACAGCTCGATCTTCTCGGCCAGCACCGGCATGTACTTGGCCACGAAGGCCTGCAGCTGGGCGAAGGTCTCCTTGGAGTCCACCTTCACCTTGTCCACATCCTTGCGGATCAGGTCGCGCACCGAACGCAGCGGCAGGCTCAGGTCTTCATAGATGTTGCTGCACGAGGCCGCTTCACGGCCACGACGCTCGACCACGTTCCAGACCCGCGACAGGTAGGCGACGTCCTCGGCGATGGCCTCGGCCGGCTGGCCCTCGGCATTGGTACGCACGATGTAGCCGTAGCCGCCATGCTGGGCCGACAGCTCGGTCACCAGCGCCTTCAGCCGCGCACGCTCGCCTTCATCCTCGATGCGCGCCGACACCCCCACCACCTTGGACTGCGGCAGCAGCACCATGTAACGCGAGGGAATGCTGATCTGGGTGGTCAGGCGCGCGCCCTTGGTCCCGATCGGATCCTTCACCACCTGCACCACGATGTCCTGGCCGTCGCGCAGCAGTTCGACGATCGGCACGCTGGACGGCGGTGGCAGCGTGGTGTTTTCGGTGTCGGCGCTGGCCACCGGCGCCGGCCGTACCACGTCGTTGGCGTGCAGGAACGCGGCGCGCTCCAGCCCGACCTCGACGAAGGCCGCCTGCATGCCCGGCATGACCCGCTGCACCTTGCCCTTGTAGATGTTGCCGACCACACCCCGGCGCCAACCGCGCTCGATGTGCAGTTCCTGCAGCATGCCGTTCTCGATCACCGCGACCCGGGTTTCGCGCGGGGTCACATTGACCAGGATTTCCTCAGACATCGGCAGCCTCCCTGGCGGCATCAGCAGTTGTGGCCGGCACGCCGCAGCGCGACAGCAGACGATCGGTATGCAGCAGTGGCAGCCCCATGACACCGGAGTAGCTGCCGGAAAGATGTTCGATCCAGCGCTCGGCACCGCCCTGGATGGCGTAGGCGCCGGCCTTGTCCAGCGGCTCGCCGGTGGCCACGTAGTCGGCGATGTCGGCGCTGTCGATCGGGGCAAAGGTCACCTCGGAAACGACCAGCTCGCTGTCCAGGCCTTCCGCGCCGACCACCACCACGGCGGTCATCACCTGGTGGGTACGCCCGGCAAGCCGCGCCAGCATCGCCCGCGCGTCGGCAGCATCGGCCGGCTTGCCGAACACCTCGCCGTCCAGCACCACCTCGGTGTCCGAGCCGAGCACCCGCGCCTGCGGGTCATCGGCCAGCACCCGGGCCAGGCCGGCACGTGCCTTGTCGGCTGCGACCCGGCAGACATACTGTTCGGCGCTTTCAGCGGGCGCGCGCTGCTCGACGACCTCCAGGTCCAGGGCCTGGAAGGGGCGTCCGAGTCGGGCCAGCAGCTGGTTGCGTCGGGGGGAGCGGGAAGCAAGATAGAGCATCGGCACAGCATAACCTGAGGCCGCCACCTGAATCGTCGGCAACCCCTCGCGGTACGCTTCCAACCCCGAACAGGCTCACAGCGCGTTCATCGCTACGACACCACCCTCACCGCACAACAAGGAGATCCCATGCGCCTGACCGCCACCCCGCTGCTGCTCGCCCTGTCCCTCGCCCTTGGAACCTCGATGACCGCCCATGCTGCCCCGTCGTCGCCGTCGATCGCCGCCCCGGCCGAAGGCACCCTGCTGAACATCTCGTCCAACGCCGAAGCCACCCGCGTGCCGGACGTGGCCACCTTGTCGGCCGGCGTGGTCACCCAGGCCGCCGATGGCAACAGCGCGATGCGCCAGAACGCCCAGCAGATGGACAAGGTGCTGGCCGCGATCAAGGCGGCCGGCATTGCCGAGCGTGACGTGCAGACCAGCGGCGTCAGCCTCAACCCGCAGTACCGCTATGCCGACAACGAGGCGCCGAAGATCACCGGCTACCAGGCCAGCAACACGGTCAGCCTGAAGGTCCGCGACATCGCCAAGCTCGGCAAGGTGCTGGACGCACTGGCCGCGCAGGGCGCCAACCAGATCAACGGCCCCAGCTTCGAGATCGATCAGCCGGAACCGGTCTATGACGAAGCCCGCCTGGCTGCACTGAAGAAGGCCCAGGCCCGCGCCCAGACCTATGCCAAGTCGCTGGGCCTGCAGGTGCGCCGCATCGTCAGCATTTCCGAGAATGCCGGCGGCGGCTACCGCCCGATGCCGATGATGCGGGCGATGTCGGCCGGCGCCGCAATGGACAAGGCTACCCCGGTCGCTCCGGGCGAGTCGACCGTCTCGGTCAACCTGGATGTGGTGTTCGAACTGGGCCGCTGATCCCGCTCGTCATTGCCGACAAAGGCGGATCCCGCAGGGGATCCGCCTTTTTTCATGCCCGCGGCCGGCACTGGCTGAAGGCCAGCCCAACGATCGCCCCCCTGCCTCTAGGCAGTAGCCGCCGCGTCGCGCTACTGATGCACTGCCAGCCGCGTGCGGCAACCCCGTCATCGGCCCTGGTGCGTTGAGGACTTCGTCACTGGCATGGAGGTGGACCATGGTTCGTACGTATCCCGTTGCATCCCCGCACTTCGACCCCGCCCGCGTTGCCGCCTGGAGCGCGGCCATCGCCCTGCATCTGATCGCGCTGCTGATGTTGCTGATCCCGGCGACCTACCAGGCCGTCACCGCACTGCCCCGCGACAACACCACGGTGCGCCTGATCCCGAAGGAACAGCCCAGACCACCGGAGCCGCCCAAGCTGCCCACTGACCCGGAACAGGTACAGGTCAAGGCCGAACCACGGCAGCAGACCGTGCCCACGCCATTGCCCGCCCCCACCGCCACCGTCGAGGAGGCACAGGGCATCGTCCTGCCTGCTGCTGATCCTGCGCCGGTGCAGGCGGCCCCGAGCATCGATAGCTCGACGCCGCTGGCCGGTGCCCAACTGCAGTATCGCAGCGCCCCGCCGCCGACCTACCCGGTTCCGGCGCTGCGCAACCACGAGCAGGGCACGGTGCTGCTGCGGGTGGAAGTGGACAACAGCGGTCAACCGGTGGTGGTCAGCATCGAGCGCAGCAGTGGCTCGCGCAGCCTGGACCAGGCCGCACGCCAGCAGGTACTGAAGCACTGGCGCTTCGAACCCGCCCAGCGTGAAGGCGTGGCAGTGCCGGCCATCGGCCTGGTGCCGGTGCAGTTCTCGCTGCCGGACTGAGCCTCTCCGAGCGCCGGCCCGGCACCCGCCGGGTCGGCCTGGAAGGTCGAAATGCCAGATTCAGCAAAGTCCGTCCTTAAACGTTACGGATTAAGCAAAATTTCACGACTTCGTCACCCGCTGGAAACCTAGATTGGCCCGTCCCGGAACCTTCCGGAGACAGCCCTCAACGCTAAGGTTTTCCAGTTAGGAGAGAAGCTGTGAAACACCCGATCCAACGGCCCGCCAGCCGCCGCCGCTCCACCCTGGCATCGTCCATCACCCATATCCTTACCGGCGGCACCCTGCTGCTGGTTGGCGCCGTGGCTTCCACCTCCGCCTTCGCGCAGGAAAAGGCCACCAACCTGGACCGGATCACGGTCACCGGCTCGAACATTCCGCGCACCAACACCGAAACACCGTCCCCGGTGCAGGTGGTGACCCGCCAGGAAATCGACCGTACCGGCAAGACCACGGTTGCTGAATACCTGCAGACATTGACTGCCGATGGTTCCGGCTCCATTCCCAAGACCTTCGGCAACGGCTTCGCCGGCGGTGGCGCCGGCATTTCGTTGCGTGGTCTGGGCGCGGGTTCGACCCTTGTCCTGCTGAATGGCCGCCGCATGGCCACCTATGGCCTGGCCGATGACGGCCAGAAGGTCTTCACCGACCTGAGCACCATCCCGCTCGACGCCGTTGAACGCGTTGAAGTGCTGAAGGATGGCGCCTCGGCGATCTATGGCTCCGACGCCATCGCCGGCGTGGTCAACATCATCCTGCGCAGCGATTTCCAGGGTGCGATCCTTCGCGGTTCCTACGGCGTTTCCGGCGACGGCGATGGCGACGCGAAGAAGGCGACCCTGACCGCCGGTACCGGCGACCTCGCCACCGATGGCTGGAATGCATTCTTCAGCCTGGATGTGGCAAAGACCGACGCGATCAAGATCAGCGACCGCAAGAACCGCAAGTGGATCGGTACCGGCGATACCCGCCCGTGGGGCTATGGCAACAACGCCCAGTTCCTGGGCGGCGCCTTCCTCAGCGGCAAGACCCGGGGTGGCGTCGGTCCGAACGGTTCGGTGTATGACGATCGCAATGTAACCAAGGAGAACCCCGCCTTCCTGGTCGCACTGCCGGGCTGTGCTGGCCTGACCACGATTCCGGGTCAGACCGAAGCCTCGGCACAGGCGCAGGGCTGCCTGTGGGATCCGAACCAGCTGTATCGCGACCTGACCCCTGAAGAGAAGTACATCAACGTGTTCGGTCGCGCCAGCTTCGCCTTTGGTGAAGGGGGTGAGATCTACACCGAAATCGGCTACTCGAAGAAGGAAACGACCTTCAGCAATACACCTTCCGGCGTATCCGGCAGCTGGGGTTTCCCAGAGGGTCCCGTCAACGGCAACAGCGGCCCGGGCGCGGTCGTGCTCGGCCCCAACCACCCGGACAATCCGATCCCGGGCCAGGCCTCGCGCCTGCGCTATTCGGCATGGGATGTCGGTCCGCGCGTGACCAACAACACCAACGAGTTCACTCGCTTCCTGGTCGGCGTCAAGGGCAACTGGGGTGACTGGAGCTACGACACCGCATACCTGCACTCCGGCACCGACCTGGTCAACAAGCGCACCGGTTTCCTCAACTACGACAACGTACGTTGCGCACTGGCCAATCCGAACTGCGCCGGTGGTGTTTGGCGCATCGGTGACAACGCGGGCATGAACTCGCAGGCGTTGTACGACTTCATCTCGCCGGATATCAGCGCCCGCGCCAAGTCGAGCCTGGACATGTTCGACTTCACCGTGTCGCGCAGCCTGATGGACCTCAAGGGCGGCCCGCTGGGCCTGGCACTGGGTACTGAATGGCGCAAGACCAGCAACAGCCTGACCCCGCAGACCTACACCGACAAGGGCCAGATCATTGGTCTGGGCTACTCGGCCTATGACGGCACGCAGAACGTGTACGCCGGCTACGTCGAACTGTCGGCCCCCGTGCTGGAAAGCCTGGAACTGTCCGGTGCTGTGCGCTACGACAAGTATGAAAGCGGCGAAGGCAAGGCCACACCGAAGATCGGCATCAAGTGGACACCGGCCGACTGGATCGCACTGCGCGGCAGCTATGCCGAAGGCTTCCGTGCACCGAACCCGGCCGAGAACGGCGATGGCGGCCTGGCAGCGTTCTCCAATGCATCCGATCCGGTGCGCTGCCCGGGCGGCAACCCGGCACCAGGTGCAAACGGTGACGACTGTGGCGCCCTGCCGGTCGCCATCATCACCCGCCCGAACAAGGACCTGAAGCCGGAAGAGTCGAAGAGCTACTCGGTGGGTATCGTCCTGCAGCCGACGTCCACGACCTCGCTGACCATCGATGCCTGGCAGATCAAGCGCACCAACGAAATTGCCCAGGGCAGCACTGCCGAGGCAATTGCTGCCGGCAACGTACTGCGTGACACCAACCTGCTCAATGGCGTACCCGGCACCGGCAGCATCCTGGCGGTCAACACGCAGTACATCAACGCCGCATCGACCCGGGTACGGGGTATCGATACCGATATCCGCCAGACCTTCGACATCGGTCCGGGTCAGCTGGAGATGGATCTGCAGTGGAGCCATGTGCTCAAGTTCGAGCGCACCGATGCCGACGTGACGGTTGACTACGCGGGTACTCACGGCAACTGCGACGTGACCAACTGCATCGGCACGCCGAAGGACCGCATCAACTTCGGCACCACCTGGCGGCAGGGCCCGTGGAGCGTCAGCGGTGTCGCCAACTACATCTCGAAGATGGACAACAAGGACTTCCGTGGTCCGGACGGCTCGTATCTGTTCGCGTATGCGGACGGCACCGACGTCAAGAAGATCTCCTCGTTCACCACGTTCGACCTGTCGGGCCGCTGGAACATCACTGACGCGTT
The DNA here is from genome assembly GCF_057292075.1 of Stenotrophomonas sp. 1L-E-5-B-C3. Taxonomy (NCBI): domain Bacteria; kingdom Pseudomonadati; phylum Pseudomonadota; class Gammaproteobacteria; order Lysobacterales; family Lysobacteraceae; genus Stenotrophomonas; species Stenotrophomonas sp. 1L-E-5-B-C3. The sequence continues at coordinate 26,879 of NZ_JBXAWS010000017.1, forward strand.
CGAGTTGAATGCCTCGGTGCAGAACGTGTTCGATCGGATTGCGCCGCTGGATCCGTCCACCTACGGCGGCGTGAACTACAACCCGTTGCACTTCAGCGGTGCCATCGGTCGTTACTTCACCGTCGGTGCCAAGTACACCTTCAAGTAATACAGGCACCATCCGTCAACGCAGTACCTTCGAAGGCCCGGGCAGCTGCCCGGGCCTTCGTCGTTCTGCCCCTTGCAGGCATGTTCACAAGCACATGGCTACCGTGTGCACGCGGCATCACCGCCGCAGGGGATTTCCATGGCCGCGACATCGCAACGCCTGGGCCTGCCCGCGTTGATCGCACTGGTGGTCGGCTCGATGGTAGGCGCAGGAATATTTTCATTGCCGCAGAACGTGGCGCGCAGCGCCGGCCCGGCCGCTGCGCTGATCGGCTGGGCGCTGAGCGGCGCCGGCATGCTGATGCTGGCCTTCGTGTTCCAGGCCCTGGCCAACCGCCGCCCGGACCTGGATACCGGCATCTATGCCTATGCGCGCGAAGGCTTCGGCAACTACATCGGCTTTTCCGCAGCGTGGGGCTACTGGGTCGCTTCGGTACTGGGCAATGCCAGCTTCTTCGTACTGATCTTCAGCGGGCTTGGCCACTTCATGCCCGTCTTCGGTGAAGGCAATACCCCGGCCGCGGTGGCGGCCTCGTCGCTGCTGCTGTGGGCCGTACACCTGCTGGTGCTGCGCGGCCTGCGTACTGCCGCCATCGTCAACGGACTGGTGACGGTGGCCAAGCTGTTGCCGATCGCACTGTTCCTGGTGCTTGCTGCCGGTGCGTTCCGTCTCGACGTGTTCCGTGCCGATTTCTTCGGCACGCCTGCACTCGGCGATCTCGGCCAGCAGCTGCGCGGCATGATGCTGGTCACCGTCTGGGTGTTCATCGGCATCGAAGGCGCCAGCATCTACTCACGTCGCGCCGCCCGCCGCGCCGATGTCGGCCGCGCTACGGTGATCGGCTTCGTGGGTGTGTGGCTGCTGCTGGTGCTGGTCAGCCTGCTGTCGATGGGCGTGCTGTCACAGGCGGAACTGGCAGGCCTGCCCAATCCGTCGATGGCCTATGTGCTGCGCGCCATCGTCGGCGAATGGGGCGCGACGGTGATCATCGTCGGCTCGATCATTTCCGTGCTGGGTGCGCTGCTGGCCTGGGTGCTGCTGTGCGCCGAAGTGCTGTACGCTGCCGCAGGCGATGGCACGATGCCCGCATTCCTCGGCCGCGAAAACGCGCGCGGTGTGCCGGCCAATGCACTCTGGTTGAGCAACGGGCTGATCCAGTTGTTCCTGCTGCTGGTGCTGGTCAATTCCGGCAGCTACACCGGACTGGTGCTGCTGGCCGCATCGATGAGCCTGGTGCCATATTTCCTGTCCACCGCGTTCGGTGTGCAGCTGGCCTGGCGCGGTCACGCCTACGCCGGTGAGCCGGGTGTGCGCTGGCGCGATTTCGCGGTTGCGCTGCTGGCCAGCGCGTATGCACTGTGGCTGGTATATGCCGGCGGCCTCGACAACCTGCTGCTGTCGGTGCTGCTGTATGTGCCGGGCGTGGTGCTGTTCGCGCTGACCCGGCACCAGCGCGGCGATCAGGTATTCACGCGCTGGGAATGGGTGCTGTTCGCTGCGATCCTGGTTGTGGCGGTTGCTACGCTGGCGGCGTTCTGGCGAGGAGCACTGACACTGTAGAGCCGAGCCCGCGCTCGGCTGCTGCTGGGTAGAGTCGAGCTTGCTCGACGCTACGAAGCAGAGCGGCTCCATATGGTTCGACTCTACAAGACCCTGGGCAGCATGCCGATATCGCGCATCCAGCGTTCGGCCAGATGCGGCCACTCCGCCACCGGCGCGTCCTTCACACGCAGGCCGAAGGCATGGCCGCCACGCGCAAACAGATGCATTTCCACCGGCACGCCCGCGCCGATCAGCGCACGGTAATAGGTCAATGATTCGCGCACGTCATCGGTTGGGTCATCGGTCGCCTGCACGATGAAGGTCGGCGGCACCGCATCATCCACGACAATGTCGCCGGCCAGCGACAGCCCGTGCTTCGCACCGGTCCACAGATGCCCGGAGTACATCACCATCGCGAAATCCGGGCGGCTCGGCTGCGCATCTGCGGCATCGACCGCAACGTAGCTGCGCGCGTCATGCGTGCTCAATCCAGCCACCACGTGGCCACCGGCGGAAAAGCCGATGACCCCCACCCGCTTCGGATCAATCTTCCAGCGCTCTGCCTGCGCACGCAGCAGGCCCATCGCACGCTGTGCATCCTGCAGCGCCATCGGCACCGCTGGAATGTCCCGGCAGTTGCAGTCGCTATCCCAGTTCGGCCGCGATGCCGGCACACGGTACTTCAGCAGCGCGCAGGTGATGCCCTGGCCGGTCAACCAGTCGCAGATCTCGCTGCCTTCCAGATCCATCGCCAACACACGGTAGCCTCCGCCGGGCACCACCAACACCGCCGTCCCGTTGCCACCACCCTTGGCGGGAAACACAGTCAGCGTCGGCACGGCCACGTTCTGCAGCATCGCCCAGCGTTCGCCGCTGGCTTTCGAGATGGTATCCCTGAGCTCTTCGGGCCCTTTCAGTTTCGGTGGTGCCGTTACCTTGCCCGGCGGCCACAGCGGCATCTCGGTGCTGCCCGGTGGTGGCTGCCAGGTCGGCGTTACCGCCATCGCCGCGCAGGGCGACAATGCAAGCAGCACTGCAATGGCAATGACAGACGCACGCATATCCGACTTCCCTATGGATGAAGAAGGATTGTAGGGCCGGACAATCGACGCAAAAAAAAACCTGCATCTCGCGATGCAGGTTTCTCAAGGTGGCGCCCGAAGTTGGACTCGAACCAACGACCCCCTGATTAACAGTCAAGTGCTCTAACCGGCTGAGCTATTCGGGCAGACGACCAGTATAACCACTCTTCACGCGCGATGGTAGGGGTGATTTGCCAACATCGCCGCAGCGCGATACAGCTGTTCGGCCACCACCAGCCGTACCAGCATGTGTGGCAGGGTCAGCGGGCCGATCGACCACTTCTCATCGGCCAGCGCCGAGACCTCCGGCGAATGTCCTTCCGGCCCACCGATCAGGAATGCGAGATCCCTGCCCTGCCCGCGCCAATGTTCCAAGCGCTGTGCAAGCTGCTCGGAACTGAGCTGGCGACCCGGTACATCCAGCGCCACCACGTAGGCATTCTTCGGCAGCGCAGCGATCACCCGCTTGCCTTCATCCTCGGTGGCGCGGCGCGGATCACGGCCCTTGCCACGCAGGCCCGGCTCGATTTCCACCAGTTCGAAGGGCAGCCAGTGCGAAAGACGCTTCTGGTACTCGGCGAAACCCTGCGCGACCCAGCTGGGTGCGCGTTCGCCGGTAGCGATCAGTCGGGCTTTCATCAACGGTCCTCCAAAACGTCGACGGCGCCATCGGCGCCGTCGAAGGGGTGCATCAACGTGTGGCTCAGGCCACTTCGTCGTCGTCGCGGGACGGCGGCTGGTCGCCGACGGTCCACAGGCGCTCGAGCGCATAGAACTCTCGCACGCGCGGCAGCATCACGTGGACGATCACGTCGCCCAGGTCCACCAGCACCCACTCGGCCTCGCGCTCGCCTTCCACACCCAGCGGCATGACATCGATCTTCTTGGCAAAACGCACGACTTCATCGGCAATCGACTTGACGTGGCGGGTCGACGTACCCGACACGACCACCATGTAGTCGGCAACGCTGGAGCGGCCACGCACGTCGATCTCGACCGGGTCCTTGGCCTTCAGGTCTTCAGTGGCTTGGCGGACGCTGGCCAGCAGTTCCGGCACGGACGGCGGCGGGCTGGGCAGATCGACCTTGATGGTCTGGGGCTGGGTCTGGTTGCTCAAAGTGGATCGACTCGATAAACGTAGGGGCGATTATACGGGGATGCTGCGGCCGCGCCATTCACGGCGTGGCCGGGCGGTACAGGCCGTGTGCAGCGACATAGTCGGCCACGGCCGGTGGCAACAGCGCCCGCCAGGGGCCGGAGCCGGCAATCTGCGCACGCACGGCACTGGCCGATTCCGCGCGCAGGGGGTGGTGCAGGCGCAGGATACGCCCGGCCGGGCTGGCAAACAGGGCCTGCTCGCTGTCGGTCCAGCGCCCCTCCAGTGCCCGGCCCAGCTCGCCGTCCACCGAAGCCTGCAACGGGCTGCCGGGGCGCTCTGCCACCACGAAATGGGCCAACCCGAACAGGGCTTCCCACTCGTGCCAGCTGGGCAGGCCAAGCAGGCTGTCGGCCCCCACCAGCCAGGCGAGCGGTCTGCTGGGACCGAGTTCCCCGCGCAGGTCGCGCAGGGTATCGACGGTATAGGACGGGCGGCCGGGAAAGCGCGCAGCGCGATCCAGTTCGCGGCGATCCAACAGCAGGCCCGGCTCGTCGCCAATGGCCAGCGACAGCATGGTGCAGCGCTGTTCGGCGGTGGCACCGGGCAGCGCACGGTGTGGCGGGTCGGCAGCGGGCAGCATGCGCACCGCCACCTGCAGTTCGTCTCGCGCGGCGCGTGCGATCGCCAGGTGGCCGAGGTGCACCGGATCAAAGGTGCCCCCGTAATAGATCCGCAGGCTCATTGGCTCAGGCCCGCGCCAGCAGGCGCACGGCACGCGGTTCGGCCACGGCCACCAGCAGGCGCTCCAGCGCCAGCCAGGCATCGCCGTCGGCGCGGCCCTTGGCGATGCGGTCGACCAGCCCGGCCTCCGCCACGAAGCGTTCCCAGCGCTTGCCTTCCGGGTGCCGCTGCAGCGCGCGCTTGTACGGCGCCTGCCGCGACTCCCATATGCCACGGGACTTCATTTCGGCGGCCAGGTTGCCGCCACGCGCCTGCACCCGTGCCAGGCCGGCACCGGCCAGCAGTTCACGGATCACGATCGGCATCAGTGCAGCCACGGCTTCGCCTTCACCACGCAGGCCGGCCAGCATGCGCAGCACCGCCGGCGCCTGCCCGGAGAAGGTGGCTTCCACCAGCCGGAACACGTCGTAGCGGGCCGCATCGGCCACCAGCGACTCCATCCGTTCCACATCCAGCGGCTGGCCATCGGCCAGCAGCGCCAGTTTGTCGATTTCCTGCGCGGCAGCCAGCAGGTTGCCTTCCACCCGTTCGGCCAGCCGCTGCACCGCGGCCGGATCGGCACGCAGGCCCTTGCCACGCAGGCGGCGCTCGATCCAGTCCGGCAGTTCGTGCGGCTTGATCGCCCAGGCCACCGACAGCACGCCGATGCGATTGACCGCCTCGGCCCACTTGCCCTGATGGGCCTTGCTCCATTCGTTGGCGGTGATCATCAGCACCACGTCCGGCGCCGGGTTGGCACAGAACTGGCTGATCACCTCCGCCCCGTCCTTGCCCGGCTTGCCGCTGGGCAGGCGTACCTCGACCAGGCGGCGGGCGCTGAACAGGCTGGGCGCGTTGAACGTTGCGTCAAGCTGGTTCCAGTCGAAATCGCGACCGTCCGCGTCGAACACCTCGCGCTCGCCGATGCCGGCGGCACGTGCACGCGCGCGGACGGCATCCGCCGCCTCCAGTACGCGCAGGGTTTCCGGCCCGGCAATCAGATAGACCGGCGCCAGCGGGGTGTCAGCGCCCTGGCTGGCCAGCTGCTCCGGACGCAGTTCCATCGTCGCGGCTCAGTGCTTCACTGCAGGGGCCGGAGCGGCCGGGACCGCATCCTCGACCGGCGGGGTCTTCGGTGCAGACAGGCTGCCACCCTTCTCGATCTCGGCGCGGACCACGCTGTCGATGCGGCGGATGATCGAAGCGGACATTTCCCGGCGCAGCTCGGTGGCCAGGATTTCGCGTTCGGTGGTGGTACCGGTGGCGTCGGTCGGCGGCGACACGTAGTCGCGCGACAGCTCGATCACCTGCTGCGGCACCAGATCGCTGCCATCCTCGCGGCGGAAGATGAAGATCACCGCATAGCGCAGGCTGTATTCCTGTGCACGGCCCTGCGAGTCGATGGCAATCGGCAGATCGCCCCAGCGTTCGGACAGTACCTGCAACTGGGTGCTGGGCTCCTTGCTGTCCTCATCGGCCAGCCTGGCGCCGGACGCCAGCAGGTTGCGGTTGAGCAGCTTGACCAGTTCGCTGTACGGCGCAGTGGAAACCACCTTCACCGGTGCCGTATCGGTCGGCAGCATCAGCTTGTTGCGCAGATGGAAACCGCAGCCGGCAAGGCCGAGGGCAAGAACGAGGGCAAGCAGGATTCGGGTCATGGAGACAGTCTGGCGGAGCCGGGCGATCACGGCAACACACAGCCTGCCCGAAGCCGCGTGAATGCAGGGCCATCAAGTGCCTGGCCCTGCACCGGAAAGAGCACCGGCCACCCGTGGGCGGCCGGTGCGGGAAGCATCAGGCGACGACGATGTTCACGATCTTGCCCGGGACAATGATGATCTTGCGCACCGTCAGGCCTTCCATGAACTTGGCCGCGTTGGGCTCGGCCAGCGCCAACGCCTCGACCTGTTCGCGCGGGGCGTCGGCCGCCACCTCGATGGTGCCACGCAGCTTGCCGTTGACCTGCACGGCCAGGGTCAGCGCATCGCGCACCAGCGCGGCGGCGTCGGCCTGCGGGAACGGCTGGTCTTCCAGCAGCGTCTCGCCGTGGCCCAGCACCTGCCACAGCGTGTGGCTGGCGTGCGGGGTAATCGGGTTGAGCAGCAGTACGATGGCCTGCAGCGCTTCCTGGCGTACCGCACGGCCCTGGTCGCTGCCATCGTCGAACTTGGCCAGCGCGTTCATCAGCTCCATCACTGCAGCGATGGCGGTGTTGAAACTGTGACGGCGGCCGTAGTCGTCGCCGACCTTGCCGATGGTTTCATGGGTCTTGCGGCGCAGCGCCTTCTGGCTGGCATCCAGCACGGCCACGTCCAGCGCCGGTGCGGCACCGTCGGCAGCGTGCTTCTGTACCTGCGCCCACAAGCGACGCAGGAATCGGGCCATGCCATCCACGCCCGCTTCGTTCCACTCCAGCGACTGTTCCGGCGGCGCAGCGAACATCGAGAACAGGCGCACGGTGTCGGCGCCGTACTTGCCGACCATCGCCTGCGGGTCCACGCCGTTGTTCTTCGACTTGGACATCTTCTCGGTGCCACCGACCACCACCGGCTGGCCGTCGGCGATCAGGGTGGCACCGGTGATGCGGCCGCGCTCGTCACGCTGCACGTCCACATCGGCCGGGTTGATCCAGTCCTTGGAACCATCCGGGTTCGGGCGGTAATAGGTTTCGGCGATCACCATGCCCTGGCACAGCAGGTTGCGTGCCGGTTCATTGCTGTCCACCATCCGCGCGTCGCGCAGCAGCTTGTGGTAGAAGCGGAAGTACATCAGGTGCAGGATCGCGTGCTCGATGCCGCCGATGTACTGGTCGACCGGCAGCCAATAGTTGCCGCGCTTGTCCACCGCATCGCGCGCACCCGGCGAGGTGTAACGGGCGTAGTACCAGCTCGACTCCATGAAGGTGTCGAAGGTGTCGGTTTCGCGCTCGGCCGCGCCGCCGCAGTCCGGGCAGGTGGTCTTGCGCCATTCGGGATCGGTCTTGATCGGCGAGCCGGTACCGGCGAACGCCACGTCTTCCGGCAGCACCACCGGCAGCTGTTCTTCCGGCACCGGCACCGCACCGCACTTGGCGCAGTAGATCACCGGAATCGGGCAGCCCCAGTAGCGCTGACGGCTCACGCCCCAGTCGCGCAGGCGGTAGTTGACGCGACGCTGGCCCTGCGCCTTGCGCTCGAAACGCTCGGCCAGGGCTTCGAAGGCGCCCTGGAAGTCCAGGCCGTCGAACTCGGCTGAGTTCACCAGCTCGAAGGCACGGCTCTTGTCGCTGTACCAGTCCTGCCAGCGGGTGGCGTCCCAGCTGCGCTCTTCTTCGCTGCGCGGATCCTTCAGCGCGATGACCTGCACGATCGGCAGGCCATACTTGTTGGCCACTTCGTTGTCACGCTGGTCATGGCCGGGAACGGCCATCACCGCACCGGTGCCGTAACCCATCAGCACAAAGTTGGCGACCCACACCGGCACCTGTTCGCCGGTGACCGGATGGATGGCGCGCAGGCCGGTATCCATGCCGCGCTTTTCCTGGGTTTCCAGCTCGGCCTCGGACACGCCGCCCTGCTTCAGGTCGGCCAGCAGTGCCGCCAGTTCAGGGTTGTTCTTCGCTGCGTGCAGCGCCAGCGGATGCTCGGCGGCGATCGACACGAAGGTCACGCCCATCACGGTGTCCGGACGGGTGGTGAACACGCGCAGCGGATCCAGCACGCCACCGTCGACATCACGCACGTCGAACTGGATTTCCAGGCCCTCGGAACGGCCGATCCAGTTGCGCTGCATGGTCTTGACCGATTCCGGCCAGCCGTCCAGCTCGTCCAGGCCGTCCAGCAGCTCCTGGGCGTAGTCGGTGATGCGCAGGAACCACTGCGGGATCTCGCGCTTCTCGACCAGCGCACCGGAGCGCCAGCCGCGGCCATCAATGACCTGCTCGTTGGCCAGCACGGTCTGGTCGACCGGGTCCCAGTTCACCACCGCGTTGCGGCGGTAGGCCAGGCCCTTGCGCATCAGGCGGGTGAACATGCGCTGCTCGTGGACGTAGTAATCCGGGCGGCAGGTGGCGAATTCGCGCGACCAGTCGATGGCGTAGCCCAGCGACTTCAGCTGGGTCCGCATGTGGTCGATGTTCTTGTAGGTCCACGCCGCCGGCGCGGTCTTGTTCTTGATCGCAGCGTTTTCCGCCGGCAGGCCGAATGCGTCCCAGCCCATTGGCTGCAGCACGTTATGGCCGGTCATGCGCTTGTAGCGGCTGATCACGTCGCCGATCGTGTAGTTGCGCACATGACCCATGTGCAGCGCGCCGGACGGGTACGGAAGCATCGACAGGCAGTAGTACTTCGGCTTGTCCGAGGCTTCATCGACCTCGAAGGCACGGGTGGCATCCCAGTACTGCTGGGCGGCGGATTCAACCTGCTGCGGATCGTAAACGTTGGGTTCGACGCTGGTCATGTAACACGCGGTTGCGGCGGCAAAGCGGTACAGCGTACCGCAGTGCGGCAAATGGCTCCAATCCCGCCCGCCCGATGCAGGCGCCGGCAGCGCCCGGAACCTGTCTCAGCGTGGCCGCGACAGCGGCAGGGCCAGCGCCAGCCAGACCGCCCAGCAGGCAAAAGCGACCCGCTGCGCCAGTGGTGCCGTCAGTACGCCCTGCAGGGCGAAGGCGGCCAGCGTCGCCAGCACGCCGCAGGCAACCGCCACCCCGCCCAACGCGCGGCCGTGCGTCTGGCGCAGCTGGGAGATGCCCAGCAACAGGGTGCCCGCGACGAAGCCCAGCACCCAGACCATCCAGGCACTGGCGTGCAGCTGGCTGGCCGGCCCGTGCAGATCGTCCACGTCCAGCGGCAGCAGGCCCATCGCGGCGAACGCCAGCCCAGCCAGCAGCAGCATCTGGCTGCCGACCCGCGGCGCCCAACCGGCCGTGGCCGGCAGGCGCCGGCGCAGGCACTCGGCCACCACCACCGCCAGCAGGCCCGGCAGCACGAAGCCCAGCAGATTGAAGGCCAGCGCGTGCGGCACGCCCTGCGCACCGAGCAGCGCCACCGGGTGGCGCGCCTGCGCGTAGCCGTCCAGGACGGCGCCGAAACCCAGCGCCGCTACTACGAACAACAGCGCGGCAGCCAGACCGGACAGGCGCAGCAACGGTGACAGGGGCGACATGCGGGCTCCGGGAACGACGTCTATGGGAAGGCCGCATTGTCAGGTATTTGCCGCAACCCGGGTTGAGACCGGCATCGATCGTCACCATAGAATCGGTCTCCAGACGCCAAACGATGCCTCCCCCATGACCGAGACGACCTACGTATTCGACGCCACCACTGCGACTTTCGAGGCCGAAGTCCTGCAGAAGTCGCTGCAGACCCCGGTGCTGGTGGACTTCTGGGCGACCTGGTGCGGGCCGTGCAAGACCCTGGGGCCGATGCTGGAAAAGCTGGCCGCTGAGTACAACGGCGCCTTCGAGCTGGCCAAGGTCGATGTCGACGCCGAACAGCAGATCGCCGCCGCTTTCCAGATCCGCTCGGTGCCCACCGTGTTCCTGGTCAAGGGCGGCCAACTGGTGGATGGCTTCCCCGGCGCCATTCCCGAAGGCCAGCTGCGTGAGTTCCTGGCCCAGCACGGCGTGGTGCCGGCCGACGTTGGCAACACCATCACCGAGGACGAAGCGCCGCTGGACCCGCAGGCACAGGTGGACGTGCTGCGTGCGCAGATCGCCGCCGAGCCGGACAAGGACGAGCTGAGGCTGGACCTGGCCCTGGCCCTGCTGCAGATCGGCGGCGTGGACGAAGCCGCCACGCTGATCGATGGCCTGCCGGCCAACCTGGCCACCGACGACCGCGCCGTGCGTGGCCGCGCCCGCCTGGCCTTCGCCGCTGCGCTGAAGGATGCCCCGGCCGCCGAAGTGCTGGAAGCGCGTATCGCCGCCGACGGCAAGGACCTCAAGGCCCGCCACCTGCGTGGTGTGCAGCTGCTGCTTGGTGGCCACGACGAGGCTGCGCTGGAACAGTTCCTGGAAATGCTGCGGATCGATCGCAGTTTCGAGGAAGGGCTGCCGCGCAAAGCGCTGATCGACGCCTTCAATGTGATCTCCGACGAGGACCTGGTCGGGCGGTACCGCCGCCGGATGGCGTCCCTGCTGTTCTGAACGGGAGCCCGCTTCGTTCAGAATCCCTGCATTGAACGCGGGCAATAATGCGCGGGATGGCGGCCGTACGGTCGCCACGATCCGTTCGGGGGGATGAGGTCGGGGCCATGGGGTCTTGCAGCTGCGCCCCCGCATTGCCGGGATTGCCAACTGTGACCTTCGTCCGCTCGCTGTCGTTTGCCATGCGCTTCCAGGGTGCGCTGCTCTGCGCCCTTCTCCTGCTGCCGGCCGTGGCCGCGGCCCAGGACTGGAACTACCGGGTCCGGCCCGGCGATACCCTGTGGGACCTGGGTGGCGTGTACCTGAAGCCTTCGGTACGCTGGCAGCAGCTGCAGCAGCACAACCGCATCGACAACCCCTACCAGCTGCCGCCTGGCCAGCTGCTGCGCTTCCCGATCAGCTGGCTGCGCACCGAACCGGCGCCGGCCCGCGTGCTGTCGGTGCGTGGCAAGGTCGAGCTGTCCGGCGCCGATGGCAGGGCTACCCGCGCCATTCTGGCTGGCGAGCAGCTGCACATCGGTGACACCATCGAGACCGAAGGCGATTCCAGCGTCACCCTCGAATTCGCCGACGCCTCGCGCCTGCAGTTGCGCGAATATTCCCGCCTGCGCCTGGATCAGCTCAGCCGCTACGGCCACACCGGCATGGTCGATACCCGCCTGCGCCTGCAACAGGGCCGTGCCAGCAACCGCGTGACGCCGGCCCGCGGCCCTGCATCGCGATACATCATTGACGCACCCACCGCTACCAGCAGCGTGCGCGGCACTGTGTTCCGGGTCAGTGCCGGCGACACCCACCATGTTGCCGCCACTGAAGTCCTGCAGGGCAAGGTACAGGTCGGCAACAACCATGGCCGGCAGCTGGTCAAGCCCGGCCAGGCCAGCCGCAGCAGCAGCGCCGACAGCGCGCCCGATGCGGTCTCCGCCCTGCTGCCGGCGCCGCAGCTGCGCAATGACGAGCTGCGCCTGGCGCCGCTGCCGACCCGGCGGGCCTGGGAGCCGGTCGACGGCGCCGCGCAGTACCGCATTGAAGTGGTGCAGGCGGCGACACCGGAGATCCTGCTGTTCGCCGCCACCACCACCGACACCCGCCTGTCGATCGGCGACCTGCCACCTGGCCAGCTGCGCATCCTGCTGCGCGCCGTCGATGCCCAGGGCGTGGAAGGCCTCGATGCCAGTGCCGACTTCGAACTCAGCGACCAGCCGCCACCGCCGTTGACGGTCGCACCGCTGCACGGCCAGACGATCAACAGTGACCGCCCGCGTTTCCGCTGGAGCCAGGCCCCCGGCGCACACAGCAGCGTGCTGCAGATCGCCGCCGAACCGACCTTCCAGCAGCCGTTGCAGGAACAGACCACTCAGAGCACCGACCTGCGCCTGGCACAGCCACTGCCTCCTGGCCAGTACTTCTGGCGGGTGGCTTCGCGCGATGGCAACGAGCACCAGGGCCGCTACGGCCAGGCACTGCCGCTGCAACTGAGCAATGAACCGGTCGACCCCGCCCTGCAACCACCCGAAGCCGCGCATGGTGAGCTGACCCTGCGCTGGCAGGCCGGTAGCGAGGGCCAGCGCTACCGGGTGCAGGTGGATCGCCATGGCGACTTCAAGGCGCCGCTCGTCGACGAAACCGTGACCGAGCCGCAGGTCAGCTTCAAGCGGCCGTGGAGCGGCACCCTGCACGTGCGCGTGCAGTACATCGACGACGACGGCCACGCTGGCGAGTATTCCCCTGCCCAGCAGATCAAGCTGCCCTGCCGCCTGTGCTACGGCGCCGGTGGTGGCGCCCTGCTGCTGTGGTTGTTGTTGTGAGGCGGTCGCCGCTTCCATGGTCGAAGCGGATCGTGCTGGCACTGCTGGCAGGGATACTGACGATCGTGGCCAGCCAAGGCCAATGGTTGTGGCGGCAGGACGAAGCCGCCTACGACGCGATGGTCGGCAACTGGGACTATCGCCCTGATCCCAGCGTGCTGATCGTGGCCATCGACGAGGGCAGCCTGCAGCGCATCGGCCAGTGGCCGTGGCCGCGCTCGATCCACGCACGGTTGCTGGATCGCCTGACCGATGCCGGTGCCGAGCGCGTGGCGCTGGACCTGATGCTGTCCGAACCTGACCGCCGCGCCAGCCGCCAGGATGAACAGCTGGCGGCGGCCATCCGGCGCAACGGCCGGGTGGTGCTGCCGGTCCTGGCGGCGCCCGCAGCCGGCGATCGCATGGCCGAGGAAATGCTGCCGATTCCACGGATCGCAGCCAGCGCGGCGGCGATCGGCCATACCGACGTCGAAGTGGATGGCGATGGCGTTGCCCGCGGCGTGTACCTGCACGCAGGCATCGGCCGTGCGCACTGGCCTGCACTCGGGCTGGCCCTGGCCGATCTGCCGCCAGGCGCAGTACGTGGGCTGCCCGATCCGGATCCGGGCGTGAACTCGCCCTACCAATGGCGGCGCGACGACTACGTGCGGGTGCGCTATGCCGGCCCGCCCGAACGCCTGCCCCAGGTTTCCTACGCCGACGTGCTCGATGGCCACGTGGACATGGCCATGCTGCACGGCCGTCGCATCGTGGTGGGCATGACCGCCAGCGGCGTCGCGCCGCGGCTGCTGACCCCGACCACCCGCGAATTCTGGATGAGTGGCAGCGAGTACCAGGCCAACATCGCTTCGATGCTGCTGCAGCACAAGCAGATCGACCTGCTGCCCCGCCTCTGGCAGCACGCCATCAGCGGCGTTCTGGTGGCACTGTGCGTGCTCCTGCTCGGCCTGCGCCTGCCGTGGCTGGCCGCGCTGTGCTCGCTGCCGCTGGCGCCGCTGCTGAGCTGGCTGCTGCTGCGCGCCTGCGACCTGTGGTGGGCCCCGGCCAGCGCCATGCTGGGCATTACCCTGGTGCTGCTGGCCTGGGCGACCTGGCGGATTTCGGCCTGGCACCGCCAGGCCAACCGCGATGCGCTGACCGGCCTCGGCAACCGCCTGCGCTTCGAGCAGTCGCTGCAGCAGGAATGCGATGCCGCGCGGCGCAGTGGCAAGCCGCTGAGCCTGGCGCTGATCGACGTCGACCATTTCAAGCGCCACAACGACCGCCACGGCCATCAGGTCGGCGACCGCGTGCTGCGCGATGTCGCGCGCCTGATCGGTGCGCATGCACGGCGCCCGCGCGACATGGCCGCACGCTATGGCGGCGACGAATTCGCGCTGGTGCTGCCGGATACGCCAGCCGAAGGCGCGCGCCTGGTGATCGAAGACCTGATCGCCTGCGTGCGGGCGTTGCCGGCGCCCGGTGAAAGCAGCGACGCCGACGCCGGCGTCACCCTCACCATCGGCGTGTTCACCCGCGTGCCGGACGGCGAACTGCAACCGCACGACTTCGTCGAAGGTGCCGATACCGCCCTGTACCAGGCCAAGGCCAACGGCCGCGACGGTTATGTGATCGACAGTGCGTCCTGAACACCGGCCCGGGCTATAACATACGCATGCGAATGGTTAAACTGTAAACCTCGCCCCGCGCCCCCCGGACCCGCATGAACGCCCGCCTGTTCCGCTTCGGCATCAACCTCTGGCCGCCGTTCCTGTTCACCGGCATCCACGTCACCCGGGTCTCGCCGGACTACCGGCAGATCGACGTCGAACTGCGCATGCGGCCCTGGAACCGCAACTACGTCGGCACGCATTTCGGCGGCAGCCTGTTTGCGATGACCGATCCGTTCTGGATGCTTGGCCTGCTGCACATCCTCGGCCGCGACTACTACGTGTGGGACCGCGCCGGTGCGATCGATTTCCTCAAGCCCGGCCGCGGCACCGTACGTACGTCGTTCCGCATCGATGACGCACTGCTGGACGAACTGCGCGCCGAAGCGGCCAACGGCGACAAAGTGCTGCGCTGGTTCAGCAACGACGTGGTCGATGAAAGCGGCGAAGTGGTCGCACAGGTGCGCAAGCAGGTCTACCTGCGGCTGAAACCACACGCACGCTGATCGGCAGCATCGGCGCTATTCTCTGCCTCCCCGCCATGGAGGCTCCGATGCGCCCGTTCGCCCTTGCTGCACTGCTGACCCCACTATCCTTCGCCGCCCACGCACTGGATGTGCCACCGGTGCAGTACCCGACGCTGCCGGCGCAGGCGGCCGATGCGGCCGGCTTCGTGCCCAAGGGCTGGACGCTGGAAACCCGACTGGAAGGTGACCTCGACCAGGATGGTCGCGCCGACCTGGTGCTGGTGTTGCGCCAGCAGGATCCGCGCAACGTCATCGAGCACGATGGCTTCGGTCCCTCTCCGTATGACAGCAATCCGCGCATCCTCGCCATCGCCTGGTCGCGCCCGTCCGGCTACGTGCTCGCGGCGCAGGACCACAGGCTGATTCCGCGCCCGGAAAGTCCCGTGCTCAGCGATCCGCTCGAAGACGGCGGGGTCAGCATCCAGCGCGGCACGCTGAGGGTGGCGTTGTTTTCGTTCGCCAGCGCAGGCAGCTGGTCGATGGGCACGACCGCGTTCACCTTCCGCTGGCAGAACGGCGCCTTCGCCCTCATCGGCTATGACCGCGATTCGGTGATGCGCAACTCCGGGCAGACCGAGTCGTTGAGCGTCAACTTTTCCACCGGCAAGGTGAAACAGGTTGAAGGCAGCATCGAGACCGATACCGACAGCGTGCGCTGGAAACCGCTGCGCAGCAGCCGGCGCTGGACGCTTGAAACGGTCGGCGATGGCTGGGGATTCGATCCGTTGGCCGGCGGCGGCTGAGCCGTCCCTCAGTCGCGTGCGGCGGCTGAAGGCGCACCTGCGCTCAGTGGTACCGACAGCCAGGCGCTTTCATCATTGCTGCGCGGCGGCGAACGGCGAGGCACCTGCAGGCGGCTGCCATCGGCCGACAGCTGCGGCACGCGCACCGGCGAGCGGAACTGCGCGGGCAACCGCTGCAGCGCCTCCGTCGGTTCTTCTGCCTGCTGCCGCAGCCAGCGCTGCGCCCCCAGCAGGCGCAGCATCGCCGCAGCATCCTGGGTCCGGGACGAATACGCGGGATAGACCGGCGCCGCAATGTCGGTCAATACGCACCCCATGACGTTGGACAGGCAACCGAAATCCCGCTGCGGCGGCGCCTGCACCGGCAACGGTCGATCTGCTTCCAGCGCCGCCTTGGCGGTGGCGCCACAGGCCCAGCCGAGATTGCCGGCCACGCGTGCCAAGGTGCTGCTGCGGTCCAGCACCAGTACGCCGCCGAATTCGCTCGCCGAGGTTTCAATCGCTGCCCGGCTCATTGCGTACTCACCCTGCATCGCGCGGCACAGGCTCTGTTCGTCGGCCAGCATCGGCTGCATCGCCTTCTCGCACTCGACCGGCAAGGGATGGTCGGGGGGCAGTTCTGCCAGCATGTCGGCCAGCAGCTGGGCGTTGGCCTGGACCAGGTTGGCACCGATGATGCTTTCGACCAGGTAACTGCCCCCGGGTACCAGCCGACGGCCCAGCTGCAGGCCACGGCAACTGCCGCGCAACGCACCCTCGACGTCGCCCTGCACATAGGCCAGCGCGCGGGCGCTGGTGGCGTCCACCACCAGGCCATAGGTCGGCAACGGGACGAGAATGCCCTCGCCCTTCGGCAGGAACGGCGACACGAAGTGGTCCGCTTCAGCCAGTTGGTCCAAGCGTGTGTGCAACTGCTGATGCCCGGCATGGGCGTCCACGAAGCGTTGCGGATCGGCGCGCACCTGGGCCAGGCAGTCGCTGGCGGTCGGCCCGCAACTGGCACCCGGCCGTGAGTGCAGCTCGGCGTGGCTGGCCGCCAGGTGGGTCTGGCCAACGCCGCCGCCCCTCGGGTCGGCCGCCCAGCGCCGCGCGTCCTCGGCTAGCGCCTGCTCGCGCTGGCGGGCATCCAGCCCGTCAAACGGAAGCGTCCACAGCAGCGCATAGCCATTGCGCCCGGCCGCTGGCAGGCGTGCCTCCAGTCGATGCTGCGCCTGCACCCTCGATTCGGGCACGGGCCACATGCGCGAGGCGCACCACACCACGATCGCCAGCACCAGCAGGCCACCCAGGGTCCAGCCCAGTCCGCGCAGAATCTTCAACACAGCTTCCCTTCCATGTGCCGTTGCCGCAGTTGATCGCCCAGCGTAATCGACCGGCAGTGACCGCTACAATGCGCGCATGTCGCTCGAAGCCCCCGCCCTGGTCCCCCGCCCCTCCCTGCAGCGCCTGTTCCTGACCGGCCTGCTGACCCTGCTGCCGATCTGGCTGACCTGGGTGGTGGTCAAATTCGTGTTCGTGCTGCTGTCAGGCATTTCCAGCCCGCTGGTGGTGCCGTTGTCCGAGCAGATCGCGACAAACTTCCCGCATTACCTCGGCTGGGTCCGTGCCGAGTGGATCCAGGACACCATCGCCCTGCTCGCCACCCTGCTGGTGATCCTGGCGGTGGGCGTGGCCAGCCGCCGCGTGCTCGGCCAGCGCCTGCTGCGCTGGGTCGGCGCGGTCATCAAGCGCATTCCACTGGCCAGCATCATCTACGACAGCGCCAAGAAGCTGCTGGACATGCTGCAGACCGAGCCGGGCAGCACCCAGCGCGTGGTGCTGATCGACTTCCCGCACCGCGACATGAAGTCGGTCGGCCTGGTGACCCGGGTCATCAAGGAACACGGCACCGATCGTGAGCTGGCCGCGGTGTATGTGCCGACCACGCCGAACCCGACCTCGGGCTATCTGGAGATCGTGCCGGTCGAGCTGCTGACCCCCACCGACTGGACCGTGGACCAGGCGATGAGCTTCATCATCTCCGGCGGCGCGGTTGCCCCGCCCACCGTGCCGTTCACCCGCGCCGGCGATCGCGCCGAATGACCGCGGCGCCGATCGAGCGCCCGCTGCAGGACCGTGCGGTCCTGCTGTTCATCGTGTTGGCCGCGTTCTTCTGCGGCAACGCGGTGCTGGCCGAGCTGATCGGGGTGAAGATCTTCGCCCTCGAAGACACGCTCGGCATCGATCCGCTGAACTGGAACCTGTTCGGCCAGACCGGCTCGCTCAGCTTCACCGCAGGCACTCTGTTGTGGCCGGTGGTGTTCATCATGACCGACACCATCAACGAGTTCTTCGGCAAGCGCGGCGTGCGCTTCATCTCGTGGCTGGCGGTGGTGCTGATCGGCTACGGTTTCCTGTTCGCCTTCGCAGCGATCTCGCTGGCACCGGCCAGCTGGTGGGTCACGTCGATGAACGGCCACGGCGTGCCCGACTACCAGGCTGCATTCGCGGCGGTGTTCGGCCAGGGCATGTGGACCATTGCCGGTTCGCTGGTGGCGTTCCTGCTTGGCCAGCTGATCGATGTGGCGGTGTTCCACCGCATCCGCCAGGCCACCGGCGAGCGCCATGTGTGGCTTCGTGCGACCGGCTCGACCGCGATCTCGCAGGTGGTGGACAGCTTCGTGGTGATCTGGATCGCCTTCGTGCTCGGCCCGCAGCACTGGCCGACCTCGTTGTTCCTGGCGGTCAGCAGCGTCAACTACGTCTACAAGATGGGCTTTGCCATCGCGCTGATTCCCTTGCTGTACCTGATGCGGCGCGCGATTACCCGCTACCTGGGCAGCGAACGTGCCGCCGCATTGCGTGCCGCCGCCGCGGCTGACTGAAGCCCCAGCGCCGGCAAGCTGACTGCGCCTTCACGCTGGCCGTACGCGGTCGGATCGTGCAAGCTCCACGGTCTGTGTTCCACGGAAGCTTCTTGATGCCGCATCCCACCCGCGTCCTGGCCGCCGCCATCGCCGCGTTGTTCCTGTTCAGTGCCGTTCCGTCGGCCGAAGCAGCGAAGAAGAAGGCCAGCCGTCCTGCCGCCGCGCAGACCCGCCAGGCCGCCAAGCCCAAGGCCAGGCCCACCCGCGCCACCGCGCCGGCCCGTGGCAGTTCGGCGCGCCGCGCTGCGCCACGTCCGGTCGCACCGGCCCGCGCCGTGCCCAAGCAGGTGCAGCTGGAGCGCCTCTACGACGAATACTGGGATGCCTCGATGCGCTTGAATCCGCTGCAGGCCACCTTCCAGGGCGAAACCCGCTACAACGACCAGCTGCCCAACATCCTGTCCCCCACCTGGCGCCAGCAGTCGCACGACTTCACTACCGAATGGCTGGGCAAGGTCGAGAAACTGGGCAATGACGGCCTGCAGGGCCAGGACCTGCTCAGCTACGAGATCTTCGTGCGCGATGCGCGCGCCTCGCTGGCCGCCGAGCGTTACCCGAGCTGGATGATGCCGATCAGCCAGTACTACAACGTCGGCAGCATCATGGCGATCCTCGGTTCCGGTGCCGGCGCACAGCCGTTCAATACCGTGCAGGACTACGACACCTGGTCGCGCCGCTCGCTGGGCATTCCCGAGCTGTTCGACCAGGCCATCGACAACATGCGGCAGGGCGTGAAAGCCGGTGTTGTGCAGCCGCGTGACCTGATGGAGAAGGTTATCCCGCAGTTGGATGCAGTGATCAAACCGACCGCTGAGGAGAGCATCTTCTGGTCGCCGATCCGCACCATGCCGAACACCATCGCGGCCGAGGACAAGGCGCGTATCAGTGCCGAGTACAAGCGCATGATCGAACTGCGCATCATGCCGGCCTACCGTGCCCTGCGCGGCTTCATCGCCACCGAGTACCTGCCGGCCACCCGCGCCAGCAGCGGGCTGGGCGCACTGCCCGATGGCCAGGCCTGGTATGCCAACCTGATCGTGCAGACCACCGCCAGCGACCAGACCGCCACGCAGCTGCATGCACTGGGCGAACAGCGCGTGCAGGAGCTGCAGGCACAGATCGCTACGGTGATGAAGGACGCCAAGCTGCGCGGTACGCCGTCCAAGCTGCTGCGCAGCATGCGCAACGACCGCCAGTTCCAGTACGGCGACGCCAATGCGTTGATCAACCGCTACCGCCAGGTGCAGCAGCAGGTCAACGCGCGCCTGCCGCAGGTGCTGGACACCCTGCCCAAGTCCACGCTGGAAATACGCGCGGTGGAGCCCGAGCGTGCACTCACCTCCGCTGCGGCGGCCTACCAGCCGTCGCCGGCCGGGCAGCCGGGCCTGCTGTACGTCAACACCCGCGACCTGCCCAGCCGCAAGCGCTGGAGCGTGCCGGTGCAGTACCTGCATGAAGCCATTCCCGGCCACCACGTACAGCTGGGCCTGCAGCAGGAACTGGCCAAGCTGCCGCGCTTCCGCCGCCTGGGCGGCGACCTGGCCTTCGTCGAAGGCTGGGGCCTGTACGCGGAAACCCTGGGCGAGGATCTCGGCATCTATACCGACCCTTATGACCGCATCGGTTATCTATACTCGCGCCTGCTGCGCGCGGCGCGCGTGGTGGCCGACACCGGCGTGAACGCGCAGGGCTGGAGCAAGCAGCAGGCCGTGGCCTACCTGCAGAAGACCGTGGACATGAGCAGCGATGACGCCAACGCCGAAGTCGAGCGGATCATGGCCCAGCCCGGCCAGGCGCTGTCCAACGTGGCCGGCCTGACCACCATCGTGGGCCTGCGCGACAAGGCCAAGGCACGGCAGGGTGCAGCCTTCGACCTGCGACGTTTCCACGCCGAACTGCTGAAGGACGGCTCGATGCCATTGGACGTACTGAGCCGCAAGATGGAACGCTGGATGGCGCAGCCGGCCAGCACCACGCCCACGCCTTCCTCCTGAGTCCGGAGCCGCCATGCGCCCTGCCGTCGTCCTGTTCGCCGCCGTGCTGGGCCTGCTGCCGACGACGGGCCCAGCGGCTCCGGTGCTGGCACCGCCGGATACGGGGATCGACGGCCTGATGCAGGCCTACGACGGCCAGGTGCCCGGCGGCGCCGTGCTGGTGCTGCACGACGGCAAACCGGTGTTCCGCCGCGGCTATGGTCTGGCGGTGGTGGAAGACCGCACCGCAGTCACTCCGGCCAGCAACTTCCGGCTGGCCTCGGTCAGCAAGCAGTTCACCGCCGCCGCGGTGCTGCTGCTGGTGGAGGATGGCCGGCTGGGGCTCGACCAGCCTGCCCGGCAGTGGCTGCCGGAGCTGCCCCCGGTGGCGGCAGACATGACGATCCGCCAACTGCTCTCACACACCAGTGGTCTGCTCGATTACGAAGACCTGATGGACCCGGCCGACACCCGCCAGGTGCACGATGCCGATGTACTGGCCCTGCTGTCGCGCGCGGACCGCTTGAACTTCGCACCCGGCACGCAATACCGCTACAGCAACAGCGGCTACGCGCTGCTGGCGCTGATCGTCGGCCGCGCCTCCGGCCAGGATTTCGCGGGCTTCCTGCAGCAGCGGATCTTCCGCCCGCTGGGCATGGCCCATACCGTGGCCCACCAGGACGGCGTCGATGTGGTGGCGCAGCGTGCCTACGGCTACAGCGAGATGGACGGCCACTGGCAGCGCACCGACCAGAGCACCACCAGCGCCGTGCTGGGTGATGGCGGCATCTATTCCTCGCTGGACGACCTCGCCCGCTGGGATGCCGCGCTGTATGACGACCGCCTGCTGTCGAAGGCCTCGCGCCGCGCGATGTTCAGCCCGGCCACCGCAACCACCGAGCCGGACGTGCCGCACTACGGCTTCGGCTGGCGCCTGAACGGGCCGGTGCAGTGGCACAGCGGCGAGAGCATCGGTTTCCGCAACGTGATCGTGCGCCATCCAGAAAAGCACCTGACCGTGATCGTGCTGAGCAACCGCAACGACCCCGAACCCTATCCGCTGGCGCAGAAGATTGCCCAGCGCTGGCTGGACACCCTGCAATGAGCGATGACGCCTGCGCCCTGCTGGGCATCCACCACGCCGCACTGATCTGCAGCGACTACGCGCGCTCGAAAGACTTCTACGTGCGCATCCTCGGCCTGCAGGTGCTGGCCGAAAACCACCGTCCCGCGCGTGACTCCTGGAAACTGGACCTGGCCCTGCCCGACGGCGGCCAGCTGGAACTGTTCTCCTTCCCGTCCCCGCCGCCCCGTCCCAGCCGCCCGGAAGCCCAGGGCCTGCGCCACCTCGCATTCCGCGTCGCCATGCTGGAACCCTTCATCCAGCGCCTGGCCGCGCATGGCATAGCCTGCGAACCGATCCGCGTGGACGAATACACCGGCCGCCGCTTCACCTTCTTCGCCGACCCCGACGACCTGCCATTGGAGTTGTACGAAATTGGTTGAGCCGGTGCCTCGGGGTCAGATCCCTTTTCCATCGGAAAAGGGATCTGACCCCGAGGCACCGGTAACGCCAGCCGGTACCCACAGATCGCTGAGAACTGTCGAAGGCGGGGTGGGTCCGGTTGCGGGGGTGTCCGCGGCATGGATGCCGCGGCCAAGCCCCCAGGGACGGGTTTACGGCGTCCCCCGCAACCGGACCCACCCCGCCATCCCACGGAATGCACGCTGTTGCTTCGGCTGTTGCTTCTGAGGTTGCCGGCCAGCGGCCGGCACTACCGCGGGTGCAGGGCGCAGCCCGGCCGAAGCCCCCTTCCCCATACCCCGCCGAATGGGTATACAGTCGACCCATACCGGCACCGTGCCGGAATGAACCCTGGGAGGGGACCATGCGCAAGACCTTCAAGACCCTGCTGCTGGCGCTGCCACTGTGCCTGGCCGCGCTCTCGGCGCAGGCCGCCGACAGCGCTGCCGGCCGCTGGAAGACCATCGACGACAAGACCGGCAAGGTGAAGTCGATCGTCGAGATCACCCAGGCCGCCAATGGCACGCTGACCGGCAAGGTGGTCGACATCCTGCACTCGGACAAGGGGCCGAACCCGGTCTGCGACGGCTGTGAAGGTGCCAACAAGAACAAGCCGGTGAAGGGCATGACCATCCTCTGGAACCTGAAGGCCGACGGCGCCAACAAGTGGTCCGGCGGCACCATCCTCGACCCGGCCAACGGCAAGACCTACAAGTCGAAGATGGAACTGCAAACCGGCGGCACCAAGCTGGACGTAGCCGGCTGCATCGCCTTCATCTGCCGTACCCAGACCTGGGTGCGCGAGTAAACGGCGCGGCCCGCGCAGAACCCCCGTGACCCGGCCCCGGCCGGGTCACCTCGTTGCGGGCGTGCGATACTCTGCGGTTCCCCTCGGATTCCACCCCGCGACCATGACCCGTACCGCGCTCGTCACCACCGCCCTGCCCTACGCCAACGGCCCGCTGCACCTGGGCCACCTGGTCGGCTACATCCAGGCCGACATCTGGGTGCGTGCGCGGCGAATGAGCGGCGGCAAGGCCTGGTTCGTCTGCGCCGACGACACCCACGGCACGCCGATCATGCTGGCCGCGGAAAAGGCCGGGGTCACGCCGGAAACTTTCATCGCCAACATCCAGGCCAGTCACGAACGTGACTTCGCCGCCTTCGGCGTGGCCTTCGACCACTACGACTCGACCAATTCGGCAGCCAACAAGGCGCTGACCGAGCAGTTCTACCTGAAGCTGGAAGCGGCCGGCCACATCAGCCGCCGTTCGGTGGCGCAGTTCTACGACCCCGCCAAGGGCATGTTCCTGCCCGACCGCTACGTCAAGGGCATCTGCCCGAACTGCGGCAGCGCCGACCAGTACGGCGACAACTGCGAAGTCTGTGGCGCCACCTATGCGCCGACCGACCTGAAGGAGCCGCGCTCGGTCGTCTCCGGCGCCACGCCGGAAATGCGCGATTCGGAGCATTTCTTCTTCGAGGTCGGCCACTTCGATGGCTTCCTGCGCGACTGGCTGGCCGGCGATGTCGCCCTGCCGGGCGTGAAGGCCAAGTTGGGTGAGTGGCTCAATGCCGAAGGTGGCCTGCGCGCCTGGGACATCTCGCGCGATGCACCCTACTTCGGCTTCGAGATTCCCGGCCAGCCGGGCAAGTACTTCTACGTCTGGCTGGACGCGCCGATCGGCTACCTGTCCAGCTTCCAGACCCTGTGCAGCAGGATCGGCGAAGACTTCGAGGCGCACCTGCGCGCCGGCACCAGCACCGAGCTGCACCACTTCCTCGGCAAGGACATCGTCAACTTCCACGGCCTGTTCTGGCCGGCGGTGCTGCATGGCACCGGCCACCGCGCGCCGACCCGCCTGCACGTCAACGGCTACCTGACCGTGGACGGTGCCAAGATGAGCAAATCGCGCGGCACCTTCGTGATGGCGCGTACGTTCCTCGATGCCGGCCTGGAACCGGAAGCGCTGCGTTATTACTTCGCGGCGAAGTCTGGTGGCGGCGTCGACGACCTCGACCTGAACCTGGGTGACTTCATCGCGCGCGTCAATGCGGATCTGGTCGGCAAGTTCGTCAACCTCGCCAGCCGCTGTGCCGGTTTCATCAGCAAGCGCTTCGACGGCCTGCTGGCTGCGCAGCTGCCCGACGCGGCCCAGTACCAGCGCTTCGTCGATGGCCTGGCACCGATCCGAGAAGCCTACGAGCGCAACGACCCGGCCGCCGCCATCCGCCTGACCATGACCCTGGCCGATGAAGCCAACCGCTACATCGATGATGTGAAGCCGTGGGTGATCGCCAAGCAGGAAGGCGCCGACGCGCAGCTGCAGGCGGTGTGCAGCCAGGGCCTGAACCTGTTCCGCGTGCTGGTCACCGCACTGAAGCCGGTGCTGCCGGCCACCGCCGCACAGGCCGAAGCCTTCCTGGCCGCACCGGTGAACGACTGGACCGAACTGGCGCAGCCGCTGCTGGGCCATCGCATCACCGATTACACCCCGCTGTTCACCCGTATCGACCCGAAGAAGATTGACGCCATGATCGACGCCTCCAAGGACACCCTGCAGACCACCGCCGCTGCAGCCCCCACCGCCAAGAGCGAAGCGGCCAAGCCCGCCGCGCCGGCCGCCGCCAAAGCCGAAGCGAACAACGCCGATGCACCGGCCACGATCGGCATCGATGACTTCGCCAAGCTCGATCTGCGCATTGGCAAGGTGCTGGTGTGCGAGTTCGTGGAAGGCTCGGACAAGCTGCTGCGCTTCGAACTGGACGCGGGCGAACTGGGCAAGCGCCAGATCTTCTCCGGCATCCGCGGCAGCTATGGCGAGCCGGAAAAGCTGGTCGGCCGCAGTGTGGTGTTCATCGCCAATCTGGCTCCGCGCAAGATGCGCTTCGGCCTGAGCGAAGGCATGATCCTGTCGGCCGGTTTCGACGGCGGCGCACTGGCGCTGCTGGACGCCGACAGCGGCGCACAGCCGGGCATGCCGGTCCGCTGATGCCTGCAGCGGGCGTGGCCACCGCCGCGCCCGCCGGCAGCACCGGCCACCGGAAGCAACGCGATGGGAGGCAACGGAATGGAACTGGCGCTGTTCGACTTCGACCACACCGTGACCACCTGCGATACCTATGGCCGCTTCCTGCGCCGCGTCGCCACGGCCGAACAGCTGGCACAGGCATGGTGGAAGATCGGCCCGTGGCTGGCTGCGTACAAGCTGAAGCTGATCTCGGCAGAACGCATCCGCGCACGCGTCACCCGCCTGGCCTTCAGCGACCGCCACAGCGACGACATCACCACGCTGGCAGCCGGTTTCTCGCGTGATGTGCTGCCCGACGTGGTGCGGCCTGAGATGCTGGAGCAGATCCGCTGGCACAAGGAACAGCAGCACACGGTGGTGATCGTGTCCGGTTCGCTGGACCTGTACCTGAAGCCGTGGTGCGAGCAGTTGGGCCTGCAGCTGATCTGCAACCGGCTGGAAAGCCAGGACGGTCGCCTGACCGGTCGTTATGCGGGCGGCGACTGTGGCCCGCGCAAGGTCGAGCATATCCGCCGCCAGTTCGATCTGTCGCGTTACGTGCGCATCCACGCCTACGGCGACAGTTCCGAAGACCGGCCGATGCTGGCGCTGGCCCACGAGCGCTGGTTCCGTGGCAAACCCCTGAAGTAACCCAACGCGCAGCCTTCGCCACGCATGAGCCTGATCCCGCCCCTGACCGAACGCCTGGACCGCTTGCTGCCGCAGACCCAATGCGGGCAATGCGGCTACGACGGCTGTCGCCCGTATGCGCAGGCGATGGCACGTGGCGAAGCGAACGTGGACCGCTGCCCACCCGGTGGCGACGCAGGCGCAAGGGCGTTGGCACAGGTGCTGGGTGTGCCTGCGGTTGCGTTCGACCGCGCGCGCGGCGAACACAAGGCGCCGCAGGTGGCATTGATCGTGGAAGCCGACTGCATCGGCTGCACCAAGTGCATCCAGGCCTGTCCGGTGGATGCCATTGTCGGCGGTGCCAAGTACATGCACACGGTCATTGCCGATCTGTGCACCGGCTGCGAACTGTGCATTCCACCGTGCCCGGTGGACTGCATCGAGATGGTGCCGGCGTAACCACCGGGCCAGCGGGCGATGGAGCGGCGGGGTAGAGTCGACTGTCAGTCGACTGCTCTTCGTTCCGACGGCGTAAAACCCCGCGCTGCGCGCGATAGTCGACTACCAGTCGACTCTACCCAGCCGCGCTTGCCCAGCCAGCGCCAACCTTAGGGGTCAGATCCCTTTTCCAACGGAGAGGGATCTGACTCCGTACAAGGGTTACGGCACCGCCGCCGTCACCACGATTTCAACCTTCCACTCGGCGTGGGCCAGCTTGGCTTCGAACGTTGCGCGGGCCGGGGTCGCGCCCTCGACCACCCACTCGTCCCACGCCTTGTTCATGCCATCGAAATCGGCGATGTCGGCGAGGAAGACTTCCGCACGCAGCACGTGCTGGCGATCACTGGCCACCAGCGCCAGCAGCTTGTCGATCTCGGCCAGCACCTGCCGGGTCTGTCCGGTGATGTCCTGGCTGGTGTCTTCGGGAATCTGGCCTGAGAGATAGGCGACCTTGTTGTACACGGTCATTTCGGACATGCGCGGTCCGACGTCGTAACGCTCCATCATGGGCGTGGCTCCTGCGGGTGATCAGGCCTGCATTGTCCTCCAAACCGACCAACGGTGGGTGCATGGACGCCCTGTACGCAATGCCACTACCGGCCTCCGACAGTTCTGCTGGTCAAATGCCCGCGACAGGCGCACGATGCGCCACGCCCGCGTTGACACCGCCCTCGCCCCTGCTGCCGCACCCTTGCGCCGATGACCGCTCCCTCCGATTCCATCGCTCCCCCTTCCACGCCCACCTGGAAGCGGGTCGCCACCATCGTCATCCCGCTGCTGATCCTGGCACTGGCCCTGCATGGCCTGGCCGGTGAATTCGACAAGCATGGCTACCGTGCCATCCGCCAGGCCTTCCGCCAGCTCAGCGGCACCCAGATCGCGCTTACCGTGGTACTCGGCCTGGCCAGCTATGCCTGCCTGATCGGCTTCGACGCCATCGGTCTGCGCCGCAGCGGCATCCGCGTGCATCCAGCGCGCATCGGCATCACCGCTTTCCTCGCGCATACCCTCGGCCAGACCGTGGGCTTTGCCGCGCTGACCGGCGGCGCGGTACGCCTGCGCGGCTACCGCAGCGCCGGCCTCGACCTGGCGCAGATCGGGCAGGTGGTGCTGATGAGCACGCTCGGTTTCGTGTTCGGTGCGTGGCTGTTGATCAGCGTGGCGCTGTGCATGGAGCCGGCAGCCGCGGCATTGGCTTTGCCGTTGAATCCAGACGCGGTGCGCGTGGTCGGCGTGGCCGCCCTGCTCGCATTTGTGGGCACCGTGCTGCTGGTCGGCCGCGAGGGACGGCAGTTCAGCGTGTTCGGCCATGCACTGTGGTTGCCCGACCGCCGCACCATGCTGGGTGTCACCGTACTCAGCGTCATCGAGCTGGTGCTGGCCAGTGCTGCGTTCTATGTGCTGCTGCCCGACTCCACGCCCACCGGCCTGCCCGGCTTCGTCGGCCTGTACCTGGTGGCGGTGCTGGCCGGCCTGGTCTCGACCGTGCCGGCGGGCCTGGGCGTGTTCGAGTGGAGCCTGCTGAAGCTGCTGCCGCAGGTAGCCCCGGCAGCGGTGCTGGCCGCAGCGCTGATCTACCGCGTCACCTACTACGTGCTGCCGCTGCTGCTGGCCACCCTGCTTGCCCTTGCGCCCGCGCTGCGGCAACCACTGCAGGCCAGTGCCGGAGCAACCCGTGCCGGCTGGAACGCGCTGCGCCCGTGGCTGCCGCAGATCATCGCGCTGGCCGTGTTCAGCATCGGCGCCGCGCTGGTCATCGATGGCACGCTGCCAACGCCACGCCGCCATCTGGTCGGCGCTTCGCTGCCGATCCTGGAAACCTCGCACCTGATCGGCAGTCTCAGCGGTGTCGCCCTGCTGCTGATCGGACAGGGTCTGGCGAGGCGCAGCCATGCCGCGTGGATGCTGGCGATGGCGGTGTGCGTGATCACCCCGCTGCCGTTGTGGCTGCGCGGTGGCCAACTGCTGATCGCCGTTTCTGCGCTGCTGGTGGCGATGGCGCTGTGGGCCGCACGCCGCGAGTTCTACCGCCAGGGTGCACTGCTCGATGAAGCCTGGTCATGGCCATGGCTGCGCAACCTCGGCCTGGTGCTGGTGGCGGTCACCTGGCTGCTGTTCTTCACCTACAGCCACGTCGAGTACCAGAACGAGCTGTGGTGGCAGTTCGCGGTGTCGGGCAATGCACCGCGCGCACTGCGTGCGTTGCTGGTGGTCGCGATCGCGCTGGTGATGTTCGGCCTGGCGCGATTGCTGCACAGCACGCGCAGCCCACTGCGACCCGCCGACGAGGCTACGTTGCAGTCACTGGCACCCGTGCTGGCTGGCGCCACTGATACCCAGGCCTGCCTGGTGCTGACTGCCGACAAGGCAGTGCTGCGCGATGAGGCCAAGCAAGGCTTTGTGATGATGCAGCGCTATGGCGGTTCGCTGATCGCCATGGGCGATCCGGTCGGTCCACCGGATGTGGCGCGCGCCTTGATCTGGCGCTTCCGCGAGGAAGCCGACCGGCTCGGGCTGCGGCCGGTGTTCTACCAAGTCGGTGAAACCTATTGGCAGACCTATCTCGACCTCGGCCTGGGCCTGGTCAAGCTGGGCGAAGAAGCGATGGTACCGCTGCATGATTTCGGGCTGGAGGGACGCGAGCGTGCCGACCTGCGCCAGGCCTGGAACCGCGGCAAGCGCAGCGGCCTGTCCTTCCGCGTGGCATCGGTGGAAGAGATCCCAAGCCTGCTGCCGCGCCTGCACGCGATCTCCAACGCATGGCTGGAAGACAAGGCCGGCGACGAGAAGGGCTTCTCGCTCGGCAGTTACGACCCGGATTACCTGGTGCGCTTCCCGGTGGCACTGGTCGAGGCCGAGGGCCAGATCGTGGCGTTCGCCAACCTGTGGCAGGCACCGGCCGGTGCCGAGCTGTCGGTGGACCTGATGCGCCACGTCAACGAGGCTCCGAAGGGCACGATGGACTTCCTCTTCATCGAGCTGTTCCTGTGGGGCCGCGCACAGGGCTATGCGCGTTTCTCGCTGGGCATGGCGCCGTTGTCCGGGCTGGCCCAGCATCGACTGGCCGGGCGCTGGAACCGGCTGGCCGGCCTGCTGGCACGGCACGGCGAGCGCTTCTACGGGTTCAGTGGCCTGCGCCGCTTCAAGTCCAAGTTCGACCCGCAATGGCGGCCGCGTTATCTGGCCGCCCCCGGTGGCATGCACCTGCCGGCCGCGCTGCTCGATGCCACGCGGCTGATCTCGCTGGATCCGCGGCGGAATTGAGCGCACCGGTGCCGCCGGGCATGGCCCGTCGCTACCGGGTCAACGGCACACCCCGGCATCGTCACCAGGCCGATGCAGCACGCGGGTAGCGCCGGGCCATGCCCGGCGGATTGCCGCAGGTCATGCGCCGCCCTTGAGAATCACTTCGGCGAGGCGGTCATAGTCACCGCCGAAATGGTGATCGCCGGGCAGTTTCACTTTCTTCACGCCATCATTGGCCGGCAGATCCGGGCACAGTGCGTCTTCGTCCTTGTCGCCATACACGCACACGGTCTTGGCTGCCGGCAACCTGGCCACTTCCGGTGCGATCGGCAGGCCGTCGCCACCACCGCCCAGCCAGTTGCTGACGTGGAACTCGAAGTCGGCCTTCTTCCCGACCGACAGCAGCACGATACGATCCAGCGAGTCGCGCGTACTGGCATCGAGCTGGTTGATGGTGGCCGGCAGTACGTCGGCGCCCTGCGAGAAGCCGATCAGCATCACCTTGTCGCGATGCCACTGGGTGCGGTAGTGGTCGATGATCTTCTGCAGGTCACCGGCAAAGCCCTTCGGCGTGCGCTCGCTCCAGAAGTAGCGCAGCGAATCGATGCCGACTACTGCCACGCCCTGCTCGTTGAGCGCAGACGCAACGTCCTTGTCCAGGCCTGCCCAGCCGCCGTCACCGGAGACGAACACCGCCAGCGTGTCACCGTTGCCGGAGGCCGGCACTTCCACTACAGGCAACCCCTTCAGCACAGCTGGTGGCGGGGCCAGGCTGATGCCCGCCTGTGCGCCAATCACCCGCGCCGCAGCCACCAGGCCCGGTGATGCATCACCACGCGTGGTGCGCTTGAACTCGCGCGCCATCGCGACCTGCTGCACGAAGCGGCTCGCCTGGCCGACCTTGCAGCCGCGGTCACCGGCCGCGCTCAACCACGGAAAATTCAGTTCGGCCGGTTGCAGCGCGTTGTGCTTGACCCCATCGCCGCAGACCATGCGCTGATGGTTGTGGTCCGGGCAGAAGCCAGTGGTCAGCAGGCCGGCGAATACCTGGGTGTCGGCCTGCGCCGCCAGCGTGTAGGCCATCTCGGCACCTTCGCCATCGCCGCCGACCAGCGGCAGGTGGTAGCCGGGCAGATGCAGGGAGGCCTGCAGCCAGCGCGAGAAATTCTCCACATCGCCGGAGCCGAACGAACAGGTCGGATCACCTTCGCGCTTGAGCACCCCGCGCAGGTGCGCGATGTCCACCGCCGCAACCAGCGCGCCGTCTGCCCGCAGAGCCTCGATCGGCAGGCGGCTGGTGTCGCCACCGGCGGCGGGCTCATGGAACCAGATCACCACACGCTGCGGCGTGCCGGCCGGCATGTGCACCGGGATCTGCTCGAAGCGCCCATGACTGAACTGCTGTGCGGTGACCGCCGCTGTCGCCGGCAGTGCAGCCAGCGCCAGTACCACTCCCATTGCCCTGCCCAGCCCTGCATGCTTCATGTCGCAACCCCGGTGGAATGCGCACACGATACGCCGCTGCCGCGTGCACGGCATGTACCGGCGCAGTCCGTTGGGGATTCAGTCGGCTGCGGCCTGACGGCCGCGGCGGTACAGCGCCAGGGCCAGGTACAGCAGCCAGCCCACGATCACCGCGATCACCACCTTCTGCCCCAGCCCGCGCGGCGGCCCGGCGCGCCACAACACATGCAGCCACAGCAGCACGAAGGCCAGCCAGGCCCAGCCCCAGAGCAGGCCGGCAGCGGTCTTCCAGCCCGGTTCGCGGCGCAGGTACCAGGCCTGCAGCAGCATGCCGACGCTGGCGCACAGGAATGCGGTATTGGCCGCCAGCCCATGGATGAAAGGGGCCAGCAGCGGTGTTGCCTCGGGCAACCAGCTGTCACCGATGGCGACCGTGGCCAGGCCCAGCGCGGACACCGTGAACAACAACGGCGCCGCCGCACTGCGCCGTGGGCCGATGCTGCCGCGATACAACGCGATGCCCAGCACGGCGATCGCCAGCGCGAGCAGGCAGTACGCACTCCGCAGCAGCAGCCCCCACGGCCCGTGCAGGTAGAGGCTGAGCGTTGCCCGCACCCAGTCCAGGTCGGTGCGTGCGAGCTGGGTCCACAACGCTGTGGCCACGAACAGCAGCAATGCCGCCATCGCCAGCAGCGCCGCAGGCCGCATGCGGCTCATGGCGTCGCCTCCGGATGCCGCGCCTTCCACTCGGCCAGCGCCTTGCGATAGCGCTGCAGCTCGTCGGCATACAGGTCGAGTACGCACAGCGGGCAGCCACTGCCACAGCATTCGTTGGGACCGGGTTCTTCCGGCGGCACGGGGCGGGGATCGGGATCAGGGACGGACACGGTGGCAAACGGCAATCGGTGGAAACAGGCCCCAGTGTAACGGGCCGGCTCAGGCGCCCAACTGGCGGCGCAGGTTTTCGCGAGCCGCGGCGTCCAGGCGCTGGTGGAAGAATTCGCTGAGGAAGATGCGCGGCGCGCGCAGCAGGCCCTGCAGGAATCGACGCCGGCCGGCACGATACAGGAAGCCTGGCACCACGCCCTTGTACTCCTCGGCCACACCGCGGTCGTAGGCCGTGAACACCGGTTCCGGAGCGGCCAGGATCGCCATGTCGCAGTCCAGGAACAAGGCCGCCTCGGCGTCGACATCGTCCGGCCCCAGCGCGCCATGGCGTGCGGTCAGCAGGATCAGCTGCTCCACCCGGGCGGCATCGACACCGGCCAGTTCCGGCGCCTGCGCGATGGCCTGCACCGCCAGCTGTGCCGAACGTGCCTCGTTGTCCTTGCGCCCGGCCTGGTAGACCGCATCGTGGTAGAGCACGGCCAGATAGACCTCGGCCGGTTGCTGCCAGCCCGGGCCCTCGGCTACCTCCTGGCAGTGCTGCAGCACCGCGCGCACATGGCCGAAGTGGTGGTAGGCCCGTGGCGGCGTTGCATAGCTGTCCTGCAGCGCCTGCCACTGCGCCGGTGCAAGCGTCAGCGGAGAGAAGTCCATGCCCGGATCATCATGCCTGGACCGACGCCGGGCAAGCTGGCGGTTTTTTCACCACACGCTCACGACGCTGGCCGGGCGCGGCCTGGAGGCGGTTGTCCACAGCTTTGTCGAGCGCTGGTCCACACCGCTT
Source organism: Stenotrophomonas sp. 1L-E-5-B-C3 (assembly GCF_057292075.1). Lineage (NCBI taxonomy): Bacteria > Pseudomonadati > Pseudomonadota > Gammaproteobacteria > Lysobacterales > Lysobacteraceae > Stenotrophomonas > Stenotrophomonas sp. 1L-E-5-B-C3. The sequence continues at coordinate 59,249 of NZ_JBXAWS010000017.1, forward strand.
GTGGATGGATGGCGCTGCCGACCAACGGTGACGCCGACGCCCCCGTCGCAGGCCTACACTCGCCTCAGGCGGGAGCGCCCGCCGCTGCCGGGAGTCGTCATGTATCGTCCTGCCGCCCGCCTTCTCGCACTGGTCCTGGCCGTTTCCGTATCAGCACCTGCCCTTGCCCAAGGTCACGCCGGAACCGACGCACCGGGCAGCCCCCGCATCGCTTCCAGCACCAGCATTCCCTCGCCCGATCAGGTCTTCGCGATTCCCCCGGAAATGCGCGCGATGCTGCAGAAGCAGGTGATCGATCGCAGTTCTTCGCGCGAGCAACGCCTGCAGGCGCTGGTGGAGATGATCTTCGACCGCCAGGGCCTGGACCTGCAGTACGACGCCAACGCGACCTACACCGTGGATGAAGTCTGGCAGCAGCGCCGTGCCAACTGCCTGGCCTTCACCCTGATGTTCGTTGCGCTGGCACGCGAGGCCGGCATCCAGGCACGTGTGCAGGAAGTCGGCCAGGTGGTGTCCTGGTACCAGGACCAGGAAAACGGCGTGGTCTACAGCGTTGGTCATGTCAATGCAGGTGTCGAGATGTCCGGGCGCTACGGCACGGTCGACCTGGACCGCAATGTGCTTTACGACCGGCACGGTCCGCAGCCGGTCAGCAAAGCGCGTGCATTGGCGCACTTCTACAACAACCGGGGCGCAGAGCAGATGGCCGAAGGTGATCTCGCCGGGGCGCGAGCCTTCTTTGACGCCTCGGTGGCACAGGACCGCGCGTTTCCTTCGGTCTGGAACAATCTCGGCGTACTGGACAACCGCGAGGGTGATATCGACGCCGCGAAGCGGGCGCTGGACAAGGCCCTGCAACTGGACGGCCGCCAGGACGCCGCACTGAACAACGCCAGTGCGCTGTACCGCAGGCTGGGGCTGGTCGCGCAGGCCGAGGCGTTGGAACGACGGCTGAAGTCGGTGCAACGCGAGGACCCCTTCGCGCAGTACATGCTGGGCACGCAAGCCGAGCGCGCCGGAAAGCTGGAGGAGGCGATCCGCTATTACCGGCAGGCAGTACGCCTGTACGACACCGCGCACCAGTTCCACTTCGGGCTGGCGCGGGCGTACTTCCTGACCGGCCAGCTCAAGCGCGCCGACCGTGAACTGACCCGCGCACAACTGCTGGGCGGTGCGCCGGAACAGGCGCGTTACCAGGCCAAGCTGGACAGCCTGGCCCGTTGGCGCGCGCAGCAGCAGGCCCGGCGCTGAACGCCGGTCAGGCCTTCTTGAGGAAGCAGGTCTTCAGCACCAGGCCCTTGATCTTGTCCGAGTTGCCTTCGATGTGCTCGGCATCGTCCTCGACCAGGCGGATGTTGCGGATCACGGTGCCCTGCTTGAGCGGGATCGAGGAGCCCTTCACCTTCAGGTCCTTGATCACGGTGACGGTGTCGCCGGCCTGCAGGGTGTTGCCGTTGCTGTCACGCACGACCAGGGTCGAACCGGAACCTTCATCGGCGGTCCACTCGAAGCCACAGTCGGCGCAGATCCACAGCGCGCCATCGGCATAGGTGTTTTCCAGGGTGCACTGCGGGCAGGCGGGAACAGAAGACATCGGCAAGTACCTCGAAATGAATCAACAGCCGCCATTGTAACCGTCCGGCCCTTTTCCCCATTTCCACAGGTGGTGCGTGGGGGCGCCCCGGCCCTGTCCGGCCGGGGAAGACGCAGGAACTTGCAGTCGGCCGCGAACTGCAGCAGAGTGCGCGGCCCCTGATCGTCCCCGGAACTCCCCATGCGCCTCGGCATCGACTTCGGTACCAGCAACTCCGCCGCCGCCATCGTGCATGAGGGGAAACTGCTGCCGATCCGCTTCGGTGACGCCGAGCAGTTCCGCACCAGCGTGTACTTCCCCGGCGTGGTCCCCGACCCGGACGACTTCCAGCTCGACGACGGCCAGGAACACCAGCTGCAGCAGATGATCGACAGCGCCGCGCGCGCGGCCCGCGCCGCCGGCCAGGAACGCACGCCGCAGGCGCTGCGCCGGGAAGCCCTGCGCGCGTTGCGCCGCGAGTGGATGGAAGCCCGTGCCGGCCAGGAACGCAGTGCCAGCGACCTGCTGCAGAACGCGGTCTACGGCGATGAGGCACTGGAAGCGTACTTCGAGGAACACGAGGGCAACCTGGTGCAGAGCCCGAAGTCGATGCTCGGCTACAACCTGCACCCGCGCGCCAGGCAGACCATCACCGGCATCGCCGCGCATATCCTCGAACACATCCGCCTGACCGCCGGCGCCCAGCTCGGCCGTCCGCTGCGTGCCGCCCTGCTCGGCCGCCCGGTGCAGTTCCGCAGCTCGATCGGCGCTGCAGGCAACGACCAGGCGCTGGACATCCTGCGCGAGGCCGCCGCCCAGGCCGGCTTCGACCAGATCGATTTCCTTGAAGAACCCGCCGCTGCGGCCATGCATTACCACGCCGAAAGCCGCGAGCGGCATCAGGCCGTGATCGTCGACATCGGCGGCGGTACCACTGACATTGCACATGCCGAAGTCGGCGGCGACGACGCACCGCGCATCCACCGCGCCTGGGGTATCGCCCGCGGCGGTACCGACATCGACCTGGCGCTGAGCCTGTCCAGCTACATGCCGCTGTTCGGCCGCGGCATCACCCGCGTGCCCACCCACCACTACGTGGAGGCGGCCACCGTGCAGGACATGACCCGGCAGCGTGATTTCCGCCAGCACAGCTACGACCACGTTGACGCCCCCTGGGGTGCACGCCTGCAGGCCCTGCAGGACACCGGCAACACCGCGCGCCTGTACCGCGATGTCGAACGCGCCAAGATCGCCCTCAGCGCCGCCAGTGAACACCGCAGCACGCTGGATTACATCGCCCGCGACCTGCATGCCGACAGCAGCGCCGATGGCCTGGCCGCCGCCGCGCATGGCTACCTGGAGCAGATCCGGGAACTGCTGGCCCAGGTCCGCAATGACATTGGCGGCGACCCGGATGCGGTGTTCCTGACCGGCGGCATGTCCCGCGCCGGCTACCTCCGCAAGGCAGTGGCCGAGGCCTTCCCGGGTGCCGACATGGTCCATGGCGAGCCCTCGCTGGGCGTGGTCCAGGGCTTGGCGCTGGCGGCAGCCAGCCGGGATTAACAAAACGTTACGCGGTCTGCGCTACCCTTGGTCGGCTAGAAAACCGCTGCACCGTCCACTGGCCTCGCCGGTGTGTGTACCCATGGTGCAGCCTGGCCCGCCCAGCGGGTCTGGCGACCATGCCCTCTGGCTCGATCATGGTCCGCGTACTACCCGAGCCGCCATCGAGACCCGCTTTGGGCACCCGCCAGGCCCCTGTGGCCGTACAACCTGACGCTGAACCAGCACCCATCGACTGCCGCCGTTGTGACGCGGTCTGTTGCCGGTTGCCGGTCCTGCTGCAGCCCGGCGACCACGTGCCCGGCCAGTTCCTGTCACGCGACACCCACGGCCGTGCCGTGATGGCGCGCAACGAGGAAGGCTGGTGTGCGGCAATCGATCCGTATCACCTGCGCTGCACGATCTATTCGCAGCGCCCGGCGATCTGCCGCCAGTTCTCGATGGGCGGCGACGACTGCCGCCGCGAGCGGCAGGACTACCTGCGCCAGGCCGAGTCCTGCGCGCTTTCCTCCCCTTCCACCTGACAGGAGCCACCATGCCCCGCAAGGCAAAGACCCCCGCGAAGGCCAGCAACAGCATCCGCAGTGAACGCAAGGGCGCATCCGCCAGCACCGTGGTCAGCAGCGACTCGATCGCTTCGGACCTGGCCGCGTTCCGCAAGAGCGGTGGCAAGATCGAAGTTCTCGGTACCACCTGGGCGCTGAAGAAGGCCAGCTGACCCTCCCCCGACCGCGGCGGCGCTGCCGCCGCGGCCTGCCGGACCGCGCTCAGCGGTCCAGGCGTACCCGTACGCTGCCCGAATGCGATTCGATGCGGATGTCACCGTCACCGCCGCCCAGTCGTGTGTCCAGTCGGCTGCCCGGCCCATAACGCGGCCGCTCGACGTTACCGGCATCACTGTTGATCGAACCACTGAAGCTGTTCACCGACAGCTGTGCCGACACAGTGCGCGGCAAGCGCAGGTTGACCGATGCACTCACCGACTCGACATTGATGCGGCCACCCGGCGCCAGTCCCGCCGCGGCCAGGTCGATGCTGCCCGACACGGTTTCCACTGCCAGGCGCTGCACCCTACCCGCATCGACGTCGACCCGGCCTGATACGGTCTGCGCACCGATATCACCGGACACGCCGCCGCCCGCTTCGATGCGGCCGCTGACCGTGTTCACGTCCAGTCTCGGCGTCTGCAGCCGTGCATTGACGCTGCCACTGACCGTATTGAGCTTGCTGTCGCCACTGCGCCCTGACGCGCTCAGGCTGCCGCTGACGGTGTCGGCCTGCAGCCGGCGAACATCGATGCCACTGATCTCCTGACTGGCGCTGACCGTGCTCAACAGCAGCTCCACCGAGCGCGGCACGTTCAGCACCAGCGTGGCGCCACCGTTGTTGTTGCGGCGCGGGTATTCGATCTCCCAGCGCACGCGGTTGGCACTCTTTTCCTGGCGCAGCTGCAGGCCATCGCTGAGCGTGCCGGTGAGCTGCACGTCGTTGCGGTCCCAGCCGCGCACGGTCACCTTGCCGGCCACGTTGCTCAGCTCGATGCGGCCGCCCGGGGCCAGGTTGTGGCGCTCGTCGATCCGCGTATCGGCCAGCGCCACGGCAGGCACCAGCAACAGGGCGGCGCAGCAGGTCATCAGGATTCGGGTCATGGGGGGTCTCCTCAGGTCGTCAAGCCGGACTCGGCGGCATAGGCCGCCTGCCGGGTCAGTTCCAGCCGCAGTGCGTAGGTACGCTTGAGCTGGCCAAGCAGATGCGGGGCGCGCGGGTCCTGCGCCAGTGCGGCACGGATCTGTGCCGCACTTTCATCCAGTTCGTGCAGGGCTGGCTGCCATTCCGGCGCCCGTCCATCGGGCAGCGAAGCGACGGCCTGCTGGTACTGCTCGGTCATTGCCGCCGCCTGCAGCTGCAGCGATGACTGTGTCGGCATCGGCGCATCCAACTGCGCATGGCGCCACGGCGCCACCGCGTACAGCGCCAGACTGGCAGCCAGCGCCGCGCCCACCGGCAGCCACCAGCGGCGACGCGGGCGCAGCGGCAGGGCCACCACGTTGTCGGCCGGCGAGGGGTCCGCGGGCGCTTCGCGCGGCGGCAACTGCGCCGACAGGCGTGCCCAGCCATCGGTGGGTACGCTGCGTTCGGCTGGCAGCGCGCGCAGGCGTGCCAGCAGGTCGTGGTCGGAATCGTGGTCGTGTGTACTCATGTCATGTCTCCCAGCCGTGCGCGCAACAGGCCGCGCGCACGATGCAACTGTGCCTTGGAACTGCCGACGGCCATCTGCAGCTGTTCGGCGATTTCCTGGTGTTTCCAGCCTTCGATGTCGTGCAGCACCAGTACCGCACGTGCCCGTGGTGGCAGCGTCGACAGCGCCCGTTCGAGGTCGCGTTCGGTGCCGGCGCAGCGGTCGTGTACCGCCAGTTCCTGCAAGCCTCCGTCCACTTCGTCGAGGCTGTCGTGATCCTGCCCGGCAGCACGCCCACGCAGTTCCATCAGCGTGGCGTTGACCCCCAGGCGATGCAGCCAGGTTGACAGACTGCTCTCGAAACGGAACCCCGGCAGCGCCTTCCACGCCTGCAGGAACGCTTCCTGCAATGCGTCTTCGGCACGCGCCTGCTGGCCGCCGCACAGCCGCCACAGCACAGCGAATACACGGGGCGCATGGCGCCGGTACAGCAGTTCATAGGCAGCGGTATCGCCGGCAGCCGCCGCCCGCACCAGAGCGGGTTCGTCGACGGCGTCGTTGGCGGCAGGCGGCGCGGGCATGGTGGTGTCGAGCATATCGCTTGGATGCACCGACCCGGGAAAAGGTTTAAGGCAATCGACCGCCAACGCGATGCAACCTTTTCGGCGGCTGCTGCATCCATGGTAGGTCTTTCATGAAAATGACGTCCGGGAGCCCTGCCATGTCCAGCCCATCCTGCGCCGCCCTGCTGGTGATCGCCGCCTGCGTCGTGCTGCAGGCACTGGGCCTGTCGCTGCAGCTGCGCCCCGACAACGGACGCGCCTGTCTGCAGCAGCATCACCAGGAGCTGGTGTGCCTGGCCTGGGCCCCGGCAGTCGAATCCACGGCACGCGCCGGGTAACATCGAAGGTCGTTATTACCACCTGTTGTCGCCCCCCATGATGTTGTCGCTGAAGGATCACCTGCCGGCCTGGAGCCACCCGTGGCTGAACTACGCAGGCGTCGCCCTGCAGATCGTGCTGGTGCTGCTGGTTGCCTGGCTGCTGCGGGTGCTCGCCCGTCGCCTGATTCGGCGCTTCGCCGAGCACTACACGCTGCCGCCTGAAATGGTTATGGGCGCGCGCCGGATCACCAGTTTCGTGGTCTATTTCAGCGCCCTGCTGTACATCCTCAGCCTGCTCGGCGCGAAGCCTTCTGTGCTGTGGACCGCCTTCACCGGCTTCGCGGCCGTGGGTGCGGTGGCCTTCTTCGCGGCGTGGAGCGTGCTGTCCAACATCTTCTGCACGCTGCTGATCTTCACCACCCGCCCGTTCCGCCTGCACGATTACATCGAAGTGCTGGAGAACGGCGAGAAGCCGGGCCTGAAGGGCCGGGTGATCGACGTGAACCTGATCTACACCACGCTGCAGGAAACCGGCGACGGCCACGAGGGCACGGTGCTGCAGCTGCCGAACAACCTGTTCTTCCAGCGCACGGTGCGCCGCTGGCGTGACCCGGCGCAGGCCCCTGGCGGCATCCAGGGCGACGGCTGAGGGTGGTTTTCGGCAGGGCTGCGCCCTGCACCCGCTACGAGCTGGAGCAACAGCACCAGCAACAGCCGAAGCAACGCCAAAAGCTGGCTTCCTGTGGGATGGCGGGGTGAGTCCGGTGGCGGGAGACGCCGTAAACCCGTCCATGGGGGCTTGGCCGCGGCATCCATGCCGCGGACACTCCCGCCACCGGACCCACCCCGCCTTCGACAGATTTCCGCGATCTGCCGGAACGGCACGGGGTCGGATCCCGTTGCTACGCAACGGGCTCTGATCCCAATTTGACTATCGATATCTGACAGATTTCATCCATGCATGGCGTGGATCTATCAGATCGCGGGAATCTGTCAGAGGTGGGGCGGTGTCCCACGTAATGCCCGCTTTTGACGTTGAAGTTGACGTTGCTTCGGCAGGCGCAGGGCTGCAAGCCCTGCCGAACAACCTTTACCTCAACTGGCTGTCCTTGCTGCCACGGCGGTTGTAGCCGGCATGCGCCTGCTCTTCGTCGTCATGCACCTGCTGGCACGCCACGCACAGCCGCACACCCGGCACGGCCTGGCGCCGCGCCAACGGGATCGGCGCGTCGCATTCCTCACAGTGTTCCAGACCCGGGCCCTCACGCAGCTGGCGCCGCGCGCGGGCAATCGCATCGTCAACGGTGGCGTCGATCTGGTCCTGGACCGCGCCGTCTCCCGCCCAACCGGTGGCCATGGCCATCCTCCGCAGGTGTGTCGCCTGATATGGGGACGATACACCGCGGAGTGAACGGTACGCCGGGCAATGACCGGCGGGCCTTCAGCAAGCTGAGCAGAAGGCAGACGGGCCGGTTCAGGCCGATTGCGGCTTAATCCCCTCCGTCCCCTTTTTTGCTTACCAGACCAGGTCGTCCGGCACCTGGAACTGGGCGTAGTAGGCGTCGTCTTCGGCGTTGCCGGTGGAGATTTCTGCGGTCGAGCCTGGCTGGCCGTGGTCGACGATGATCGCTTCCGGGGCACGTTCACGCACCTTTTCGGCGGCAGCGCGCGGCAGCAACGCGTAGCTCTCGCCGTGGGCGACGATGACCAGCACGCCCACCGACAGCGCCTTGCGCAGCTTGGGGTCGATCAGCAGGGTGCGGATCGCCGCGCCGTCACTGAAACGGTACTCGTCGTCGCCCTTGTGGGGCACGGCATGGGCGCTGATGATCTGCTTGGCCTGGGCCTTCTGTTCAGCCTGCTTGGCCTGGGCGTTGCGCTCGGCCGCCAGCGCGCGGTCGCGCTCGATCTTCTCCGCGCGGGTACGTTCAGCCTCACGTTGGACCTCGGCCGAGGTCGATTCGGCCTTGCCCTGGCGGGCCTTTGCCTGCGCGCTGGCGGCAGCGCTGGCCTGCGACTTCTTGGCCAGGCCGGCCTTGAGCAATTGTTCCTGCAGCGCGTTGGGCTTTGCCATGGTCGATGCGTACCGCGTGTAATCTGGAGGCCCCATTCTACCGACGCCCCGCCGCCCCTGCATGGCAGTCCTGAAGTACCTCACCGGCTACCCCGAACCCCTGGTCGCCCAGGTCAGCGAACTGCTGGCGCAGGGCAAGCTCGGCCCCTGGCTGCAGCAGCGCTACCCCGACCCGCATGAAGTGCGCAGCGACCGCCAGCTGTACGACTACACGCAGGATATGAAGGACCGCTACCTGCGCAAATCGGTGCCGCTCAACAAGGTCTGCTACGACAATACGCTGGAAGTCATCAAGCACGCACTGGGCACCCACACCGCCATTTCCCGCGTACATGGTGGCCGCCTCAAGGCCAGTCGTGAAATCCGCATCGCCACCGTGTTCCGGCAGGCGCCGGCCGCGTTCCTGCGCATGATCGTGGTGCACGAGCTGGCGCACCTGAAGGAAGCCGACCACAACAAGGCCTTCTACCAGCTGTGCCAGCACATGGAGCCGGATTACCTGCAGCTGGAGTTCGATACCCGCCTGTACCTGACCGAGCTGGCCAACCGTGGCCAGCGCTGAACCGGCGTTGCGGCTACACTGCGCGCCCCCTGCCTGACCTTTCCGCCATGGAACCGACCCGTCTCGACAAACGCCTGTCCGCCCTGCTCGGCATCCCGCGCGGTGAAGCCCGGCGCTACATCGAAGGCGGCTGGGTCAGCGTCAATGGCGAGGTGGTCGAGCAGCCGCAACGCCCGGTCGACGAGAGTGCGGTGATCGTGGTGGCCGAACAGGCCAGCGATGACAAGGCCGAGCGGGTCACCATGCTGCTGCACAAGCCCGCTGGCGTCGCGGCCGAAGCGCTGTGTGCGTTGATCAGCAGCGACAGCCGCAGCGAACTTGATGCCAGCGGCACCCGCCCGTTGCAGCGCCATTTCCATGGACTGCAGCTGGCTGCCGCGCTTCCGGCCAGCGACAGCGGCCTGGTGGTGGTCAGCCAGGACCCGGCGACGCTCGCCCACCTGCAGCGTAATCTCGGCCGCACCGAGCAGGAGTACTTGATCGAAGTGGCTGAAGGCGGACCCGAACGCGGTCCCTGGTTGATGGCGCGGCTGCAGCACGAATCCGGCGGAGCCAAGGTCAGCTGGCAGAGCGAGCAGCGCCTGCGCTTCGCTGGCAAAGGCCTGACCGCCAAGGGCCTGCGCGTGGCGGTCGGCGCCGCGGGGCTGCAGGTTGCCGCAGTGCGCCGCCTGCGCATCGGCCGCGTGGCGCTGGGGCCGCTGCCGCCGGGGCAGTGGCGCTACCTGGGCAGCGACGAGCGGTTCTGACCCCGTCCAGGGTCAGAGCCCTTCCCTGCGACAAGGGGTCTGACCCTTCAACCCTCGGGGTCGGATCCCTTTCCGCGGGAAAGGGCTCTGACCCCATCCACGCATGGCGTGGATCTACGGCGACAGGTCTGTTGGCTTTCATCCACGCATGACGTGGCTCTACCATCGGGGCATGAGCCTGCCCAAGCCCCTGTGGCGACGCCTGCTGCGCGTCACTGCGATCATCATCGCCATCCTGTTGCTGCTGGTCCTGTCCGGCCTGCTGCTGGCCGACCACCTCACCCCGCAGGCGCGTGGCGCGCCCTCGCAGGTGCTGCCACTGCAGCCGGCGCAGACCCGTATCGACCAGCAGATCGTGCCGCTGCAGGCAGCCCATCCCGGGCAATCCGGCGTGGCCTTCCTCAGCGATGGCATGGACGCCTTCGCAGCGCGCGCGATGATCACCTCGCATGCGGGACGCAGCCTCGACCTGCAGTACTACATCTGGCACGACGACCTGATCGGCCATCTGATGGCCAAGGCGCTGTACGACGCCGCCGAGCGCGGCGTGCGCGTGCGCATCCTGCTTGACGACATGAACGCCAAGGACAAGGACGCGTTGATGATGGCGCTCGATGCACACCCGAACATCGAGCTTCGCCTTTACAACCCGTTCCGCAACCGCACGGGCATCGCACGCATGCTGGAGCTGGTGCAACGCGCCTTCAGCGTGAACCACCGCATGCACAACAAGAGCTGGATCGCCGATGGCCGCATCGCGATCGTCGGTGGTCGCAACATCGGCGAGGAATATTTCAGCGCGCGCGACGACGTGAACTTCCAGGACCTGGACCTGGTGGTAGCGGGGCCGGCCGTGCAGCAGGCCAACCAGATCTTCGACGACTACTGGAACAGCAGCGGGGCCATCCCGATTTCCGCGCTGGCGTCATACAACGATGAACAGCTGCGGCAGCTGGTACGGCAGTCGGACCTGGATGCGATGCATGCCAAGGCGCAACCCTATCTGCAGCGCGTGGCCGACTCCCGCCGCCTGCAGCGGCCCAGCCCTGAGCCACTGCACTGGAGCGCGAACGTACGCATCGCTTCCGATCCGCCGATGAAGCACCGCGACGATGATCGCCATGCCTGGCTGGTCAGCACGCTCAGTGACGAGCTGCGCAGCACTCGCCGCAGTGCCTTGCTGATCTCGCCGTATTTCGTGCCTGGCGTGGAAGGCGTGGAGGGATTGGCGGCAATGGCCGCGCGCGGCGCGCAGGTCGGCGTGGTCACCAACTCACTGGCCGCCAACGACGTGGCGGCGGTACACGGCGGCTACATGGGCTATCGCGTGCCGTTGCTGAAGGCCGGCGTGCAGCTGTACGAGCTGAAGGCACACGGCCAGCTGGATGCCAGCCTGTTCGGCAGCAGCGGCGCCAGCCTGCACACCAAGGCGTTCGTGGTCGATGACCGCCGGGGCTTCGTCGGCTCGTTCAACCTCGACCCGCGCTCGGCCTATCTCAATACCGAAATGGGCGTGCTGTTCGATGATCCGGTGCTGGGGGCGCAGCTGCGCGATGAATACCTGCGCCTGGCCGGCCCAGAGCACAGCTGGTGGCTGGCGCTGGGGCGCGATAATGACCTGCGCTGGCTGCAACGGCAGCCGCCGCCGCACTGGGTGGAAGCCGAGCCCGGTGCCAGCCTCGGCAAGCGCTGGACCGCGCGGGTGATCAGCTGGCTGCCGGTGGAATCGCAGCTGTAGCGCTCAAGGTGCCGTTCCGGCCTCGTCCTGTGCGGCGTCATCCCGCGTTTCCACGCTGCGCCCATGCAGGCGCCGCCAGATCCAGCGCAGCGCATGCGGCGGCGCCGACGGCAGTTGTTCAAGCAGGGCCAGCATGCGGCCCTGGCTGGCATGGCCATGGCGGCACAACAGGCTGGCCGCAGCCGCCGCGCTGGCCAGGCGCAGGCTGTCGGCCAGCGGGCCATCTGCCTCGGGCGCCAGCGCCTGGTGTACCGGCTCGGGCAGTTCCCATGCTGCTGCCACGCGCTGTGCCAACGGCAGCGACCACTGCTGCAGCAGTTGCAATGCCAGCGCCGGTTCCACGCTTTCGCCACGCGCCTGCGCTTCCTGCAGCAGCTGGCGCATCACCAGCGCCGCGCCCAGCCCCTGCACCAGGCCCAGCCACTGTGCAGCGAAGGCATCACCGAAGGTGACCGTGCGCGCGTGGTCGGCAGCCGCGCGCGAAGCCAGCAGCGCGTGCTCCCAGATGATCGTGCTGAACTGCGGGAACGCATCGCACTGCATCTGCATCACCGGCTGTACCAGCACCGCACTGATGATCTGCCGCACGCCTTCGGTACCGACCAGGGTCACCGCCCGCTGCAGGCTTTCCACCGGTCGCTCGTGCACTTTGTAGGCCGGGCTGTTGGCGATGCGCAGCAAATTGCCGGTCAGCACCGGGTCCTGGCCGATGATCGCGGCCATTACCCGTGCCGAGGCGGCATCGTCGTTCACGGTCTGGATCAATTGCGGCAGCAGCTGCGGACGGCGTGGAAGCTGCCGGGTGGCCCAGTCGCGGTCCTGCAGCGCGCGTGCCACCGCTTCCCCCAACGCCGGATCCTGCACCGGCGCCGGCTCACCGGCCAGCCGCGGGTACAGCGCCAGCGCGTGCAGGCCGCGCTGCAGATGTGCCGCGATCTCCGCCGATGGCAGGGCTTCACCCTGCAGGCTGGCCGCTGCAGCCGCCACGGCCTGTCGCGATGCCGCTGCAAGGCGGGACGGCGCAGCCCCGGTCGAGCGCGCCAGCCAGCCGCGCAGCGATCGCCACCAGGCCGGCGTCATCGCCGCCCGCCCTGTCGTTGTGGTGCCCGTGCCGTCACTGACTGCCCTGCCTCTTCACACGAATCCGGCGACCCGCCGTCGTCGCAGCATCGGCCGCACTTTCATCTTCTTTAACCGGAAGGCTACCGATGTCGACGGCACCGGCCGGGGGAATGGACTAGAATGGCGCCGCGCGACCCGTCCCCCTGCACCGACGACGTCGCTTTTTTTGTTTTGGGACCCTACCGTTCACTGGCCGTTCGCTGCAGTTCGCCGCTGTTCGCGCCATCGGAGACGCCATGCTATTCGAAACCCTCGCCACCACCGGCCACGAACAGGTGGTGTTCTGCCACAACCACGACGCCGGCCTGCAGGCGATCATCGCCATCCACAACACCACCCTGGGCCCGGCCCTGGGCGGCGTGCGCATGCGTCCCTACGCCAGCACCGACGAGGCACTGGCTGACGTGCTGCGGCTGAGCCGGACGATGACCTACAAGAATGCGCTGGCCGGCCTCAACGTGGGTGGCGGCAAGGCCGTGATCATCGGCGACCCGAAGGTGGACAAGACAGAAGTTCTGTTCCGTGCCTTCGGCCGCTATGTCGATTCGCTCGGTGGGCGCTACATCACTGCCGAGGACGTCGGCACCGACGTCAACGACATGGAGAACATCTACCTGGAGAGCCAGTTCGTGACCGGCGTGCACCAGGTCCATGGCGGCTCCGGCGATCCGGCGCCCTTCACCGCCTACGGTGCGCTGCAGGCGCTGATGGCGGCGATGCGCTTCAAGTTCGGCCATGAGGAAGTGGGCAAGACCAGCATCGCGGTGCAGGGCCTGGGCCACATCGGCATGGAACTGGTGAAGCTGCTGCGCGATCGTGGTGCCAAGCTGTATGTCACCGATCTGGACAGCGCCCTGGTCGATCGTGCGGTCAGCGATTTCGGCGCTGAAGCGGTCAAGCCGGACGAGATCCACGAAGTGAACGCCGATGTGTTCGCACCGTGCGCCCTGGAAGGCGCCATCAACGCCGACACCCTGCCGCGGATCAAGGCGAAGATCATCTGCGGTACCGCCAACAACCAGCTGTCGAGCCTGGAAATCGGCGACGAGCTGCACGCGCGCGGCATCCTGTATGCGCCGGACTATGCGGTCAACGCCGGTGGCGTGATGAACGTGTCGCTGGAGATCGATGGCTACAACCGCGAACGCGCCATGCGCCTGATCCGCAGCATCTACCACAACCTCACCCGCATCTTCGAACTGTCGCAGCGCGAGAACATCGCGCCGCAGCGGGCGGCCGACCGCATCGCCGAGAGCCGCATCCTGTCGATCGGCAAGCTGAAGATGCCGCTGGGCCGCAGCACCCCGCGTCTGGGCAACCTGCGCGGCGGCTGAGCCTGCCGTGGTCGCGCCGGGCCTGACCCGGCGCGACCCGTCCTTCAGAAGCCGGTGCTGTAGCGCAATGCTGCCTGCCGCGCGCCTTCGCCACCGATGCGCTGGTCGAAGCCCAGGCTCAGACGGCCATTGCGGCCCCACCACGATTCCAGCGCCACACCGAACAGCGCACTGCCGCGTGGCGCATCCCAGCCGGCCAGCGGCGCCCAGGCATCGACGCCGACGAAACTGGCCTGCCAGTCCGCGTCGCGTGCATCCAAGCGCTGTTGCCATTCGGCATGACCACGCACGGTCCAGCGTCCCCACCCACGTTCACCACGCAGGCCGGCCAGCACCTGACTGCGTTGCACACGGTTGGCATCACCGCGCAGGCCGAAGCCGAACCCGCCCAATTCGTTGAACGCATCGGTATCGACGCGGGTGCTGCTGGCCCCCAGATACGGCGTCAACGATGCCCCTGCGCGACCGAAGCGATAACCGCCTTCGACGCTGGCACTGCTGAAACGGCCACCGTAGCGTGCAGACACGCCATACGCGCCAGCGCCCAGCAGCAGCTGGCGGTCCAGCGCGCGGGTGAACTGACCGCTGCCGAACTGGGCCAGTGCATAACCACGCCCAAGGTTCCAGCCGGCATACAGCTGCGCCTGTGCCTGCCGGTCGCGGCCACGATCACCACCGAAGCTGCTGCCACCGTTGCTGCGGGTCTCGCCGAAGGCCACGCCCATCAATCCGTTGCTGCCCAGCGGCAGATCCTGGCCCGCCATCCAGCCGTGGCTGTCGGCGGTGTTGCCGGCGAAGCTGCCCTGCCCGGCCTCGCCCAGCGCGCTCTGCCAGGTGCCGCGCAGCCGCGGTGCAGCCTGCACGCGATCGAAGCGCTCGGCGATCGCGCGCCGCGACATGTCGATGCTGTCGAAGGTGGCCGACTCGGCCCTCGCGTGCGCTTGCCCGGACAGGCTCTGCAGGCTGGCGGCCAAACCTTCGCTGCCGCCGCCGGTCCTCTGCAGCGCACCGGCCGCCGTGCCAAACGCCGATCCCTGCAGGCCAGCATTGCGGTCGAGTGCAGCGAACGCCCCTTCCAGGCGCTGCGCCGCAGCCTGCGCAGAGACACCCAGGCCAGTGGCCGCTGCACTCACGCTCACCTGTGTCAGGTTCAACCAGGCGTTGTTGCTGTCATAGCCATAGCTGCTCTGCAGCAGGCTGACACCGTCCAGGCCGCTTGATGTCGCCGGGGTGCTGAAAGTGCCGCTCAGGCTGCCCACCGCATGGATCAGATCCTGGCGGGCACCGTTCTGCGGCACGTAGCCGGTGACAACGCCGTGCACGCGCACTCCGCCGTCGATCTTCGCATTGCCGGTGACCTGCAGGGCCTTGGCACCGAGTGCGATCATCAGCTGCGCGCCGGCTTGCTGGGTATAGTCACCCTCGATGGTGCCAGTGGTGTTGCCGGTGGTCAGGAACACGCTGCTGCCATTGATCACATTGCCGATCACGCGGGGCGTGCCGCCATTGAACTGCAGGCCGGTCGAATCCGGATCGGACTGGCCGAGGATGGTCACGTTGGAACGGATCACGCCACCGTTCTGCAGCGACAGGATGCCGCGTTCGATGCGGGTGGCGCCGGTGTAGCTGTTGTTGCCGGCCAGCACCAGGGTGCCCCCGCCCTGCTTGACCAGCCCGCCGCTGCCGACGATATCGTTGCTCCACAGCGAACCGGTCGAGGCAACATCCACATTGGCTACAACGTCACCCCAGTCGAAGCGACCTGGGCCCTTGATCGCACGACCGATGTCGAGCAGGCCGTAGCCGAACACCGCATCCACGCCGGGCGCGCCGATGTCCTTGGCGGTGCCTAGCAGGGTCTGCCGCACCAGGTTGTTGTCGAAGTACGGGTAGCGCTGCCAGACCAGGGCGGCCGCGCCGGAAATCAATGGCGCCGCGAACGAGGTGCCGTAGTTCCAGTAGTAGCTGCCGCCATTGGCATCGGGATAGACCGCGCTGCCCGGTGCCGCCAGGCAGTAGCGCGCTGCCTGGCCGCAGGCGTTGGCGTAGCTGGCACGTGCGCCGGGCGTGTACGGATCGACCGCGGTCGCCACCAGCCAGCCGCGCTCCAGATCGGCCGCAGGCAGTGAGCCGGCCACGCCCTTCTGGCTGGGCAGGGCGGCCAAGCTGCTCGGTTCGCTGCGGCCATCATTGCCGGCAGCGAACACCACCAGGCCACCGTGGCTGATCACGAACGGCCGGTACTCGGCAGCGACCTGCGCGGTGGTCGGCAGGTCGGTCCAGTACAGGCCGCCCCATGAGTTGTTCATCACCTTCACGTTGTAGCTGATCAGGTCCTGGTGGACCTGGGCCACGCCCAGCGGGCCGCTGAAGGCATTGCCCTGGCCACTGCCGTCATCGGTCGGCGGCTTGTCGGAAATGATCCGTGCCGAGACGATCTGCGCACCCGGCGCGATGCCGCCCGGCCAGGAGCCCACCGCTGCGCCGGCGGCCAGGCTGGCCACCGCGGTGCCATGGCCGACCACGTCGTCAACGCCCAGATTGTTCCTGGCCGGATCGATGTAGTTGAAGTTGGCCAGCACCCGTCCATTCAGGGCCACCGCATTGCGCTGCACGCCCGAGTCAACGATACCGATGCGCACACCCTGCCCCGTCAGTCCGGTGGCCTGTGCGGCACGCGCGTTGGTGACTGCCAGATGCGCATCAAACGTCGGCTCCTGCGGTTTGGCCGGCGGTGGCGTAGTGGGTGGGGGTGGCGTCGGCGGCGTGGGCGTGGCCGGCGGCGGATCGACGCGTACGTTGCTGCCGCCCCCGCCGCCGCCACAGGCCGTCAGCGCCAGCGCCAGCGCGGTTGCCAGGACAGACCTCATCATCGTCGTGCGTTCCATCGATTCCTTCCCATGAACGTTGGCCTGCCTTGATCCTGGCAGGCATGCGGCGGCGCCCAGCGGCGGCCCTCCCCGACCCTCTATACTTGGGCCGACCCCCACGCAGTCTGCCGGGAAACCGGGACGCTTCCAACGGCCCCCGGTCTCCTTTCCGAACATTGCTTACGCATCAACGAGATTGCCATGTCCAACATCGTCATCGCCGCCGCCAAGCGCACCGCCATCGGCTCCTTCCTCGGCCAGTTCACCGGTGTGCCGACCCCGACCCTCGGCGCGGCCGCCATCGCCGCCGCCCTGGAGCAGTCGGGTGTCCCGGCCAGCGACGTTTCTGAAGTCCTGATGGGCTGCGTGCTGCCGGCCAACCTCGGCCAGGCGCCCGCCCGCCAGGCCGCGATCGCTGCCGGCATCCCGCTCTCGGTCGGTGCCACCACCCTCAACAAGGTATGCGGCTCGGGCATGAAGACCATCATGCTCGGCCATGACCTGATCAAGGCCGGTTCGGCCCGCATCGTTGTCGCCGGCGGCATGGAATCGATGTCCAACGCGCCGCACATGCTGCCCAACTCGCGCACCGGTAACCGCTTCGGCAACTTCCAGGCGGTCGATCACATGGCCCACGATGGGCTGGTCAACGCATACGACGGCAAGGCGATGGGTGAGTTCGCCGAATGTGCGGTGGACAAGTACCAGTTCAGCCGCGAAGAGCAGGACGCCTACGCCATCGAATCGGTCAAGCGCGCGCAGGCGGCACAGGCCAACGGTGCGTTCGCCGATGAAATCGTCGCGGTGAAGGTCGCCACCCGCAAGGGCGAGGTTGAGGTCGCCACGGACGAGCAGCCGGGCCGTTCGGACATCGCCAAGATTCCGACCCTGCGTCCGGCCTTCAAGAAGGACGGCAGCGTGACCGCCGCCAGCTCCTCCAGCATCTCCGATGGCGCTGCTGCAGTGGTCCTGTTGACTGAGGAAGACGCCGCGGCGCGCGGCATCACGCCGCTGGCCCGCATCGTCGGCCACGCGACCCATTCGCAGGAACCGGAGTGGTTCACCACCGCCCCGATCGGCGCGCTGCACACGCTGCTGGACAAGACCGGCTGGTCGCTGGACCAGGTCGACCTGTTCGAAATCAACGAGGCTTTTGCCGTGGTCGCAATGGCACCGATGCGCGAACTGGGCATCCCGCACGACAAGCTCAACGTGAATGGCGGTGCCTGCGCTTTGGGCCATCCCATCGGTGCCTCCGGCGCACGCCTGGTGGTGACCCTGGTCAACGCCCTGCGCACGCGCGGTGGCAAGCGCGGCATTGCCACCCTGTGCATCGGCGGCGGCGAAGCAACCGCAATCGCCATCGAATTGATTTAAAAAGATTTAACGATGATTTCGCAAAAATGAATGCGGGATCGCTTGACACCCAATCTTGGCTTGTCATCATGTTGTCGGCGCGCAGCATGCGCGTTGCCTAATTCTAACGACGAGGATTTACACAATGAGCATCAACAAGCTGCTGGTCGCGATGTCCCTGGCTCTGGCCCTGGCCGCCTGCTCGAAGCAGGAAGCTGCCCAGGACGCCGCTGCTTCGGCCAACGAAGCCGCCACCGAAGCCCAGGCTGCTGCCGACCAGGCCGCCGCTGCTGGCGCCCAGACCGCCGACGCTGCCCAGCAGGCCGCTGACACCGCCGCCACCGCTGCTGACGCTTCGGTTGACGCTGCTGCCCAGGCTGGCGCTGCTGCCACCGACGCCGCTGCCGGCGCCGCTGCTGACGCTGCCAAGGCTGCTGAAGGCACCGCTGAGAAGGCCAAGGACGCTGCTGAAGAAGCCAAGAAGTAATAACTTCTTTCTTCACGCTGTTCTGGAAAAGCCGCTGGTTCGCCAGCGGCTTTTTCTTTTCCCGAATGCGCGCGACTGAGCCGCTGCATCGCGACCCCGTCTTCACAACGGCATGAATAGGCTGGCGTCCCCATCCATTGCAGTACCGGAGACCGCCATGAAGATTCGTCCGATCACCACCACCCTGCTGGCCGCCTCCCTGCTGCTGGCCCTGGCCGCCTGCAAGGGCCCGGAAGCCGAACAGGCCAAGCAGGATGCACAGCAGGCCGCCGACAGCGCTGGCGCTGCCGCCCGCGACGCCGTCGACAAGGCTGCGGCTGCCACCCGCGAAGCCGCCGACAAGACCGCCGCCGCCTCCGAGCAGGCCGCCGCCGATACCCAGCAGGCGCTGGACAAGGCAGCAGACGCTACCGCCAACGCTGCCGACAAGGCCAAGGACGCTGCAACCGACGCCGCCGCACACGCCAGCGACGCCACCGCCAACGCCGCGCAGAAGGTTGCCGACAAGGCCCGCGATGTCGCCAACGACGCGAAGAGCAACGCGGCCAAGGAAGAAGCCAAGCACTAACTGTTCGTTCGCCGGGCATGGCCCGGCGCTACCGGCCAGCCGAGCATCGGCTCGGCTCCACAGGAAAAGCCGCGGCACTGCCGCGGCTTTTCTGCTTTTCGCTCTCCGCTCTTTCTGTTGATTCCGTGGTGGACGGCACGGAAACCGCCCAAGGACGCGCGGGTGGGCTGCGCAGGGGTGTCCGCGGCATGGATGCCGCGGCCAAGCCCCCAAGGACGGGTTCACGGCGTCCCCTGCGCAACCCACTCGCGCGGCCACCGCCGATATCAGCGCCCACCACGAGGGGCTCCGCCGTTGGCCGCCTCCTACGGCAGCGCGCGCGCCAGCATCGCCGACAGATCCAGCCCCACCGGCAGCGTCCCGAATGCCAGCCCATGCTCTCCTTCCAACCGGCTGCGCACGAACGCCTCCGCCATCGGGCTGTGCGCACGCAGCAGCAATGCCGCCTGCAGCAGCAGCGCAGTGCGCTCGCAGAACAGCCGCGCCTGCGACTCGTCCGGCGGCGCCGCCGCTGCCCAGCGCTGCAATGCCGCTGCATAGTGCGCATCCCGGTCGGCCACCGACGCCAGTTCCGTGCGCAGTGCCTCCAGCGCCTCCGGCTCACGCGCCAGCGCGCGCAGTACGTCCAGGCACTGGATGTTGCCGCTGCCCTCCCAGATCGAATTCAACGGTGCCTGCCGGTACAAGCGCGGCAGCATCGACTCTTCCACATAGCCCGCGCCACCCAGGCATTCCTGCGCCTCGTTGACGAAGCCCGCCGCACGCTTGCAGACCCAGTACTTGCCCAGCGCCGTACCCACCCGCGCCAGCGCCGCCTCTTTGGCGTCCACACCGGCACGGTCCACTGCACGCGCGATGCGCATCGACAGCACCGTGGCCGCCTCCGACTCCAGCGCCAGGTCGGCCAGCACGTTGGCCATCAGCGGGTGCTCCACCAGCAGCTTGCCGAACGTGCGGCGATGGCGTGCATGGTGCAGCGCCTGCGCCAAGGCCATGCGCATCTCCGCCGCCGCGCCGAGCATGCAGTCCAGGCGGGTCATCATCACCATGCCGATGATGGTGGCCACGCCGCGCCCCTCCTCGCCCACGCGCCATGCCTGCGCACCGCAGAACTCGACCTCGCTGGACGCGTTGGCCCAGTCACCGAGCTTGTCCTTCAGCCGCATCAGCCGGAACGCATTGCGGTCGCCATCGGCCAGCCGGCGCGGCATCAGCAGGCAGGTCAATCCCCCCGGTGCCTGTGCCAGCACCAGAAAGCCATCGCACATCGGTGCCGAAAAGAACCACTTGTGGCCAACCAGCCGGTAACGCTCGCCATCAATCGGTTCGGCCCGCGTGCTGTTGGCACGGACATCCGAACCACCCTGCTTCTCGGTCATGCCCATGCCAAGGGTGATGCCGGCCTTGTCCGTTGCCGGTACATCGCGCGGGTCGTAGACCGGCGCGGCGGCCTTGCGCGCCCACTCGGCCAGGTGCGGCTGCGACTGCAGCACCGCCACCGCTGCGTGGGTCATGGTCAGTGGGCAACTGGTGCCGGCCTCGGCCTGGTGGTGCAGGTAACTCAACGCAGCACGTGCGACGTGCGCACCTGGCTGCGGCTCATGCCAGGACAGTCCAGCCACGCCATGTTGCTTCGCCGCCGCCATCAGCTGGTGATACGCGGGATGAAATTCCACGCTGTCGATGCGGTGGCCCTGCGCGTCATGCGTGCGCAGGCGCGGGCGATCGCGGTTGGCATCGAAGCCGAGCCGGTACAGCTCATCACCGGCCAGCGCGCCGTACACCGCCAACCGCGGCGCGAAGCTGCCGGCGCCTTCGCGTTGCACCGCCTCCATCAACGCCACATCATCGGTCCACAGCTGGCGGCCGGCAAACGGGGGTGGCTGGTTGAGCACCACATGGGTTTCGAAGGGCGCATTGCTGCTGAAGCTCGGTCCACTCATCCGGTCCATCCTGGCGGCAAGAAGTGTGCGTCCCGATTGTGCCGCATCGCCCGCCAAGCCCGCGTTCAGGCCGATTCTCACCCCGTGCACGAAGCGCGCGCCACAGTGATCGCATGGCAGGCAACGACGATCTGGTGGTACTGCGCCCGGAAGGGCTGTACTGCGCCGCGGGTGATTTCCATATCGATCCCTGGCGGCCGGTGCCGCGCGCGGTCATCACCCATGGCCATGGCGACCACGCCCGCCCGGGCATGGGCGAATACCACTGCAGCAAAGGCAGCCTGCCGATCCTGCGCTGGCGGCTCGGTGATGTGCCGGTGCAGGCGCATGCCGAAGGTCTGCCCTTCCAGCTCGGCCGGGTGCAGGTGTCGCTGCATCCGGCCGGCCATGTACTCGGTTCGTCGCAGGTGCGCATCGATGACGGCGAGCAGGTCTGGGTAGCCTCCGGCGATTACAAGCGCCAGCCTGATCCCACCTGCACGCCGTTCGAAGTGGTGCCCTGCGATACCTTCATCACCGAGGCCACCTTTGCCTTGCCGATCTACCGCTGGCCGGACACCCCCGCAGTCGCTGCAGAGATCGTCGCCTGGCGCCGCGAATGCGAGCAGCGCGGCGAGGCCGCGATCCTGCTCTGCTATGCCCTGGGCAAGGCGCAGCGGGTGCTGGCTGAACTGCTGCCGCTGGATGATCGCCCGGCCTGGCTGCACGGCGCCATAGCCAATGGCGTGGCGGTCTACCGGCAGGCCGGCGTACCGATGCTGGAGACGCTCGCCGTGGCCGAACAGGGCCGCCAGCCGGACGCGGCGGGCCAGTTGATCCTCGCCCCACCCTCGGCCGCGGGCACACCATGGATGCGCCGCTTCGGCCGCCACCAGCTGGGTTTCGCCTCGGGCTGGATGCAACTGCGCGGCAACCGCCGCCGCCGCAATGTCGATCGCGGTTTCGTCATTTCCGACCACGCCGATTGGCCCGCACTGCTGCAGACCATCGAACAGACCGGCGCGCAGCGGGTAATCGCCACCCACGGCAATACCGATGCATTGATCCCCTACCTGCGCGAGCGCGGCGTGGCTGCCGAAGCCTTCCGTACCGATTTCGGGAGTGAGGAATGAAGGCCTTCGCCGTGCTCTACCAGCGCCTGGACCGCAGCACCGCGACACTGGACAAGCGTGCGGCGCTGGTCGACTACTTCCGCCACGCGCGTGCGCATGATGCGGCGTGGGCGCTGTACCTGCTCAGCGGCGGCAAAGTGGGCGGTGCACGCCGGAAGATCGCCGCCAGTGGCGAACTGCGCGCCTGGATTGCCGAAGAATCAGCGCTGCCACCGTGGCTGGTCGAAGACAGCTATGCCCAGGTCGGAGACCTGGCCGAGACACTGACCCTGCTGCTGGATGATCCAGCGCAGCCTTCGCTCGACCGGCCATTGGCCGAATGGATCGAACAGCACCTGCTGGCCGTGGCCAACCAGCCCGAACCGGTACGCCGCGAGGCGGTGGTCTCGGGCTGGCAGCAGCTGTGCAGCCGCGAACGCCTGGTGTTCAACAAACTGCTGACCGGCGCCCTGCGCGTGGGTGTTTCGCAGCGTCTGGTGCAGCAGGCGCTGGCCGAATGGTCCGGCCTGGACATCGCGCGCATCGCCCAGCGCATGCTCGGCGACTGGGTGCCCTCACCCGGGCTGCTGGGCCAGCTGTTGTCGCCGGACGAGCTGCCACTGGACCGGCAACAGCCCTACCCGTTCTTCCTCGCCTCGCCACTGGAAGGCGCTCCCGGCGATCGCCTCGGTCCCGTCGACGACTGGCTGCTGGAATGGAAATGGGATGGCATCCGCCTGCAACTGCTGCGCCGGCGTGGCGAAGTGGCACTGTGGTCACGCGGCGAGGAACGCCTGGACGGCCGCTTCCCCGAGATCGAACAGGCGGCGATGGGCCTCCCCGATGGCTGCGTGCTGGACGGCGAGCTGCTGGCCTGGGATGAGGCCACCGGCCTGCCGCGCGCCTTCACCGCGCTGCAGACCCGCATCCAACGGCGCAAGCCCGGTGCGGCGACGTTGCGCAACACACCGGTACGGGTGCTGGCCTACGACCTGCTTGAACAAGAGGGCGCGGATCTGCGCGGACTGCCGTTGCAGCAACGGCGCATACGCCTCGCCGAAGTCATCGGCGCACTGGGCGACACGCGTATCCAGCTCTCGCCCGAAGTTCCCGCCGATGACTGGTCGCAGGCTGCAGCACTGCGGGAAGCAGCACGCGAGCGTGGTGTCGAAGGATTGATGGTGAAGCGGCGCGCATCGGCTTACCAGTCCGGACGACGACGTGGCGACTGGTGGAAATGGAAAGTCGATCCACTCACCATCGATGCCGTGCTGTTGTACGCGCAGGCGGGACACGGGCGGCGCAGCACGCTGTACACCGACTACACTTTCGGGATCTGGGACGGCGACACGCTGGTGCCAGTAGCCAAGGCTTACTCGGGTCTGGACGACAAGGAGATCCTTGCCCTCGATCGCTGGATCCGCGCCAACACGCGTGAGCGCTTCGGGCCTGTACGCAGCGTGCGCGCCGAACAGGTATTCGAACTCGGATTCGAAGCGGTCAACCGCAGCAGCCGGCACAAGTCCGGCATCGCCGTGCGTTTTCCGCGCATCCTGCGCTGGCGGCACGACAAACCGGCCAGTGAGGCCGACCAGCTGGCCACCCTGCAGGCGCTGGCACGATGACCCGCAGCGAGGCGCTGCGCCGGCTGGAAGACTGGTTCGCGGCGCGAGGCTGGCGCTCACTGCCGTTCCAGCGCGCGATGTGGCGGCATTACCTGGCAGGAGAATCCGGCCTGCTGCACACACCCACCGGCAGCGGCAAGACACTGGCGATGTTCGGCGGCCCCTTGCTGCAGGCGATGATCGATCCGCCGCCGCTCCGCCGCGCCAGTTCAGTGCGTCCGCTGCAGGTGCTGTGGGTCACGCCCTTGCGCGCATTGGCCAGCGATACTGCACGTGCACTGCAGACCGTGGTCGATGGACTGGGACTGGGCTGGCGCGTCGGGCTGCGCAGTGGCGACGCCAGCAGCCACGAACGCCGACAGGCACGCGAGGGCCGTGTCGATGTGCTGGTGACTACGCCGGAATCATTGGCGCTGCTGCTGAGCTATCCGGATACGCTGCCGCGCATGCGCCAGCTGCGCTGCGTGGTGGTGGACGAATGGCACGAACTGCTGGGCAACAAGCGCGGCGTGCTGCTGCAGTTGAACCTGGCGGTGCTGCGCGGCGCCGCCCCCTCGCTGCAGCTGTGGGGGCTGTCGGCCACGCTGGGCAATCTTGCCCAGGCGCGCGACGTGCTGCTGCCCGACCGTCCGGACGCACCGACCGTGCAAGGCGTCCGCCCGCGCCCGATCACGGTACGCAGCCTGCTGCCCGAACCGGGCGAACGTTTTCCGTGGGCGGGGCATCTTGGCCTTGCACAGCTGCCGCGTGTGCTGGACGCGCTGATGCAGGCGCGCAGCAGCCTGTTGTTCACCAACACCCGCGCGCAGGCCGAACTGTGGCACCAGGCGTTGGCCGCGGTCTGGCCGGAAGACCCGCAAACGCTGGCGCTGCACCACGGCTCGCTGGATCCGGCGCTGCGCCAGCAGGTGGAGGACGGCCTGCGTGCAGGCGCCCTGCGCTGCGTCGTCGCCACATCCAGCCTCGACCTGGGCGTGGATTTTCCGGAGGTCGAACAGGTGCTGCAGCTGGGCAGCCCGAAGGGCGTGGCACGCCTGCGGCAACGCGCAGGCCGCGCGCGCCATCGTCCCGGTACCAGCGGCGCTGTCCTGTGCATTCCCAGCCACGCGCTGGAACTGGCCGAGTACGCGGCCGTGCGCCGCGCGTTGCGTGAAGGCGTGGTCGAAGCACGGCGACCGCCGACGCTGTCGCTGGATGTACTGGCCCAGCATGCGGTCAGCCGCGCGCTCGCCGGCGGCTTCGACAGCGATGCGTTGCTGGCGCAGGTACGACGCACCCATGCCTTCGCCGCACTTGCTGATGATCAGTGGCAGGCGGTGCTGACATTCATCGTGCAGGGCGGCCAGGCGTTGGCCCAGTACCCCGATTTCCACAAGGTGGTGCAGGACGCCGATGGCCACTACCGCATGCATGATCGCCGCCAGGCGCTGCGCCACCGGTTGTCGATCGGCACCATCAGCAGCGATGGCAGCGTTCGCGTGCAGTTCCTGCGCGGCGGAGGCCTGGGCGCGGTGGAGGAACAGTTCGCCAGCCGTCTGCGCCGCGGTGATCGTTTCCAGTTCGCGGGCCGCCTGCTTGAGCTGGTGCAGCTGCGCGACATGACCGCCTTCGTGCGGCTGGCGCGCGGAGCTGGCGACGGCGTTGTGCCGCGCTGGCAGGGTGGCCAACTGCCGTTGTCGATGGCGCTCGGGCACGAACTGGAAGCGGTCCTGTCAGGGGCCGACGCGAGTGCCGAATCACGCTGGCTGGCACCGCTGCTGGCACTGCAGGAGCAGCTGTCCGCACTTCCGGGGCGGGACCGCCTGCTGGTGGAGGAGGTGCGGCGCCGTGAGGGCCAGTTCCTGTTCGTGTTTCCGTTTGCCGGCCGTCACGTTCACGAGGCACTGGCCGCACTGCTGGCGTTGCGCCTCACGCGCCTGCAGCGCAACAGCATCGGCTATGCGGTGAACGACCACGGCCTGGTGCTGGCACCGGCACAGGCGGTCGATCTGGACGCGCAGCAGTGGCTGGCCCTGTTCACCACCGATCAACTGCTCGATGACCTGCGTGCAGCGGTGAACCTCGGTGAGCTGGCGCGTCGGCAGTTCCGCGGCATCGCGCGCGTGGCCGGCCTGCTGGTGCCGAGCCTGCCAGGCGGCATGCCGCGTTCGCTGCGCCAGTTGCAGGCCTCGGCGGGCCTGCTGTACGACGTGTTGCGCGAGCACGATCCCGACCATCTGCTGCTGGCATTGGCCGAACACGAAGTGCTGCACGACAGCCTGGACCTTCCCGGACTGCAGCAGGTACTGGCGAAGATCGGCACAAAGTCCCTTTCGGTGCAGCGCCCTTCATCACTCACGCCTTTGGGGTTCCCGCTGTGGGCCGAGCGGCTGCGCGGGCAGTTCAGCAACGAAGACTGGCGGACCCGCGTGCAGCGCGCCGCACACCAGCTGGAACGCCGCCATGGCCGATGAACTTTCGCTGCTGCTGGCCGGCGAGCCGATGATTGTTGCCGGCACGCGCGCACTGTACTGGCCGGCGCGGCAGGCGCTGCTGATCGCCGACCTGCACCTGGGCAAGGCTGATGTGTTCCGCCGCGCGGGGATCGCGCTGCCGAGCGGCGGCACTTCGGAAGACCTGCAGCGACTGCAGGTGTTGCTGGACGAGCATGCCTGTCGCGAACTGTGGATTCTCGGCGACATCCTGCATGGGCCAGCGCATCGCGCAGCGTGGTACCAGCAGTGGCTGGGCTGGCGCGAACGGAATGCCAGGCTGGACGTTCATGTGCTGCGCGGCAATCACGACCGTCAGCTGCCGCATGCCCAACTGCAGGTGCAGATCCACGAGGAAGCGCGACTGCCGCCATTCCTGCTCCGCCATGAACCAACACCGGATGCAGCATTGCACGTGATCGCGGGGCATCTGCATCCGCAGGTTGCATTGCCTTCGCTGCGCCGCCGCTTTCCCGCCTTCTGGCTGCGCGAGCGGATCACGGTCCTGCCCGCGTTCTCCGCGTTCACCGCCGGCATCGTTCCTGCACCGGTACGCGGTGAGTGCATGCTGGCCTGCGTGGAAGGCAGCCTGGTACAACTGCCTGCGCCATGACTCAAGCCGGGCGGATGTCCAGCTCCGGCATCACGCGGAAGTCCGGCGTGTCACCGTCACGTCGCCGCGGCAGTGCCCGGATCACCGCCAGCATCTCCTGCGCACAGGCGCGGATACGCGCGTGATGCTCCTGCGATGCATGGCTGATCAGGCTGCCGACATGGAACTCGAACACGTCCTCCAGTACGTCGGGCTGGTCCTCGTGCAGCATCTGCAGCAATCCGCGCAGCTTGCAGATTTCCGATTCCAGCTCCTCGACCGCGAACAACATGGCGTCCTCCTCTTCAACATCAGCGGCACATCCGGGCCGCAACAGGCCGCAACGGCAGCGCCGCCCGGGCCACGCGCGATGTTGATCACGGAAAGGAAAACGGGCGACGCGCAATCGCGTGCAACCTACTTCTCGCATATCGGCGGTGAGGCAACCGTTAATTCAGGTGACGACGCGCTTCACGCATTGGCCGAAATCGCGTTGATACGAGGCATTTCCGCTGCAGTGGCCAGTGCGTCGACGAACGCCGGATCCAGTGCAAGTGCACCGAACCAGCCGTGCTGGGTGCCACTGAGCACGCGCAGCATGTGGCCACGGCCCCCGGGTAGGCGCCCCATCGGGCCCAGCAGCACGTCACGCGCCTTCGCCCAGGCGTCGCGGTCGGACTGGAACAGCGGCGTCAGCCAACGACTCCAGCGCTGGTACACCGCAACGTGTGCCCTGCGTTGCGCCTGGTAGGCCTGCAGCGCGACCGTGCTGCCGCCGTAGGTGCGCACCACATCGCGCAGCGCCAGCGCATCGAGCAGCGCCATGTTCACGCCCTGCCCCAGCTGCGGGCTCATCGCATGCGCGGCATCACCGGCCAGCACCATGCGGCCGTGGTGCCAGCGCGTCATCACCGCATCACGGTAGACCGCGCGCGCCAACTGGCCGGCATCACGCAGATGGGCGAAGCGCGTACTGGCCTGCGGCCACAGCGCATGCAGTTCATCCAGCCAGGGCGTCATGCCATCGGCCTGCCAGCGTTCGAAGTCAGCGCGTGGCAGGCTCCAGAAGAAACTCAGGCGCGGCGTGTCATCACCGGGGCGCGTGCCGACCGGCAGCAGTCCGATCATCTTGCGCGCGGCCACGTAACGCTGCCGCAGCTCCTGCACGTGCGGCCAGTCCTCGGCCGGCAGCAGGCACCACAGCGCCCCCCACGGATACACGCGGTCCAGCCCGGCACCGCCGGCGATCGTGCCGCGCAGCGTCGACGCGGCGCCATCGGCGACCACTACCAGGTCGAACGGGCCATGCGTGCGCCCGTCGCTGTCGCGCAGACGGCCGTGTTCGGCATCCACCTCGGTAATGGTGGTACCGGCATGCAGCTGGCCCTCGCCTGCGCGCGCCTCGTCCAACAGCGAGAACAAGGCCCCGCGCTGCATGCCCAGGCCGTGCAGGCGCGCATCCAGTCCCTCGTAGCGCATGTCCATCACCGCGCGCTCGCACGGCGTGTCGCCATACAGGCGGTGCACCGGCGCGGCATGTGCGCGCACGGAATCAAGCAGGCCCATCTGCCACAGTACCTGCAGGCCGCTGGGCTGCAGCAGGAAACCGGCACCCACCGGCCCCGGCGTGGGCACGCGTTCGAAGATCTCCACCTCGTGGCCGTCACGGGTGAGCAGGATGGACACTGCCTGTCCAGCGGTACCGTAGCCGATCACGGCGATGCGCAGTCGTTCCGTCATGGCCGCATTGTGCCCGAGGCGGGTGGATCGCGAGCGGGTCGCGGGCAATCCGCGCAAAAAAAACCCCGCCGAAGCGGGGTTTTCAACGCACTGTCGAGTGGATCACTCGGCCGGCGTGATGTTCGAAGCCTGGGCACCCTTCGGGCCCTGGGTCACGTCATAGGTGACACGCTGGCCTTCCTGCAGGCTGCGGAAGCCCTTGGAGTTGATGGCGGAGAAGTGCGCGAACACGTCGGCGCTGCCATCCTCCGGCGAGATGAAGCCAAATCCCTTGGCGTCGTTGAACCACTTGACGGTACCGTTCGGCATGGTGATGCGAGACCTTATGCAATGAATGGGTGGTGTACGCTGAACCCGCGCACAAGCTGAGTATGCAAAGCTTGCTCGGGGAAGACAATCACCCCCGTGCCAATTCGCCCACCAGTTCCGGAAGTCCGTTGCCGGCCGCCTGCACGTTGGCCAGCACTTCGGCCATCGTGATCTCCTCACCATCACCACAGCCGGCAGCCCAGTTGGCGATGATCGCCAGGCAGGCGTAATCCAGCCCCAGCTCGCGTGCCAGGGCGGCTTCCGGCATGCCGGTCATGCCCACCAGATCGCAGCCGTCGCGGCGCATACGGGCGATTTCAGCGATGGTTTCCAGGCGCGGGCCCTGTGTTGCGCCGTAGCAGCCACCGTCATGGACCGTGACGCCGGTCACTTTGGCCGCAGCCAGGATCTTGCTGCGCAGCATTGGTGTGTACGGGTGGCCGAAATCAACGTGGACCACGTCGGTGCCTTCTTCCTCACAGATCGTGCTGATGCGGCCCCAGGTGTAGTCGATGATCTGGTCCGGGCAGGCCAGCACGCGCGGACCAAAGTGTTCGGTGATGCCTCCCACCGTGTTCAACGCCAGCACGCGCTGCGCGCCCAGCTGCTGCAGCGCGGCCAGGTTGGCGCGGTAGTTGATCTTGTGCGGCGGCAGCGAATGGCCTTCGCCATGCCGCGCCAGGAACGCCACGCGATGGCCGAGCAGCGTACCAACGCGCACCGGGCCCGACGGACGGCCGAAGCGGGTGTCGACCTCGTGGGTCTGCACGTCGTCAAGCTTGGCCAGGTTATAGACACCGGTACCGCCGATCACGGCCAGGGCGATCTGTTGCATTCGAAGCACTCCATGAAAAGACGAACGCCGGCACCCGAGGATGCCGGCGGCAGAAGAAGACGCGCCGCGGGCGGCTGCGCCGTTATTCCTTCATCGCGTAGATGGCCGGCACGCAGCGCAGGGTTTCGTTGACGTCCATGCCGAAGCCGAACACGTAACGGTCCGGCAGTTCGATGCCGGCGTAGTCGGCAGTCACGTCCGGCAGCGCGCGGTCGTGCTTCTTCACCGTCATCGCGGCGATGCGCACGTCGGTCGCGCCCTGTTCCAGGCACCAGGTGCGCACGCCCTGCAGGGTGTAGCCCTCGTCGAGGATATCGTCGACCAGCAGCACGCGGCGGCCGAACAGCGAGGTGGCCGGTTTGTGCTTCCAGACCAGGTCGCCGCCGGTGGTTTCACCGCGGTAACGGGTGGCGTGCAGGTAATCGAACTGCACGTCCTGGCCGCGCGCGCCCAGTTCCAGCGCCAGCTGGCCGGCGAACGGCAGCGCACCGTGCATGATGGACAGGAACAGCGGCACCTCGCCCTTGTAATCGCGCGCGATGGCGTCGGCGATACCAGCGATGGCCTTGTCGATGGTGGGGCGGTCGACCAGCAGGTCAGCCTGGGCCAGGGCCTGGGAAATGGTGAGGTTGGGCATCAGACGGTTCTTCCAAGGGTTTCAAGCAGACGGGATTGGGTGTCGCCATGGCGGGCATCGGCCAGCAGGCCGTCCCAGCCGAGCGCGCCGCGGCCCAGCAGGCCCAGCAGCGCAGCAGTATTGAGGGAGCGTCCCTGCACGGCGTGCAGGGCTTCATCGACCAGTTCGGGGTGGCAGACCAGCACCACGTCGCAGCCGGCATCCAGGTGCGCGTGCACGCGTGCCGGCACACCGCCGGCACTGTGCGAAGCAGCCATGCCGATGTCGTCGGAGAACACCACGCCGCGGAAGCCGAGCTCGCCACGCAGGATGTCCTGGATCCAGCGCGGGGAATAGCCGGCCGGCTCAGGCGCAACCTGCGGATAGACCACGTGCGCCATCATCACCGCGTCGGCACCGGCGGCGACGCCGGCCTGGAACGGCACCAGGTCCTGCGCGCGCAGCTCGTCCAGCGCGCGCGGATCGATCGCGGTATCCACGTGGGTATCTTCCAGCACGGTGCCGTGACCGGGGAAATGCTTGAGCGTGGCCGCCATGCCGACCGCGTGCATGCCGCGCACGTAGGCGGCAGTGAACGCGGCAACCACCTGCGGGTCTTCACTGAAGGCACGGTTGCCGATGGCGCGGTTGCCACGACCGAGATCGACCACCGGCGCAAAACTCAGGTCCAGGCCGCTGGCCCGCACTTCACTGGCCATCAGCCAGGCGTGCTGTTCGGCCAGGGCCAGCGCCTGCTGCGGGTCGGTGGCGTACAGCGCACCGATGTCCTGCAGCGGCGGCAGCTCGCTGTAGCCTTCGCGGAAACGCTGCACACGGCCGCCTTCCTGGTCCACGCAGATCAGCTGCGGGCGCGGGGCGGCGGCACGGATCGCCGCGCTCAGATCGGTCACCTGCTGGCGCGAGGCGAAGTTGCGCTTGAACAGCACCACCCCGGCCACGGCATCGTGCTGCAACCAGTCACGTTCCTGGGCAGTCAGTTCGGTGCCGGCAACGCCGATCAGCAGCATGGTCGATCTCCACAACACGCGCCCGCATGGCGCAGTGCCGCATTGTCGCAGAACCGGCCGACAGGCGCAGTGGTCAGAAAAAGGGGACGGAGGGGATTAAGCCGCAATCGGCCCCTACGGGCTGGATACGTCTTAATTCCCTCCGTCCCCTTTTCGGATCCGGTCAGACCTTGCAGCCGTCCGGGCCGCAGGCCTCGTCTCCGTCAGCCGAAGCTGCCGGAGCGCCCTGTTCGGCAGCGATCTGGCGCAGCGCGTTGGCGAAGGCCTCCGGCGGCTGCGCCCCGGAAATGGCCCACTTTCCATCGATGACGAAGGTCGGCACCGAGGAAATGCCCAGCGCATGGGCCTGCGCCAGCTTGGCTTCGACCTCGGCCAGGCCGCGGTCGGAGGCCAGCATCTGCGCGATTTCACCCGCGTCGAGGCCGCCAGCCACGCCGGCCTTGATCAGCACCGAGGGGTCCGCCAGGTTCTGGCCATGCTCGAAGTGGGCGCGGAACAGCGCTTCGCCGACCGCATCCTGCACGCCGTGCTGGCCGGCCAGCCACAGCACCCGGTGCGCCGGCAGCGTGGTCACCCGCACCTGGCCCTGGCCGAAGTCCATCGGCAGGCCTTCTGCACGCGCAGTGGTCTGGGTCTGGCCGAGGATCTGCTCGGTCCGCTCGACGCCACCGAACTTGCGCACGTAGGCCTCGCGCAGCGGAACCGGGGTGGCGTCCGCGTCCGGATCCAGCTGGAACGGCTGCCAATGGATGTCGAGTTCAGGCGCGTCCGCGCCCAGCAACTGCACACCCTGCTGGAAACGATGCTTGCCAATCCAGCACCAGGGGCAGACCACGTCGGAGTAGATGTCGATTCTCATCCCCTCCACATGGGGGCCGACACCTTCGATAAAAGGGGACGGAGGGGATTAAGTCGCTTTCCGCACAGATGGGGTAAAGGCGACTTAATCCCCTCCGTCCCCTTTTTCTGGATTCACCACTGTGAATAGGGGTGGTTGGCGAGCGCGACGTTGTAGTAGCGGGCGTCGTCGGTGACTTCGGTACCAACCCAGTCCGGCAGGTCGATAGCCTGGTCAGCGCTGTCCAGCTCAACCTCAGCCACCACCAGGCCGGCGTTGTCGCCGAGGAACTCGTCCACTTCCCAGGTCAGGCCGGCGTACTCGACCAGATGGCGGCGCTTGTCGATCAGGCCACCCACGCACAGCGCCAGCAGTGCGCGGGCATCGTCCACCGGGATCGGATAGTCGAACTCCTGGCGGGTGTGGCCGATGGTGCGCGACTTCAGGTTCAGCGCGGCATGGTCGCCTTCGATGCGCACGCGCACCGAGGCGTTCTGGGTGCCGCGGTCGAGCGCGCCCAGGTCGTTGATGTAGCCCTGCGCCATCGGGATCACCCGGTGCGCGGCAGTGCGCCAGCCATCACTGCTGACGAGGAATTTGCGTTCGATTTCGATGCCCATCGCACCATTATGCGCGATGGGCATGACAGCCGATCAGCGCTTCTCGAACACCGCGATGCTTTCCACGTGCGCGGTATGCGGGAACATGTCCATGGCGCCGGCGCTGACCAGGGTGAAGCCCTGTTCGTTGACCAGGTAGCCGGCATCGCGTGCCAGCGAGCCCGGGTGGCAGCTGACATAGACGATGCGCTTGAACTGCTTCAGCGGCAGCTGCTGCAGCACTTCGATCGCGCCCGAACGCGGCGGGTCCAGCAACAGCTTGTCGAAGCCCTGGCGCATCCACGCCGTGCTGCGCTGGTCCTGGGTCAGATCGGCGCTGAAGAACTGGGCATTGGCCAGGCCGTTGCGTTCGGCATTCTCTCGGGCGCGGGCGACAAGGCCGGCATCGCCTTCCACACCCACCACTTCGCGCACACGGCGGGCCAGCGGCAGAGTGAAATTGCCCAGGCCGCAGAACAGGTCCAGCACGCGCTCGTCCTCACCCGGCTCCAGCAGATCCAGGGCATGGGCGATCATCTTCTCGTTGAGCTTGGCGTTGACCTGGATGAAGTCCAGCGGACGGAACGCCAGCTCCACGTCCCACGGCGCAAGCCGGAACGACAGCGGCACGCCCTGCCCGTCCAGCGGCTGCACGGTATCCACGCCACCGGACTGCAGGTAGATCACGAAGCCATGCTGCTGGCCGAAGGTGGCCCAGGCGGCACGATCGGCATCGCTCAGGGGCTGCAGGTGGCGCACGGTCAGGACCACGGCCTGGTCACCGGCGATGAATTCGATCTGCGGGATGTCGCGCTTGCCATCAAGCGACTCGATGAAGGTCGACAACGCCTCGACCTTGGTGCCGATTTCCGGGATCACGGTCAGGCACTGGCTGAGATCGGCCACGAATCGCGGGTCCTGTTCACGGAAACCGACCAGGGTCTTGTCCTTCTTCTCGACCCGGCGCACCGAGAAGCGGCCCTTGCGGCGGTAGCCCCAGCTCTCACCGACCAGCGGCGCCAGCACAGTGCCCGGCTTCACGTGGCCGATGCGCTCCAGGTTGTCCATCAGCACGCGCTGCTTGGCGACGATCTGCTGCTCTTCGTCCAGATGCTGCAGCACGCAGCCGGCGCAGGTGCCGAAGTGCGGGCACTTCGGGGTTACGCGCTGCGGCGAGGCCTGCAGCACTTCCACCGTGCGCGCCTCGTCGAAATGGCGGCTGCGGGCGGTCTGTTCAGCCAGGACCACCTCGCCCGGCAGGGCGCCGCTGACGAAAGTGACCTTGCCGCCTTCGCCTTCACGGCGGGCAACGCCGCGACCATCATGGCTGAGGTCGAGGATTTCGGTCTGGAACGGGGTACGGTCGATGCGGGAACGGGATCGGGCCACGTGGCGACAGGCTGCGGGCAAAAATGGGCGCGTATTGTCGCAGATCCTGACCGGCAGGGTCCGGACCCGCTTGCGCCCGCCGCCGCCGTGCTTGATGATTACAGCAGCTGACATGGAGGCAGCCCTGATGCAGATGACCCCGCGGGCCAGCCGGCCCCGCTTCCTGCTTGTCGAGGACGACATCATCAGCCGCGGTTTTTTCAAAGCGGCGTTGGAAACGTTACCGGCGGACGTGGACACCGCAGACTCATTGGCCAGTGCCCTGGCCAGCGCCGAGCCCGGCGCGCATGACCTGTGGCTGATCGACGTCAACCTGCCTGACGGCAACGGCGCGCAGCTGCTGCGCGAACTGCGCCGTTCGCACCCCGATACCCCGGCGTTGGCGCATACCGCCGACGGCGATACCTCCATTCATGCCCGCCTGCGCGAGGCCGGGTTCAGCGACACCCTGGTCAAGCCGCTGGGCCGCGACCAGTTGCTGAAGGCCGTGCGCCGCGCCCTGGTCAACAGTCCGGCCGGGATTGTCCTGACCCAACCGCCGGCGGCAGTCGAGCTGCAGGTACAGGACTGGGATGAGACGGCGGCGCTGGCCGCGCTGAATGGCCAGCGCAACCACCTGATCGCCCTGCGCGAGTTGTTCCTGGCCGAGCTGCCGGGTGTACGCGATGCGGTCGAGCAGGCGGTGGACCAGCACGACGAGCGCCAGCTGCGCAGCCAGTTGCACCGGTTGCAGGCCAGCTGCGGGTTCGTGGGCGCGGCACGTCTGGCCCGTGCGGTGCGCCAGTTGCATCATGCGCCGGAGTCCGGTCAGGCCCAAGCGGGATTCCGCGCAGCGGTAGCTGCCCTGCTGCATTGAGGGTTGCTCGGCAGGGCTGCGCCCTGCACCCGCCCAAGCTTCAAGCCAGGGCAACGTCAAAGGCCAGAGCCAGAGCGGCTCTGGTTTTCTGCTTGTTGGGCGGGGCGGTGTGGGTTGGCAGGACACGCCGTAAACCCGTCCATGGGGGCTCGATGGCGCCATCCATGGCGCCAACGGTCCTGCCAACCCACACCG
>NZ_JBXAWS010000018.1:0-90173 GCF_057292075.1 Stenotrophomonas sp. 1L-E-5-B-C3
TGTCTTTTGTGGGGGTCGACCCGGTTTTGCTTTTTGCGGAAAAAGGCGGTGGGGCTTGCCTCGACTCTACACAGGCCAGTTCAAAGCAGCCGAGCGTGGCTCGACTCTACAGAGCTACTTGGCTGACACCCGCCACACCACGTCGCCCACGTCGTCGGCGACCAGCAGTGCGCCTTCGGCATCCATCGCCATGCCTACCGGTGCGCCCATCAAGGTCTTCTCGTCCTTGGAGGCGAAGCCGCTGACGACGGTCTGCGGCCGCCCGGTCGGCTTGCCGTCCTTGAACGGTACGTAGACCACTTCGTAGCCGCTCAATGGTGAGCGATCCCAGCTGCCGTGCTCGCCGATGAAGGCGCCGCCGTGGTACTGCGCCGGCAGTGCCTGGCCGGTGTAGAACAGCAGGCCCAGCGGTGCCACGTGCGAGCCGATGGCGTAGTCCGGCGTGATGGCTTTCGCCACCAGGTCCGGCCGCTGCGGCTGCACGCGCTCGTCCACGTGCTGGCCGCAGTAGCTGTAGGGCCAGCCGTAGAAGCCATCCTCCTTCACCGAGGTGAGGTAATCAGGCACCAGGTCGGCACCGATTTCATCGCGTTCGTTCGCTACGGCCCACAGCGTGCCGGTGCTCGGCTCCCAGTCCAGCCCGGTCGGGTTGCGGATGCCCGACGCATAGATGCGGCTGCCACGGGTGGCCACGTCCACTTCCAGCACCACTGCGCGGCGGTATTCAACGGCCAGGCCATTCTCGGTGATGTTGCTGTTGGAGCCCACGCCCACGTACAGCTTGCTGCCATCGCGGCTGGCCAGCAGTTCCTTGGTCCAGTGGTGGTTGATGGTGCTGGGCAGGTCGGTGAACTCGCGGCCCTTGTCGGACATGCGGGTTTCGCCCGGCACGTAGTGGTACTGCATGATGTTGCCGGTGTTGGCCACGTACAGCGTGTCACCGATCAGTTGGATGCCGAACGGCGAATGCAGGCCTTCGATGTACACGTGCTGGGTCCAGGTGTTCGTGCCCGGTGTGCGGCGCAGCAGGGTGACCCGGTTGCCGCCCTTGCCGGCCTTGCCCGAGCGCGCCTTCACCTTGCCGGCGATCCACTGCTTGGGCGTGGTGACCGGTTCTTCACCGGGGCCATTGCCTTCCACCACCAGCACATCGCCGTTGGGCAGGGTCAACAATCGCCGCGGATGCTGCAGGTTGGCGGCGATGCGTTCGATCTTCAGGCCTTCGGCCACGGTGGGTGACTGGCCGTCGGCCCAACCCACGCCTTTGGGCACCTGCATCGGCGGCATCAGGAAGTTCTTCGGTGCCGGCAGAGGCGGCTTCGCACCCGACTGGTCGGTGGGGTGGTATTCGGCCTTGCCGGCACAGGCCGACAGCATCACGACCAGCGCCAGGGCGCCCACGGTAGGCAGGATGTGCTTAGCCATGACGACCTCCCTGCAGCACCGGCGGCTGCAGCGACAGCAGGATCAGGCCCAGGGCGATCAGGGCCACGGTCAGCGCCGACAGGATCGTGCCCGGCACCGCGACGGCATACGCATCGCGGCTGTGCACGAAGGCGTTCCAGATGGCCAGCAGCACCGCGACCAGGTTGAGGAAGAAGTCGATGCGGTCGATGCGGGTGGCGGTGCCGTTGCGGCGCCAGACCGCGAACAGGTTGATCAGGCGCGGAATGATGGCGATCAGCAGGCCGAAGGTGATCAGCCAGGCGGCGGACTTGCCCCACATCACCTCGGCGCTGTTGAGGTAGATCGCGTCGAAGATCAGCGCGCCGACGAAGAAGCCGAAGGGTATCGGGTTCAACAGGCTGAACAGCGTAGTGCCGAGGCCGCGATGGGCCTGGGCCAGAGGGTTGACCATCATCGTGCTCCGATGCGGAAGGGTGCACGGGCTGTAGTAGCACAGCCGGATGTGAGGGCGCGCGATGACACCGGGTAGATCCACGCCATGCGTGTATACGCGTGCCAACCAAGGTTGGCACCTACCAGATGCGGGACACGGCAGTCGTCATTCCCCCACGACATAAGTGTTTGTGACGCAATCGGCACATCTGCAGATTGGTTCCGTGAAGAGGTAGGGGGTTCTTCGTTGTGTCGCGTTTGGCTCGTTGCGATGGGGCAGTTCCGCCCCGCCGTCCTGCCATGCCGATTCACAACAGAAGGATTCGTGTATGAAGCGACACACGCAACGCTCCGCGCCACCGCGCTCCGCGCGCCTGGCCCTCGCCACTGCCCTGGTGCTGGGCAGCCTGGCCGTCACCGCCCAGGCCCAGCAGGCCGATCCGCTGGCCGGGCGTCAGTGGCATCTGCTCAACACCGGACAGGCCGTACTGGGCGATACCCTGCCGGTGGCTGGCAACGATCTGAACGTGGATGGCCTGTTCCGCAATGGCATCCGTGGCCAGGGCGTCACCATCGCCATCGTCGATGACGGCCTGCAGATCGCCCACCCGGACCTGGCCGCCAACGTCGCGGCGGTCGCCGGCAAGAACTTCGCCAACCAGAGCAACAACCCTTCACCGTCCAATCCCGACCGCGACAATCACGGCACCATGGTCGGCGGCATCGCCGGTGCGGTCGGTGCCAACAACCTGGGCGTGCGCGGCGTAGCCTCAGCGGCCACACTCAAGGGCTTCAATTTCCTGGCCTCCAATGCCCAAGGCAATTCGAATTCCAACATCGAGTACTCGTGGTGGGACGGCGCCGAAGTGGCCGACGTGGGGGTCTTCAACAACAGCTGGGGCTCCAGCCCGGGCAACCCCAACCTGCCGCTGGCCTACAGCCAGAACGACATCGCCGCCTATGAGCAGGCCATGTCCGGCACCCGTGGCGGCCGCGGTGGCATCTACGTGAAAGCCGCCGGCAACAATCACAACAACGGTGCACGCTCGGATGGCACCGACATCTGCTCGGCAGACACCAAGAACCGCAACACGGGTTGCATTCCGGCCGGCCGCGACCCGCGTAACAACCTGTTCAACGTGATCACCGTTGCCGCCGTGCGCGCCGATGGCGTGCGCTCGTCCTACTCGTCCACCGGCTCGGCGCTGTGGGTGTCCGGCTTCGGCGGTGAGAATGGCTGGCAGCGGCAGGTCGTGCCGGGGCAGCTGGCGATCCGCTACGA
This sequence comes from Stenotrophomonas sp. 1L-E-5-B-C3, assembly GCF_057292075.1. NCBI lineage: Bacteria > Pseudomonadati > Pseudomonadota > Gammaproteobacteria > Lysobacterales > Lysobacteraceae > Stenotrophomonas > Stenotrophomonas sp. 1L-E-5-B-C3. The sequence continues at coordinate 3,122 of NZ_JBXAWS010000018.1, forward strand.
TCCGGCCATCCTCACCACCGATGTCACCGGCTGCGCGCAGGGCAGCAACAAGAACACGAGCCTGCGCAACACCTTGGACGGCGACCAGTCTGCCATCGACAGCACCTGCAACTACACAGGAAAAATGAACGGCACCTCGGCGGCCACGCCGATGGTGTCGGGCGTGGCGGCGCTGCTGCTGGAGACCAATCCGAACCTGTCCTACCGCGATGTGAAGTACATCCTGGCCACCACCGCCACCCGCACCGATCCGAACCGGGCAGCGGTGACCCACTCCGACGGCCGCGTGCTGGTGCCGGGCTGGACGGTGAATGCCGCCGGCCGTGCCTACAGCAACTGGTACGGTTTCGGTGTGGTCAACGCGGCACGCGCGGTACAGGTCGCAGAAGACTTCCAGCCGCTGGGTGCACTGGTGGATAGTGGCTGGCGCAACACGACGCGTACCGTGGCCATCGGCAATACCTCGGCGGCCGCGGCGCGCCTGACCTTCCAGCTGGCCAACGGTGCGCGCAACATCGAGAGCGTGCAGCTCGGCTTCCGCGTCAACCACAGCAACACCCGCCAGCTGCAGTTCGTGCTGATCTCGCCCAGCGGCACCCGCAGCGTGGTGCAGCCGGCATTCACCGCGATCGGCTCTGGCCTCAATGGTGTGCAGCGCAACTTCACCAACTGGGACCTGCTGTCCAGCAATGCCTTCCTGGATGAGAACGCCACGGGCACCTGGACACTGGAAGTAACCGACCTGGGGCAAGCCGCGAACGCAGCATCGCGTGGCAACCTCGAATTCTTCAAGATCCGCGTTCTGGGGCACTGATGATGAAGACGACCATTCTGTTGAGCACCCTCGCCCTCGCGGCGATGACCACCACCGCCTGGGCACAGAGCTCGGGCCAGACACCTCCGGCGAAGACCTTGTCGACCGTAGACACGCAGCAGTTGAAGGCGGAGGCCACCGGCCGTTCGTTCAATGTCGGCGGCTCGCGCTTCCAGCTGGCGCCGTCGGCAACCGTGCGGCAGGCCAGCGGCGGCCAGTTCAGGATCACCACCGGGGCTGATGCCAGCGCGGCGGCCGTCGGCACCCGCAGCAAGCGGTCCACGGATGCGTCTACCGGTGTGGCCGCACGTGCGGATGCCGGTGCCAGCAAATTTGCGGCCGCCGTCTCCAACGATGGCGCACCGGTCGTGGCGACCTCGCGGGTCAAGGTGTTCTTCACCGATGCGGCCTCCGCCCAGCGTGCGGCCACCGCCACCGGCGGCACCGTGGTGAAGGTGTCCAAGGCCTCGGGCCGCGCGATTGTGGAGTACCCGTCGGTGAATGCTGCACTGGATGCGACCACCAAGCTGCTGTCGACCGCCGGCATCAAGGCGGCCGAGCCGGACGTGGTGCAGTGGGAAGAAACCAAGTAAGGCGTTGAGTGGTGCCCCTGGCCGGTTGGCTCTCCTGGCCGGCCGGGGGATTGGTGTGTGGGGGTGTGCCGACCAACAGTCGGCACCCACCAGATTCATTCACTGCGTGTCGACCAAGGTCGACCCCTACCGGGCGGCGAGCGTGTCGCTGTGCTTGAGGTGGCAGCTGGCCAATGCATCGTTGCCGGCGGCCGGGTGGCCCGGCTCCAGCAGCAGGCGCTGCACGTCGGAGAACAGCTTGTCCACCGGCATGCCGTAGGGTGCGAACAGGCGGAGGCGGCCTTGACGATCAAACACGTAGCCGCCGGCGATGTGGCTCATGGTGTAGGTCTCCGGCACCTGGCCGGGTTCCTTTTCGTAGAACGCCTTGAAGTCGCTGGCCATCGCGGCCAGTTGCGCTTCGTTGCCGACCAGTGCGATCGCCTTGGGGTCGAAGGCTTCCACGTAGGTGCGCGCAACCTCCGGCGTATCACGCGCTGGGTCGACACTGACGAACACTACCTGCAACTGGTCGGCATCCTTGCCCATCAGGTGCTTGACCTGGCTGAGCTCGACCATGGTCGTCGGGCAGACGTCCGGGCAGCTGGTGAAGCCGAAGAACAGATAGGTCACCTGCCCCTGCAGGTCCTTCGGCCCACGCACGGTGCCGTGGCTGTCGGGCATCGACCACTGCTGGCCGAGCTCTTCGCAGGCGATGTCCTTGGAATAGAAGTCCATGCGCGACTGCGCACTGCAGCCGGCCAGCAGGCCAATGGCCAGGCCTGCCAGCAGCGGCAGGCGGAAACGGGGAGAGAACAACGAACGGACAACAGCAGCAGGACGCTTCACGGGTACCACCAACGCAGGTGCGGGCGGGGTCTCGGTCAGGCCTGCCCTTGGGGAGAAAGAGGACGGAGGTGCCGGGGTGATCGTGCGGTCCATGCCGATCACCCCGGCCACGGTCAGTTGATCATCATGTGGTAGTGCATGCTCCAGATGATCCAGACCGACAGTGCGACGACGATGAACAGGATCACCAGGGTGAACACGAAGCTGGCCAGGTTCCAGCCACCTTCGGACTTGCGGTCCATGTGCAGGAAATAGACCAGCTGCACCAGGATCTGCGCCACCGCGAAGCCGACCAGCAGGAACAGCGTGAGCGGCCGCGACAGCACCGGGTTCATCACCAGCGCGAACGGCACCACGGTCAGCAGCGCGCACAGCACGAAGCCGATCAGGTAGGACTTGGTGGAGCCGTGCGCATTGCCGGCGCGCGAGGTTTCGACGTGGGCCATGTCAGAAGGCTCCGATCAGGTAGACGAAGGTGAAGACGCAGATCCACACCAGGTCCAGGAAGTGCCAGAACAGGCTCAGGCACGACACGCGGGTGATGTTGGTCGGGGTCAGGCCGCGGCTGTAGACCTGGTGCATGACCACCGCCATCCAGATCAGGCCGCTGGCCACGTGCAGGCCGTGGGTGGCGACCAGCGCGAAGAACGCCGACAGGTAGGCACTGGTGCTGGGGCCCGCGCCTTCGTGGATCAGGTGCGAGAACTCGTAGATCTCCATGCCGATGAACGAGGCACCGAGCACGAAGGTCACGCCCAGCCAGCGCAGCACCGCCGAGGTGTCGTGGCGATGCATCGCCAGCACGGCCTGGCCGTAGGTGATGCTGGAAACCAGCAGCAGGAAGGTCTCGGCCATCACGAACGGCAGCGAGAACAGGTCCTTGCCGGTGGGGCCGCCGGCGTAGGCGGTGCTGAGCACCGCGTACGAGGCGAACAGCGAACCGAACAGCACCAGGTCGGACATGAGGTAGACCCACATGCCGAACACCTTCATGCCGCCCTGTTCGTGGCCATGGTCGTGTTCGTGGTGGTCCTCGTGCGCCTGCGTGTCGCTGGCCAGCTCGGGGCGGGTCAACAGGTTCATGCGCGTACCTCCTTCAGCTTGGCAAGGTTGGCCGCTTCGGTGCGCGCCACCTCTTCGGAACTGACGTAGTAGTCCACGTCCTCGTCGTAGGACCGCACGATCAGGGTGACGATCATCGCGATGAAGCTGGCCGCGGCCATCCACCAGATGTGCCAGACCAGGGCGAAGCACAGCACCAGGATCCAGATGTTGAGGATCAGCGGTACGCCGGTGTTTTTCGGCATGTGGATAGGCGCGTACTTCTTCGGCGGCGGCGGCAGGCCACGCTTCTTCGCTTCGTGGAAGGCATCCAGCTCATCGGCCTTGGGCACCACGGCGAAGTTGTAGAACGGCGGCGGCGACGGCGTGGCCCATTCCAGCGTGCGTGCATTCCACGGGTCGCCGGTCACGTCCAGGTTGCGCTTGCGGTCGCGCACGCTCACGTAGATCTGCACCAGCATCAGGATGATGCCCGCGAACACGAACAGTGCACCGATGAAGGCAGCGATCAGGTACGGCGTCCACGCCGGGTTGTCGTACTGGTTCATGCGGCGGGTCATGCCCATGAAGCCGAGCATGTACAGCGGCATGAAGGCCAGGTAGAAACCGATCACCCAGCAGGCGAACGACCACTTGCCCAGGCGCTCGTTGAGGGTGAAGCCGAACACCTTCGGGAACCAGTAGGCGAAGCCGGCCAGGTAGCCGAACAGCGCGCCGCCGATGATGGTGTTGTGGAAGTGCGCGACCAGGAACAGGCTGTTGTGCAGCAGGAAGTCCGCACCCGGGATGGCCAGCAGCACACCGGTCATGCCACCGATGGTGAAGGTGACCAGGAAGGCGATGGTCCACAGCATCGGCACGCTGAACTCGACGCGGCCGCCGTACATGGTGAACAGCCAGGTGAAGATCTTCACGCCGGTGGGGATGGCGATGATCATCGTCATGATGCCGAAGAAGGCATTGACGCTGGCACCGGAGCCCATGGTGAAGAAGTGGTGCAGCCAGACGATGAACGACAGGATGCCGATCGCCAGCGTGGCACCGACCATCGACTTGTAGCCGAACAGCTTCTTGCGCGCGAACGTGGCAGTCACTTCAGAGAAGATGCCGAACGCCGGCAGCACCAGGATGTACACCTCCGGGTGGCCCCAGGCCCACACCAGGTTCACGTACATCATCGGGTTGCCACCCAACGTGTTGGTGTAGAAGTTGAAGTCCAGGTAGCGGTCCAGGGTGAGCGCACCCAGTGCCACGGTCAGGATCGGGAAGGCGGCGATGATGATCACGCTGGTGACCAGCACGGTCCAGGTGAACACCGGCATCTTCATCAGGGTCATGCCCGGTGCACGCATGCGCAGGATGGTGATGAACAGGTTGACGCCGGTCAGCAATGTGCCGATGCCCGAAGCCTGCAACGCCCAGATGTAGTAATCGACACCCACGCCTGGACTGAACTCGATGCCCGACAGCGGCGGATAGGCCACCCAGCCGGTCATGGCGAATTCGCCGACACCCAGCGAGATCATCATCAGCGCTGCGCCGACCACGAAGATCCAGAAGCTGAAGGCGTTGAGGAACGGGAACGCCATGTCGCGCGCGCCGATCTGCAGCGGCACGATGATGTTCATCAGGCCGACCACGAACGGGGTGGCCACGAAGAAGATCATGATCACGCCGTGCGCGGTGAAGATCTGGTCGTAGTGCTCAGGTGGCAGGAAGCCGTCACTGCCCGGGCCAGCCGCCGCCAGCTGCGCGCGCATCATCAGCGCATCGGCAAAGCCACGCACCAGCATGACCAGCGCCACCACCACGTACATGATGCCGATCTTCTTGTGGTCCACGGTGGTGAACCAGTCACGCCACAGCGGGCCCCACAGCTTGAAGTACGTCACCGCGCCAAGCAGCGCGAGGCCACCCAGCACCATGGCCGCCAGCGTGATCACCACGATCGGCTCGTGCAGTGGCACGGCCTCCCACGTCAATTTACCCAACATGTTCGTTACTCCTGGGAAACCTGGGCACCGCCGGCGGCACCCGCAGGGGCCGCAGCAGCGGTGTTCTCACCGACGCCGATGAACTGGTCGATGACCTTCTTGAACAGCAGCGGTTCGACGCTGGAGAAGTGTTGTACCGGCGCGTTGCGCGACGGCGCGGCCAGCGCCTTGAACTCCGCGAAACTGAGTGCGTCCGGCGCGCTGCGTACCTCGGCCACCCAGCGCTCGAAGTCTTCGTTGCTGCTGGCGGTGGCAATGAACTTCATGTTCGAGAAGCCATGCCCGCTGTAGTTGCCGGACATGCCACGGAACTGGCCAGGCTCGTTGGCGATCAGGTGCAGCTGCGTGCGCATGCCGGCCATCGCGTAGATCTGCCCACCCAGCTGCGGGATGAAGAAGGTGTTCATCGTCGAGTTGGAGGTGATGTTGAACGCCAGCGGGCGGTCGACCGGGAAGTTGAGCTGGTTGACCGTGGCGATGCCGAGGTCCGGATACACGAACACCCACTTCCAGTCGGTGGCGATCACGTCCACATGCAGCGGCTCACCGGCCACGTCCAGCGGCTTGTAGGGGTCCAGCTCGTGGGTGGACTTCCACACGATCACCGCCAGCACCGCGATGATGATCAGCGGCACGCCCCAGACCACGATCTCCACCTTGGTGGAGTGCGACCAGTCAGGCATGTATTTGGCTTTGGTATTGCCGGCGCGGTAGCGCCAGGCGAACACGAAGGTCAGCACGATGGCCGGTATCACCACGATCAGCATCAGGCCGATGCAGATCAGGATCAGGTCGCGCTGGGCGATCCCGACCATGCCTTTCGAATCCAGCAGCACCCAGTCGCAGCCCGTCAGAGCGATGCAAGCCAGGGCGACCAGCGCCAGGCGGATGCGGTTCCAGCAGATATTCATTGGAGGTCAACCCTGTTGAAGAAGCGCGCTTGACCGGCTCGCCTGCGCGCAGCGCCCGGGCGTGGAGCGGCTACACTGTGGGTACGAGGTCGCCTACAAAAAGGTGAACCACTCCAATCAAGCCCATACAAGATACAGCATTGTATGGAATTGTGCATCTGCACGTATGGAAAAAACTGACCGATGACGCCACCTGCCGCCGGCCGCCGCCTGAAACACCCCAATCGCACCTGGGTTCGCCCCTTCCGCGAGGGCGCCGGCCCGCTGTATCTGCAGATTGCCCAGCAGGTGCGCGAGGCGGTGGATGACGGCGTGCTGCGCCCGGGCGACCGCCTGCCGCCGCAGCGCGACCTGGCCCAGCAGGTGGGCGTGGACCTGACCACGGTCACCCGCGCCTTCGCCGAGCTGCGCCAGGCCGGCCTGCTCGATGCCCAGGGCGCCGGCGGCACCTTCATCGCACTGTCGGCCGGCAACCGCAGCACCTCGGTCGACCTGAGCATGAACATCCCGCCGCTGCTGGGCAGCGCGCCGTTCGCACAGGGCATGGAGACCGGCTTCCAGCACGTCGGCCAGCAGCTGGGCCAGGGCGAATTGATGAGCTACCACGTCGGCGCCGGCACTCGCGAGGACCGCGCCGCCGCGGTGCAGTGGCTGGCGCCGATGCTGGGCACGGTGGGTGCCGACCAGGTGGTGATCTGCCCCGGCGCGCAGACCGCGCTGTGCGCGCTGATCCTGGCCCGCACCCAGCCGGGCGAGCTGATTGCCGCCGAGCAGCTGACCTACCCAGGCCTGTTGGCTGCCGCGCGGGTGCTGCAACGGGGCGTGGTGCCGGTGGCGATGGACGCCGAGGGCATGCTGCCGGAGGCGCTGGAGGAGGCCTGCCAGCTGCGCCGCCCGCGCCTGCTGTACCTGGTGCCGACCATCCAGAACCCGACCACGGCGACGATGTCGGCACAACGCCGGCAGGCCCTCCTGGCCGTCGCGAAATGCCACGATCTGACCGTGATCGAAGACGATCCCTACTGGTTGCTGGCCGGGGACGCCGCACCGCCGCTGGCCGCCCACCGCGACGCAGGCTGCCCGGTGTACTACATCTCCACCCTGTCCAAGTGCCTGGCACCGGGCCTGCGCACCGCCTACCTGGTGGTGCCGGCCGGCGAACCGATGGAACCGGTGCTGGACGCCCTGCGTGCGATCGCGCTGATGCCGACCCAGTCGATGGTAGCGGTGGCCTCGCAGTGGATCCGCAGCGGCCAGGCCCAGGACATGGTGCAGCGCTTCCAGCAGGAGCTGCGCGAGCGCCAGGCCATTGCCGCCCGTTACCTGCCGGCCCGCGCCCAGGCGCATCCCGCCGGCCTGCATGTGTGGCTGCCACTGCCGCCGCGGCTGGACCAGTACCGGTTGATCCAGGCCGCACAGGAGCAGGGGCTGGGCATTGCCAGCTCGGACGCCTTCAGCGTGGAAGAGCCGCCACCGGGCAACGCGATCCGCCTGTCGTTGGGTGGCGCGGTTGACCAGGGCGCGCTGGCCGGGGCGCTGGCCAAGCTGAACGAGATCCTGTCTGAAGCTCCCGAGGCCCGGCACAACGCCATCGTCTGAACGGGTGCATGGCGCTTTATCCATACAAGATGATATTTTGTATGCAATGTATGGATGAAGGGACGTGCATCGATGCGCGCCGAGAAACTGAAGTTCCACCTGGTGATGGCCGGGTGCGGTGGCTTTGTGGTGCTGATGCTGGCCGCGCTGGCCTGGGTCTGCCTGCAGCCACAGACCGTGGACGTACAGGCCGCCGAACGCCACGCCATCGAGCAATGCGTGCAGCGCAGCGAGGATCCGTCGCGTAGCGAGATCCAGCGCCGCGCTCAGGCCGATTCCTGCCGCGAGATGCGCAAGCAGTACGTGCACAAGTTCGGCCGGGAAGATTCCTGATGGGCGCAGCCGCGCCGCGTCGCCGCTGGCTGCTGCCGACGATGATCGCCCTCGCCTGCCTGTTCATGGCCGGCGTCGCGGCTGCGCTGTGGCAGTACTTCGGCTACAGCGCGCAGTCCACCTTCACCGAACAGGCCATCGTCTTCGACGATTCGCAGCTGCGCCTGCCGGCCGACCTGGCCGGTGATACCGGCCGCATCCGCGTGGTGCATTTCTGGGACCCGGCCTGCGGCGTGTGCAATCGCGAGACCGGTGCGCACCTGAGCTACCTGATCAGCATGTACCGCCGCGCCGGCATCGACTTCTATGCCATCCGCCGCCCGGGTACGCAGGGCGAGCTGCCCGAGCCACTGCGCAACAAGGTGATCAACCTGCCGACCATCGACGGCATCGAACACATTCCGGCCAGCCCCGCCGTAGCCATCTGGGATCGCCAGGGCCACCTCGCCTACGCAGGACCGTACAGCATCGGCATGGTCTGCAACTCGGCCAACAGCTTCGTCGAACCGCTGCTGGACAGACTGGTGCGCGGCGAGACCGTGCGCCCGAAAGGACTGCTTGCCGTGGGCTGCTACTGCCCCTGGCAGGCCAAGCGCTGAGGACGCGCAATGACATCACTGACGCTGGCCGGTGTGGCCGCCGCAAACAACAACGGCGGTCACCTGTCCGAACCGACCGATGGTTATGGACAGGCTCCCGCCGTTGGAAGCAACGATACGCCCCGACATGCTCCGTACATGCCGCGACCGGATGTCGCAGCCCGCGAATGGGTGCAGGACGTACTCGCGCACAGCGGGCCGATCTACCTGCGCATCGTCAACTCGCTGGAACGCACGGTGCGCCGCGGTGGTCTCGCACCGGGACAGCGCCTGCCCTCGCAGCGCGCGTTGGCGCAGCAGCTCGGTATCGACCTGACCACGGTCACCCGCGCCTTCGATGAAGCACGCAAGCGTGGACTGATCGAAGCACGCGGGCCACAGGGCAGCTTCATCGCACCGCCCAAGGCGGGTTTTGACCAGGCCGTCGATCTCAGCATGAACGTGCCACCGGTACCCGACGCCGATGCACTGGCGGAAATGCTGCGTCGAGGCGCAGCGGCGGTGCTTGCGCGCAGCAGTGCACCGAACCTGATGACCTATCACCTGGGCGGTGGCAACCCGACCGACCGCCACGCCGCGGCGCGCTGGCTGCAGCCGATGCTGGGCACGGTGGACGATGCTCGCCTGCTGCTGACCGAAGGTGCGCAGGTGGCGCTGGCCGCGATCCTGCTCAGCCAGGGGCGCGAGGGCGATGCGATCCTCTGCGACCGGCTGGTGTATCCGGGTCTGCTGCAGGCGGCCGCCGCACTGGGACGGCGGCTGGTCACGGTGGAGGGCGACGAGCACGGCATGTGCCCGGAGGCGCTGGCCCGCCGGGCGCGGGAATGTGGCGCGCGCCTGGTCTACCTCAACCCAACCTGCCAGAACCCGACGGCGCTGACCGTGCCCACTGCGCGGCGCGAGGCGCTGGCGCGGGTACTGGAACACGAAGGCCTGCTGGCGATCGAGGACGATCCGTACTGGCATCTGGCCGTCACCGCGCCCATTCCGTTGGCGACGCTGGCACCGCGACACGTGTTCCATGTGGCCACGCTTTCAAAGGTGATCAGCCCCGGCCTGCGTACCGCGTTCGTGCAGTGCCCGGGCGCCGCCCATGCCGAGGCGATGGCCACTGCACTGCGTGCCACACGGTTGATGGGCCATCCGCTGGTCTCTGCGCTGGCCAGCCAGCTGCTGCTGGATGGCTCGGCGCAGGCGCTGCTGGCGCAGGTCCGCGAGGAAGCGCGCGAGCGCACGCGGATGGCGCGGTATCTGCTGGCACCCTCGTTGCTGGAGCGCGCCGATGGGCTGCACGCATGGTGCCGGGTGCCAGCGCCGTGGACCGATGCCACGCTGGTGCGTACGGCGCAGCTGCAGGGCCTGGCGATCGCGCCTTCATCGGCGTTCTGTCCGCCGGGCGCGCCGTTCGCGAGCGGGGTGCGGCTGTCGCTGGGATTGGCTGCCGACCGGCGGCAACTGGAAAACGCGCTGCGGCGGATCGATCGTTTGTTATTGTCCGATGCGTTGCCGGCGATAGAACGGTAGCGCCGGGCCATGCCCGGCGGAAGATTCCCCGGCGCGGACGGAATGTGCCAACCAAAGTTGGCGCCTACCAAAGCAGGATCAGGCCAGCGCGGCCAACGCCTGCACCAGCGCATCCATCTGCCCGGGGCGGGTGAACACCGATGGTGTCACCCGCACGCAGGCGCCGGAGTCCAGGCCATCGCGATGGGTGGTGAATATCCGATGTTCATCCAGCAGCCGTTTCTGCAGCGCCTGGTTGTCTTCCACCGAGGCATGGCCACGCAGGCGGAAGCTGGCCAGTGCACTGGCCAACGCCGGATCCGGCGACGACAGCACCTCGATATGCGCCATCTGCCGCGCCGCCACCGTCCAACGCTCACGCAGGTAGCGCAGCCGCGCCTGCTTGTTCGCTGCGCCGATACGCTGATGCAGCGCGATGGCCTCGGGCAGCGCCAGATAGGCGGCGAAGTTGACCGTGCCGGTGTGCACGCGACTGCCCAGGCGGCCGTCGTCGGTCTCACCCATGTACGGATCCAGGTCGGCCACGCGTCCTTTGCGCACGTACATCGCGCCCACGCCCACCGGTGCGCCGATCCACTTGTGCAGGTTGATGCCAACGAAATCGGCCTTCAGGTCCGGCACCGCGTAGTCGATCTGGCCAAAGCCATGTGCGGCATCGACAATCACATCGATGCCGCGTGCCCGCGCACGCTCGGTGAGCTCGGCCACCGGCAGCACCAGCCCATGGCGGTGGCTGACCTGGGTCAGCAGCACCAGTTTCAGGCGCGGCAGGCGCGCGAACGCCTCATCGTAAGCCTGCAGGATCTGCTCATGGGTGGGCACCACAGGCAGTGCGATGCGCTCGACCTGCACGCCACGACGCTGCTGCAACCAGCGCATCGCGTTGATCATGCTGTCGTAGTCGATGTCGGCGTACAGCACCTGGTCGCCCGCGGCCAACCGGTTGTAGCCACCGATCAGCGCCAGCATCGCTTCGGTGGCGCCACGGGTCAGCGCGATTTCGTCGGCGCCGACGCCAAGCATGTCGGCCACCTGCCGATGCACGGCCAGGTACTGCGCCGGGAACGCGTGGCGACCGTACCAGGCATTGCCCCGGTTCACCTCGGCGGTATGCCGCTGGTAGCTGGCCAGGGTCTGCTTGCCCATCGCGCCCCAGTAGCCGTTCTCCAGGAGGTTCACTTCATCGGTGATGTCGAAGTGGCTGGCGACGGCGGACCAGTACGACTCGTCACGGGCCAACACATCCGGCGTCGTGGAAGGTGCAGGAATGTCCATCGGCACAGCGTAGCGCGCGGCTGCCGGAGCAGCCAGCGCGGCAAGCGCTGCACTGGCCGGCAACAGCGCACCTGCGCGCAGCAGGGAGCGACGGCTGCGGTCCATCAGAAGCTCAGCCGGTACTGCGCGTACACATTGGCACCATCGGTATCGTACGGCGCGTTGCGCGAATAGATCAGGCCACGGCTGGCCTGGAACGTGGCTTCGTCCGGGTAGCGGTCGAACACGTTGTCGGCGCCCACGCTCAGGCTGTGGTGTTCGTTGATGCGATAGCCCACGGCCAGGTCGAGGAAGGTCATCGCACCGAACTGCTGGTAGATATCGCCGGTGGCATTGCCGGTGGAGTCGGTCCACTTGCCGTAATAGCGCACGCGTGCCATCAACGACCACGCGCCGATGTCCCAGCTGCCGGTGAAGCTGCCCTTGTGCTCGGGCAGGCGGTCTTCGAACAGCACGCGCTGGGTTTCGTTCGTGGCCACCGAGGTGCTGCCGTTGTCAACGCGGGTCTGGTTGTAGTTGTAAGCCAGGGTCAGCGTCATCCGCCCCGCGCCGAGGTCGCGCAGGTAGTTGCCGACCACATCCACGCCGGTGGTGGTGGTGTCGAAATCGTTGGTGAAGTAGTTCACCGAGGTATAGCCCAGCGGATTCGGCGTGCCGGCCGGAATGGCGAAGCTGGCCGACTGGCTGAAGCGGTCGCTGAGCGTGATCCGGTAGACATCGACCGACCCGGACAGGCCCAGGTCGGTGCGCCAGGTCAGGCCCAGCGAGGCCGTGCGCGATTCTTCCGGGGTCAGCGGCTTGGCACCCAGCAGCTGCGCCAACGGATCGCTGGGCGACAGGCGGCCACTGGTGAAGATCTGCAGCGTGCGCGTGTCCAGGCCCTGGGTGGTGCTGGTGGTGTTGAGCTGGGCCGGCGTGGGCGCGCGGAAGCCGGTGGAGAGCGTGCCGCGCAGCGCCACGTCCGGGGTGATCGCAAAACGTGCCGACAGCTTGCCATCCACCGTGCTGCCGAAGCTGGAGAAGTCTTCATAGCGACCGGCCGCGCCGATGCTCCAGCGCTCGCCCAGTGGCACTTCCATGTCCACGTAGGCGGCCTTGCTGCGCTGGCTCCACTGCCCGGCCTGGCTGGCCGAGAAGCCCGGCGCGCCGTTGGAATTGGCTTCCAGGCCCGCCGCAGCGCCACGACCCACCGCATACGAGGCCGGGTCGCCGGCGCGCACCTGGTAGGTCTCCTGGCGGAACTCGGCACCGAAGGCGATGTTGACCGGCTTCGGCAGCGCAGCCACATCCCATTCGTAGTTGAAGTCCGCATTGGCGTTCTTCTCGGTCTGGGTCAGCCGGCCGAGGTCGAAGGAGGTCGGGCTGTCCGGGCCCAGCGAGGCGTTGATGGAGTTGTCCAGGCTGTAGTCGATGGCATTGCGGCCATACGAGGCGCTCAGGTCCCAGCGCAGCTTGGGCGTGATCTCACCACGCAGGCCCGCGACCAGCTGCAGGTCGTTCTGGGTGTTGCCGTACTGCGGGCTGAAGCCCACCGGATACAGCGAGCGCAGGTTCCAGCCCGGGAAGATACTGGTCGTACGGTACGCGCCGGTGGTGGTATCGGGGTTGCGCCAGTTGAAATCGCTGACGCCGTCGCTGTGGCTGTACAGGCCGAAGACATACAACTCCAGGGTGTCGCTGGCATTGGCCTTCAGGTTGAAGCCCACGCGGCGGCTTTCCAGCTCCGGCTGGCCCCAGCGCTGTACCGGGTTGGGCACGTCCAGTTCGGGATGCGCGGCCTGGAAGGCGATGGCGTCGGGACGCTGGCGCGTGCGTGAGGTCGCGTCGGAGTTCGACGATTCGGCGAACAGGGCGAGGCTGCCGTAGTCGCCCAGCGCCCAGCCGGTACGCGCACTGAAGTCGCGCGAGCCGCCGTCGCCCTGCGCGTACTGCGAATAGCCCGCAGTGATCTCGGTGCCGGGGCTGTCCTCCAGGATGATGTTGATGACACCGGCGATGGCATCCGAGCCGTACTGCGCCGACGCGCCATCGCGCAGCACTTCGATGCGCTTGATGGCGCTGGTCGGAATCTGCGCCAGGTCGGCGGCCTGTGCGCCGCGGTTGCCCAGCAAGGCACTGCGATGGAAGCGGCGGCCATTGACCAGCACCAGCGTCTGGTCCGGCGACAGCCCACGCAGCGTGGCCGGGCGCACGAACACCTGGCCATCGGCCATCGGCAGGCGCTGCACCACGAACGACGGCACCAGTTGCGCCAGCACGTCCTTCAGATCGGTCGACTCGACGGACTTGATGTCTTCCTTGGTGAACACGTCCACCGGCGCCAGCGTTTCGAACTGGGTGCGGTTGGAGGCGCGGGTGCCGGTGACCAGCATCGCGTCGAGCTGGGTGGGCGCCGCACGGCTGCTGCCCGCGGCATCGACCGCATCGGCCTCCGCTGCGATCGCGCCTCCTGCGCTGGCCATGGAAAGGGCAAGGAGGATGGAACGCGAAAGCTTCGAACGATGCACGGCAGGGCTCCGGGAGGACGCGACAGGGCCAGCACCTGTGCGGACACAACAGGCCTGGACAAGGCGCGCAGTCTCGGCGCGATGTGTGAAGGAGCCATGACGTCAGTACGACAGCTTGATGCTGCAAGGGCGCACGCGCAGGCAGTGGACGCAGCGCTGCGGCGATTTGGCCTGTCCCTGCGGTAGTGGCCGCCGGGCATGGCCCGGCGCTACAGTGGGTTCGTCCACGGAGGATCGATCATGCGTCTGCTGCACCTCACTCTGCCGGTATCCGATGTCGGTACCGTGGCCAGCTACTTCCGCGATGTACTGCAGCAGCGCGTGGTCGGCAATCATGTGCACATCGGCTGGAGCACGATCGAACTGCAGCCGGCCGGTGATCATCCGGTCGGTGGCGTGCACCTGGCCTTCAACGTACCGGACAACCGCTTCAGCGAGGCGATGACCTGGCTGCGCGAACGTACACCCCTGCAGCGCAACCCGGAAGGGTTGGACTACTTCGCGCTGGAAAGCAGCTGGCAGTCGCAGTCCGTTTACTTCACCGGTCCCGACGGCCTGATCCTGGAACTGATCGGCCGCCGCCGCTTGCCGGCCAGCGCGCGCGAAGGCGCGTTCCATGGCAGCGAGCTGACCTGCCTGAGCGAAGTCGGCCTGCCCAGCCACGACGTCGACACCGTGCGGGCACAATCAAAACAGCGTTTCGGCCTGCAACCGATCAGTACGCCCTCGCCGCAGTTCGCGCCGATGGGCGACGACGAGGGCCTGCTGATCGTGGTCGCTGCCGATCGCCGCTGGTTCCCCGAACAGAAGGACCTGCCCAATGCACAGGGCCTGCAGCTGCGGGTGGGGGATGTCGCCGGCATCGGCGAACTCTGCGACGACGCACTGGGCTGGCGCGTTGCCTCGACCTGAGGCGACGCGCCAAGCGTGACGCGCGCTACTGCATGCGCGCGCCCTGCCCTGCCTCGATCTGCGCATGCAGCGCCTGCAGCTGCGCCGCCGTCTGGTTGAACACCTGCAGATCGGCATCCACCAGGGCCGCCCAGTCAGGTGCGTGCCCCAGCAGTTGCGCCACCTGCTCGTTCGGCGCGCGGTCGAAGCCCTCGCCAAGCACGGCAAGATAGCGCTCACGGAACCCTTCGGGGTCGCGCTGGTCCTGCACATACAGCTGCACGGCCAGCAGCCCCGCATACAGGTAGTTCACCAGATAGTTCGGGTCTTCATACATCAGGCGCTTGCCGATCCAGCTGTTGCGCAGCTGCGGATAGCGCTCCGGTTGCTGGCCGAAACGCGCCAGCACCTGGCCGGTCAGCGCGTCCAGGTCATCGGCGGTGCCCAACGTGCCCGCGGCCACGCCCCGATAGATCGACTGCTCCAGCTGCGCTTCCTCGGAAGAGGTGAACAGCTGCAGCACCATGTCGTCCAGCAGCGACTTCAGGTAATAAGCTTTGGCACGCGGATCCTGTGCCTGCTGGTAAAGCTGGTCGCGGAAGCGCAGCTCGTTGTAGATCGCGAACGCCTCGGTCAGCCACTGGCTGCCATTGCGCTGCAGCGGTGACGCATGGCCGCGCTGCATCCACTCGCCGTGCACGGCATGACCGGCTTCATGTGCGATCTCGACATCGCTTTCCAGATCACCGCTACGCACGCCAACGAACAACAGCGCCGGCACACCGGGAGCGCTCACCGAGAACGCGTCCTGGCTGCGGTCACCGCGTTCGGTGGCCAGATCCATGCGCTGGTTGGCCGGATCGAGCAGCGCGCGCAGTTCGGCGACGTACGCAGGCCCCAGATGCTGCATGGCATCGGCGGCGTTGTCGCGCAGCTGCACCAGCGTCAGCACCGGTGGCGTGTATCCCGCATCGGGCAGCGTGGTGTCCCAGACCTGCGGCGCGTCGATGCCGGATCGCGCAGCGTGGTGCAGCAGCATGTCCTGATAAGCACGACGGTCGCCGGCGTGCTGTTCGATCGCTACCAGCGTTGCATCCACTGCGGCGGTATCCAGGCCCATGCGCTGGTAGCCACGTGCCGGCGCCGAACCATCGCCCTGCAGGCGTGCGGCGGCATCGTTCACCTGCACCAGCCCCAACAGCACCGAGGCCATCGGCTCACGGCGCGACTGCAGCCCCTGCCAGTAGCCCTTCCACCCCGCTTCGCGCAAGGCGCGATCCGGCTGCAGGGCCAATGCCCGCTTGTCGTGCCCGGTGTCCCAGCGCCGACCATCACGCTCGATCTGCGGGTACTCGGCACTGCGCAGGATCTGCCCACGCAGGCGCGCGAAACCATCCAACGCCGGATCGGCCAACGCGTCCACGGCCTCGTCCAGCACAGCGTTGGCCGGGGTGGCAGCCTCCTTCAGCGCCCGTGTGCGCAGGAAGCCATACGGTGCTGCCCACGCCGCATCTGCAGGCGCCTCGCGCAGGGCGGCACGACCACTGCGGGCGATGCGGCTGCACAGCCCCATTGCCTGCTCCATCGCCTGTGCCGGGCGAAGATCGCGCGCGTTGCGGGCGGACTGCAGATGCAGGTAGCCGAGATGACGCAGGCATTGCGCCTCCAGTGCCTCGGCCTGCTGGAAGCGTTCTGCCGGTGCAAGATTGGACGCCTGCTGCAGGGCTTCAACACGCTTGCCCAGCGCTTCACGCGTAGCCTGTTCGGCGGTGGCGTTGGCGAAGTAGGCGCGGTCATCGGCATGCACCGACTGTGCCTGGACGCCGCTGAAGGGGGCCATCGCCAATACAGCGACGACGGCGGTGGTGGTGGCGTGCTTCCTGAAAGCCTGCATCGGCGTCTCCCTGCCTGGACCAGGCCTCGAGCCTAGCAGCCGCTGCCCCGCCGTGCCTGTGCCGGATCAGGCTTCAGATCGACTCGTCCTCACGTTTGACCAGCAGCCAGCAGGGCGACTGCGCGAAGGTGTAGGTCTGCTGGTCGCTGCTGTCCGGCGTGCGGATCTGCACCTGGCGTTGCCCGTCAGCCAGCGTGCTGATCTGCATTTCGCGGCCCTGCCCGGCCAAGGCGGCGGGATCGGGCATCACCGGCCACTCGACATCGGCCCGCGCCAACCGGCTTTCCACCTTGCGCGGCTCCGGCTCGGCCTCGGCATCGATGTAGCTGTCCAGCAGCGGATCGGCGGTGGCCTTTTCCTGCAGGGTGATCTCGTTGCCGAAGTGCTTGAGGAACGCATCGAATTCCGGGTAGGGGCATTCACTGCTGGCAGGTACCGATGCGGGTTGGACCGCTGCCGCCGTGGACGACGGCGCGGGAGGTGCAGGTGCGGTTTCCGTGGGCGTCGATTGCGGAGCAGGTCTGCAGGCGACCAACGCTACGCCAACGGCGAGCACCAGCAGTGCCTGGAAGCGATATCGACGCATGGGCTCATCCTGAATCCGTTTCAGTCGCCCCATGCTACCGCGCGTCCTACAATTCCGGCATTCCGCCTGTCCGAGACGCCCCATGCACCGCCTCCTGCTCCTGATCGGCCTGCTGCTGCCCGCGACGGTGGCGATGGCCGTCGATGTCCGCCAAGGCGATCTGCTGTTCGTCACCGCCGGCCACAGCGGCCTCAGCGCCGCCATCGACGATGCCACCGGCAAGCAGGGCGCGCCCAGCTTCGATCACGTCGCGCTTGTCGCTTCCGCGCCGAAGGGCTGGGAGGTATTGCATGCCGACGAGAAGGGATCGCGGCGGCAATCGCTGTCCGAGTTCCGCCAGGACGCGAGAGCAAAGCAGCGGCAGATCGTGGTCTATCGCCTGCGCGCACCGCAGCAGGCGGCAATCAAGGATGCAATCGCCACCGCGCGCACGATGCTCGGCAAGCCGTACAACACGTCGTATGTGTTGAACGATGACAGCTACTACTGCTCGGACTTCATCGAACGTGCGTTCCGTGCGCACCACGTGTTTGCGCTGCAGCCGATGAACTTCCGCAACCCGCAGACCGGGGAGATTTCCCAGCACTGGATTGACCTGTATCGCGGCATGGGAATGGAGGTGCCGCAGGATCAGCCCGGCAGCAATCCCAACGACATGTCGGCGGCACCGGTGTTGCAGCGCATTGGCGTGCTGGAATAAGCGAAGCCCCGCACGTGGCGGGGCTTCACCGGTCACTCCGCATGCACGGCGCAATCATTCTTCTTCGTCGTTGCCGCCCTGCTGCTGGTTCTGGTTGCGCTTCTGCTGTTCCTGCTGCTGTTGCTGCTGCTGGTCACGGCCACGACCCTGCTGCTGATCCTGCTGGTTCTGCTGGCCCTGTTGCTTCTGGTTCGGGTTCTGGTTCTGCTGTGCCATGTCCGATCTCCAAAGCCACTCGCGGAATGCGGTGGACGTGGCCATCGTCTGCAGCGAATGGTTAATCACGCGTGGGTGGGCGGCTACATCTGTGTGTACGCCTGTGAATGAACGCGCAGAAGCCCTTGTGGCACAAGCGGCTGAAGGATTCATGCGGGTTCGGCATGTGTTCATGCCATCGTCGACGGTGCGCGCATTCATGGCGTTCGCAGCCGGAAACACGCGCTGAACGAGGCTGGCTTCCCGACCCGCGCAGGGAAGCCAGCCCTGCATTCAGGGCATCACCGGCGGCACATAGGCCAGGGTCATGCCCAGCAGCCACAGCAGGCCCAGCACCAGCGGGATGTGCACCAGCAGCTGGATGAAGGTGAAGCCGACGATGTCGCGCGCCTTCAGGCCCAGCACGCCCAGCAATGGCAGCATCCAGAACGGGTTGATCAGGTTCGGTAGCGCTTCGGCCGCGTTGTAGACCTGCACCGCCCAGCCCAGGTGTGCCTTCAGTTCGTTGGCGGCCTGCATCACGTACGGCGCTTCGATGATCCACTTGCCGCCACCGGAGGGCACGAAGAAGCCCAGCACCGCCGAGTAGACGCCCATCACCAGCGCGAACGTATCGGTGCTGGCTACGTGCACGAACAGGCTCGACAGCCGGTGCGCCAGCGTCTGTCCATCGCCGCCGGCAGCGTGGGTGAGAATCATCGCGATACCCCCGTACAGCGGGAACTGGATCAGCACACCGGTGGTGCTCGGTACCGCCTTGGCGACCGCGTTGAGGAAGCTGCGCGGCCGCCAATGCAGCAGCAGGCCCAGCGAAATGAACAGGAAGTTGTAGGTGTTGAGGTTGGCGATGGCCGTGACCAGCGGCTTGTTGGCGAACTCGTTGAACAGCCAGCCGAACGCCAGCAGTGAGAGCAGCACGGTCAGCAGCGGGCTGTATTCCAGCCATTCGCCCGGGCGCGTGCGGCGCTGCAGTGGTTCCGGCTCGGCCTGCGCGGCGCCGGGGAAGTCTTCAGCGGTGCGCGCACTGCCGGCCGCCGGCGCGGTCAGCCAGGCGATCAACAGCGAGACCAGGATCAACACCGCGGTCAGTGCGATCGACTGCCACAGGAAAATGGTTTCGGTGAACGGCAGGACGCCGGTGATCTCGACCAGCCCCGGCGGCATGCTGGCCGGGTTGGCCTGCAGCTGCGCGGCCGACGAGCTCAATCCCATCGCCCACACCGCACCCAGACCGAGATACGCCGAGGCACCAGCCGCGCGGTAGTCCATGCGCAGCTCGGTACGGCGGGCCAGCGCGCGCACCAGCAGGCCGCCGAACACCAGCGAGAAGCCCCAGCTGAGCAGCGAGGCCAGCATGCTGACCAGGCCCACGTACACCACCGCACCACGGCCGGTACGCGGCACCCGGGCCAGGAAATCGATGAAGCGTGCGACCACCGGTGCAGTGGCCACGGCATAGCCACCGATGACCACGAAGGCCATCTGCATGGTGAAGGGAATCAGGCTCCAGAAGCCATCACCGAAGGCGCTGGCGGTGGCCTGCGGGGTCGAGCCGAAGCCCATCGCGGCCAGCGCGACGATGACCACGCCCAGCACCGCAAACACGTACGCATCGGGGAACCACTTTTCCGCCCAGGCGGCCGAGCGCAGCGCAGCGCGCGCCATCCAGCCGTCCTGTACTGCTGCCGTCGAGGCCATCGCCTACCCTCCCAGGTTCGATGGATCGATTCTGGGCGGTGAGGTGCAGGCTGTCAGCCACCTATTGGTCGTAGGTGGCGGAATGGTAGTGCCGGCCGCTGGCCGGCAACCTCGGGACCGCATGCGGCTGCAGCCGGCCAGCGGCCGGCTCTACCAGATCCAAGGATCGTCGTAGGTGGCGGAGGCTGGTAGTGCCGGCTGCTGGCCGGCAACCGCGGGATCGCATGCGGGTGCAGCCGGCCAGCGGCCGGCTCTACCAAACTCAAGGATCGTCGTAGGTGGCGGAGGCTGGTAGTGCCGGCCGCTGGCCGGCAACCTCGGGACCGCATGCGGCTGCAGCCGGCCAGCGGCCGGCTCTACCTCACCCTGGGCTCAGCGCAGCGCGAGGTCCACGGCGATGCCGGCGAACAGCGCGGCACCCACCCAGTTGTTGTGCAGGAACGCCTTGAAGCACGGGCCGCGCTCGCGGTTGCGGCAGATCCAGAACTCGTACACCACCAGTGCGGTGGCCACGGCCACGCCCACCAGGTAATAGCCACCCAGCCCGCCGCGCACGCCGACCAGCGCCATGGTCGCCAGGAACAGCGCGTACAGCACGCCCTGGATGACCAGGTCGAGATCACCGAACAGGATCGCGGTGGAATGCGAGCCCATCTTCAGATCGTCCTCGCGGTCGACCATGGCGTACCAGGTGTCGTAGGCGGTGGACCACAGGATGTTGCCGGCATACAGCAGCCAGCCCAGCAGCGGCACCTCGCCCTGCACGGCGGCGAACGCCATCGGGATGCCCCAGCCGAACGACATGCCCAGGTAGACCTGCGGCAGATGGGTGTAGCGCTTCAGGTACGGGTAGCTGGCGGCCAGGAACACACCGATGAAGCTGAGGCCAATGGTCAGCCCGTTCAGGGTCAGCACCAGGCCGAACGCCACCAGCATCAGCACGGCGAACAACGCCAGCGCAGCGCGGCCACTGATCGCACCGGTGGCCAGCGGGCGCGCCTTGGTGCGCTCCACGTGCGGATCCAGCCAGCGGTCGGCGTAGTCATTGATGACGCAACCGGCCGAGCGGGTCAGCCACACGCCGGCGGTGAACACGAACAGCGTCCACAGCGGCGGCATGCCGCCCGCAGCCAGCCACAACGCCCACCAGGTGGGCCACAGCAGCAGCAGCGTGCCGATCGGGCGATCAGCGCGCATCAGACTCCAGTAATGCCGCCAACGCGGCGTCGCCGGCGACTGCGGCGAAGTGAGGGGGGTATCAGCCATGGCGATAGGATACTCCTGCCCCTCTGGCAGGGCTTTGCCCATGGGGGGAGATTTGTTCGGCGAAACTGGATAGAATGCCGGTCCCGCACCGCTTCATGGCGCTGCGATGCCCGCTCCGGCACTGGTCGGTGGCGCGGCGGTTCTACAACGCGCCCGTAGCTCAGCCGGATAGAGTAGTGGCTTCCGAAGCCATTGGTCGGGGGTTCGAATCCCTCCGGGCGCGCCATCTTCCCCTCTTGTTGCCTGCACACTGCCAGCCCGCGCTGGACGATGCCGTGCGCTTCATCAACACTGCGCGCATGACGCCACCGGATCTGCTGAAGCTGGCGGCAGGCGCTGCGATTCTCGGCCTGGCCGCGTTGTCCACCGGAGTGAGCTTCGGCCGCGCCCGGCGTGGCAACCACCTGCTCACCACCTTCTTCGCCTGTTTCGCCGCCGCCAACCTGTTCGGACTGGTGCTGTTGGGTGGGCAAGCCTGGCTGTCGGCCGACGCCGTGCGCTGGCTGCGGGTCATCGAGGTGCCACTGGTCTATCTGCTGGGTCCGCTGCTGTACGGCCATGCGCGTGCGCTGCTGGCGCCGCTGCATCCGCGCGCGCAGCCGTTGCCGCTCGCGCATCTGCTGCCGGCCATGCTCGCGTTCGTCATTTCCCTGTTGAACGCTGTTGCGCCTTTCGAGGCTTCGCCGTTGGGCCATGCCCTGTTCCGGCTCAGCTTCCATGGCTGGCTGCTGCAGGGCGTGCCCTATCTGCTGGCCACGCTGTGGCTGTCATTCCGTACGTCCTCGACCACACAGGGAACGGCCATCCAGCGCAGCGGATTGCGCGGGCTGGCAGTTGTGATGGCCAGTTGCTGGCTTGCCAGCGCGATGAACCGGTGGCCGCCGGATGCCGCTCCGCTGATGGCCAGCATCGGGCTCAGTCTGCTGACCACGGCCGGCATGTACCTGCTGGCGTGCCGAGTGGTGCGCCAGCAACTGCGCGCGCCAGTGAGCATCGCCGCACCGGGCGTGGGGAATCTCATCCCCGCGCCCATCGAAGACGTCGCCGTCGCACGTTACGAGCGCTCGGGCATCGACGCAGTGCAGTGCGCGGCCATCGCCAGCGCGCTGACCGCATTGATGCAGGGCGAACGCCTGCATGAGGCCCCGGGACTCGACCTCCAGGGCTTGAGCCAGCACAGCGGCTGGTCACCCAACCAGGTCTCGCAGGCGCTCAACCAGGGTCTGGGCCAGAGCTTCTCCGAGTTCGTGACCGGCTTCCGCATCACGGCCGCGAAGTCCCTCCTCTCCGATCCGGCTGACCCACGCAGCGTGCTGGACATCGGCCTTGCCGCCGGCTTCGGCAGCAAGTCCACCTTCAACAGTGCGTTCAAGCGCGCCACCGGGCAGACACCCAGCGAGTACCGCCGCAGCCGCGCCACGTCCGGCTGAACGTCCAATCCTTCACGCCCGGTCGAACGACGCCCGGCGCTGCGTTGCCATCAGCGCTCGACCCGACGAAGAAGGTGATGCAATGCGATGGCAACGGATGATGTTCGGCCTGCTGTGGATGCTGGCGGTTCCTGCGCAGGCTGCGGTGGGGGATGCGGCGGGTGTGCTGGCCCGGGCCCGTGCAGCCAGTGGCGGCGAGCCGTGGCTGTCGGTACAGCGCCTGCAGGCTGAGGGCGAGCAGTCGGTCGGTGGCTTGCAAGGCCGCTGGCAGCTCAACCAGGACCTGCGCGCCGGGCGCTATGCCGAACAGGCGCAGCTGGGGACCTTCACCGTTGCGCAGGGTTTCGACGGGAAGCTGTCGTGGCGCCGCGACTACGGCGGCGAAGTAGGCCTGCTGGATGGCACCGTGCCACGCCGCACTGCCCGCACGCAGTCGTGGCTGGCCACTCGCGCCTACTTGTCCAGCGCGTATCCGGCCTCGCGCTTTGCAGGCCCACGTACCGAGGTCCACGACGGACAGCGCTATGACGTGCTGTCGACGACGCCGGAGGAAGCGGACCCGATCGAGCTCTGGTTCGACGCGCGCAGCGGCCTGCTCGGCCGGGTGGTCATCGCCTCCCCCCGCACACCCACCGCCACCACGCTGGAGGACTACCGGGCGGTCGATGGCCTGCTGCTGCCCCATCGCATCATCACCGATACGCTCG
The DNA here is from genome assembly GCF_057292075.1 of Stenotrophomonas sp. 1L-E-5-B-C3. Lineage (NCBI taxonomy): Bacteria > Pseudomonadati > Pseudomonadota > Gammaproteobacteria > Lysobacterales > Lysobacteraceae > Stenotrophomonas > Stenotrophomonas sp. 1L-E-5-B-C3. The sequence goes on from NZ_JBXAWS010000018.1 coordinate 26,549, forward strand.
ATTCCCAGGGCCGAGCCGATCCGCGACTGCGCAGCCACGTGCAGGTGCAGCGCTACCGGGTGGACAGCCCTGTGCCGGATGCGCTGTATGCACCACCGGTGATGGCCGACGACAGCTACATCGACGATGCCAGCGGCACAACCCACGTCCCGTTCGATCTGATCAACAACCATGTCTACGTCGAGGCCGAGGTGGACGGCCAGCCGGCACGCTTCCTGGTGGACACCGGCGCCATCAACCTGCTGACACCGACTGCCGCCAAGCGTCTGGGGCTGACCGCCAACGGTCGCCTGAGCGTGCATGGTGCCGGCGACAATGCCAGCGACCTGGGCCTGGCACAGGCCCGCCACCTGCGCATCGGTGGCGCGCACCTTGCAAACCCGGTGTTCCACATCATCGACCTCGGCCAGCAGATCAACTCGATGGGCGTACCGCATGATGGCTTCATCGGCTACGAGACCTTCCTGCGCTTCGTCACCACCTTCGACTATGGTGCGCGCGTGCTCAGCTTCACCCGGCCGGGCCACTACCATCCACCCGCCAACGCGGTGGCACTGCCGTTCGAGCAGGACGACCGCGCACCGGTACTGAATGGCGAACTGGACGGCATCCCGCTGCGGCTGTGGCTGGACACTGGCTCACGCAACTCGCTGAGCCTGAGCAGCCCATTCGTGCGTGCTCATCATTTGTTGGAGAAGTACCACGCCAGCGAGGAGGCGGTGCTTGGATGGGGCCTCGGTGGCCCGGGCCGCGCGCGACCGGCCCGGCTCGGTGTGCTGCGCATGGGCAGCATCAAGGTCAGCGACCTGGTCGGTGATCTATCCACCACCGACAAAGGAGCGCTGGCCCTGGCCGACTACGGTGCGATTCAGGGTGGCGGCGTGCTGCGTCGCTTCTCCATGGGCATCGACTACGACGCCAAACGCCTCTATCTGGTGCCCAACGCTGAAAGTACGCAGGCCGATGCCTTCGACCGCAGCGGATTGTGGCTGCAGGCCGAGAACGACGCATTGCGGGTAGCGGATGTAGCGCCGACCAGCGCCGGGGCGCGTGCGGGGCTGCGCAAGGATGACCGCATCATCATGATCGACAGCGAGGCAGTGGCCACGCGGATACTGGGTGACTGGCGTGCGCTGCTGCGCGAGCGTCCCGTTGGAACCCGTTTGAGCATCCGCTATCTCCGCGACAGCCGGCAGGTGGATACCGAGCTGGTGCTGGCGGACCGGGTGAAGGAGCGGTGGCCTGCCGATTGAGCCAGGACGGATGCGAACACCGTGGAATATCCATCGACAGCCATCATGGAATGCCGCTGCGCGGCGCCGGTTCTGCGGTGCCGCCGGTGGATGGTCCGCCCGGCCTGCGCGCGTAGCTGTAATCGGGATCCCGGCAGGCGCGCATGATCGGACTTCGTGCGTGCCTGATTACGCCGGGGAACCAGCACAACGCCAGCACCACGGCCCAGATCACAGCCAACCAGAACCATCGGCCCAAGGCATAGGCCCAGATCATGGGCAATGCAGCCAGCAGCACGATGATCTGCGTATACAGCAGGTAGAGCGTGTGCAGGCCCAAGCGGGGATCCGAGCGCAGCATCACGCCACATCCCCTGCATGCCGTCTTCGCCTGCCGTCTCGATGCGGAAAGCAGCGGGAATCGCTGCCCGGCAGCGCCGCAAAGTGGACAGGTGAAGGTCAGCAGGCGCATCAGGCAAGCTCCTCTCTGTCGATTGACATCAACTGCCGGGCACGAAGCCGAGCCTAGCATGGGCCTGTTAGGGGGCGCCGCAAACAGCAACGCCGGGCATGGCCCGGCGTTGTGTTCAAAACAGTCGAGCATGGCTCGACTCTACAAGAGCGAATCAATACTTCCCGTCGAACGCGAAGATCGGCTTGCGCTGCTTCCACGCGCCAGCGGTGAAGTCCGGGAACTCCAGCGTCTGGAAGCTGTTGGCGATGGACTGCTCGCTCAGCGGCGTGATCGCACTCCAGGTCACTGCGTCGTAGATGTCGATCGGCATCGGCGCCTTGGCCTTCAATGCTTCCACGAAGGCGTGGATGACGAACCAGTCCATGCCACCATGACCAGCGCTGGCAGCGGTCTCGGCATTCTGCTTCCACAGCGGGTGCTCGTACTCGTCCTGGTACTTCTTGAACTCTTCCCACTGGTGCGGCGGGCTGCGGCCTTCGATGTGGATCGAATGGTTCACGTCCATCCACAGGCCCTTGGTGCCCTGCACGCGGAAGCCCATCGAGTACGGGCGGGGCAGCGAGGTGTCGTGCTGCAGCAGGATGGTCTCGCCGTTCTCGCAGGCCAGCGTGGTGGTCACGATGTCACCCAGCTTGAACTTCACCTTGGTGCTGGGGTGGGTGGTGCCGCCACTCTTGGCCACGGTGTACTCGTGCAGGCCGCGTGCCTTGGTCGCGAAGGCGTTGATGTGGGTGAAGCGGTTGCCGCGATTGATGCCGGTGTACATCGCGCACGGGCCGATGCCATGGCTGGGGTACAGCTCACCATTGCGCTCCACCGAATGCTCGGTGCGCCAGCGTGCTTCGCTCCAGCCCTTGGGACCGAACTCCACGCCGCTGTCGTAGGGCTGGTTCGGGTCGCCGGAATTGAACTTCACGCCGCGCAGGTCGTGCTGGTAGCCGGCCTGCAGGTGCACCAGCTCGCCGAACAGGCCCTGGCGCACCATCTGCAGCGCGGCCATCACGTCGCGGCGGTAGCAGACGTTCTCCAGCAGCATGTACGGGGTGCCGGTGCTGAGCTGGGTCTTCAGCACGTCCCAGTGATCCTGCAGGGTGATGCCGGCCACCACTTCGCAACCCACCGCCACGCCGGCCTGCATCGCGGCGATCGCCATCGGCGCGTGGTACTCCCACGGAGTGGCGATGATCACGCCATCGATGCCCTTCTGTTCCAGCAGACGCTTCCAGGCATTGGTATCGCGACCCTGGCCGTAGGTCTTCGGTGCCGGCTTGCCGGCCTTGCTGACCATCTCCACGGCGCGGCCGAGCATGATCGGCTCGATATCGCAGACGGCGACAACCTCGACGTCGTCGCGGCGCACCAGTTCCTTCAGCAGCACCAGGCCACGCATGCCGGTACCGATCATGGCCAGGCGCACCTTGCGCCCGCGTGCCCATGCCGGGGTCTGCGGCAGCAGGCTGCTGGCGGCGACAGCGGCGCTGGCCGCGATGAATTCCCTACGCTTCATGGCAAACATCTCTCCTCTTGGCAGCGTGCCGGCCGAAGCCGGCACGCCAGGTCACGCAAACGGAATTACTTGAACCGATAGCCGATGGTCACACTGTAACCACGACCGAAGATCGTTGCGTAGTCACTGGAGTCACCCAGGAAGCTGTTCGGGTCGTAGAACGGCAGGCGGTTGAACAGGTTCTTGACCGTGAAGCTCAGGTTCCACGCATCATCCGGGCGCCAGGTGACGCTCATGTTGGCGGTCCACCACGACGGTGCACCATCACACTTGCTCTTCTGCAGGGCCAGGTAGCCGCCGGTGCAGGTTTCCTTGTTGTTGCTCTTTTCGTCGACCTGGTCGGTGGCCCACTTGGTGCCGCCCACATAGTTGACGAACATGCTGGTGGTCACCTGCTTGTAGGTCCAGTCGGCATTGAGCGTGGCACGCAGGCGCGGGTTGTTGTAGTAGCCCACCACATCGCCGTAGTACCAGCCGCTCGCTTCGTCCATGTAGAAGCGGTTGCGGTTGGCGATGGTGGCAGCCAGACCGATGTTCAGGTTGCCCCAGTCACCCAGCGAGAAGCGGCTGCGCGCGTCGATGTCGAAACCGTCGATCAGGGTCTTGCCACGGTTCTTGTACTGGCCCACCACGCTGGCCACGTTGCCGGCGGAGTAGCCTGGCAGCGTCGAGGGGCAGTTCACGCCGCTGGCCGGGTCGGCGCACATCGCCGCCAGCTGCGCCAGGTTGGCCCGGTCGCTGTCGGTGATCGGCGAACGCGACGAGGAGATGATGTCTTCCATGCGGCGGTAGTCCGGCGCAACGATCTCATTGTCACGGTAGATGAACCAGTAGTCGGCCGACACCGACAGCCAGGTTGCCGGCTCGTAGACGAAACCGAGGGTGGCGATCTTCGCCTTCTCCGGCTTCAGGTCCTTGTTCGGCTGGGTCATGCGCGCCACGGTGCGGCTGCAGTCGACGTTCAGCAGGGTCTTGCCGAGATCGACGTCACCCGGGCGCTGCGACCTCAGCAGCAGGTTGGCGATGGCGTTGGTCTCATTGCAGCGCAGCTCGTCACGGTAGCCGCCCAGCTGCGCGAACACGCCGCCGTTGCCGGACTCGGCCAGGCTCGGTGCACGGAAGCCGGTGGAGTAGGTGCCGCGCAGCATCAGCTGATCGAACGCCTGGTACTTGAAGCCGATCTTCGGCGCGATGTTGGCACTGAAGTTCGGGTACTTGTCCACGCGCACCGCCGCATCCAGTTCCAGCTTGTCAGTGATCGGCGCCACGGTCTCGGCGAACAGCGCGTAGGTGTTGCGCTTGCCGTCGAACCAGGAGCCGCCCTGCTGGGTGATCAGGCCGTTGGCCGCATCGGCGTTGCCCGGGGTGTAGAAGGTTTCGCGGCTTGCATTGAAGCCGAACGCGGCGCGCATCTCACCGGCCGGCAACTGGAACAACGGGCCTTCGATCTTGCCGTCCAGGGTGTGCAGGCGGGTCCACGACTGGATGTCGAAGGTCGGGAACGCTTCACGGATCAACGCAGCGTTGGCTTCGCTGATCTCGCCGAACTTGTACGCCGGGTGGTCGGAGATGATCACGCGGCCGGTACCCGGATCGATCGTGTAAGGGCCGAAGGCCTTCTCGAAGCCCTTGGTGTTGACGTTGATCGTCTGATAGGTGGTGGAGTGGGTACCCGCACTGGCGAACGCGGTCTCCCAGTTCCAGTCACCCCTGCTGCCGCGTGCACCGGCCAGCACGCGGTAGCTCTTGTCGGTGTTGCGCTGGCCGAAGTAGTTGGCGCCGGCATCCTGCAGCAGGTAGTTCAGGCCGACCACGCCGCCCATCATCGCCTTCATTTGCGGGCTGGCGTGGTTGTACTCGTTGTTCGGGCCCAGGAACGGGTACAGGAACTGGTTGACGTTGTTGCCGGTGTTGCGCGAGAACCAGCTGGTCGGGTTGCCGGTGGTGGTGCCGTAGGTGCGCGGCGTGCCGCCGTTGGCGCGCAGGTCGATGTCGGTGTAGGTCGCCTCGGCGAAGATCTCGGTGCTCTCACCCACCAGGAAGGTGCCGTTGAGATAGGCGGTGTTGCGCTCGGACTTGGCGCCGGCATCGATCTCGTTGTTCATCCAGGTTTCCCAGACGCAACGCGGACCGGCCGCCTCACTGGTCAGCACGTTCTTGCAGCCCGGTGCGGCTTCCTGCACGCGGCGGCCGGTGACCGGATCGAAGGCGAAATAGCTGCCCGGGTTGAACTCGCCCGGCTTGCTGCCCACGCCCAGGCGCAGGTCGTTGAGATAGTTCGGCTTGTTGACGTAGTACTGGTCAGGCCGCTTGTCGTAGAAGTCGCTCAGCGGAATCGCGTCGCGGCGGTACATGTTCACCGCGCCGTAGATGTTGAAGCGGTTCTCGGTCAGGTCGCCGAAGCCGGCGGTGATGCTGGCCTGGCGCTCGCCATAGGAGTCGATGCGCGAGGAGGTATCGTTGGTGAAGCTGACCTCGGCGCCCTGGAAGTTGCGCTTGGTGATCACGTTGATCACGCCGGCCACCGCATCGGTGCCGTACACCGCCGAGGCGCCGTCGGTCAGCACTTCCATGCGCTCGATGGCCGCAGCCGGGATCGCATCGATGTTGACGAACTGGGTCTGGAAGCCTGCCGGCGCACCGTAGTACGACAGGCGACGGCCGTTCAGCAGCACCAGCGTGCCCTGTGCACCGAGGCCACGCAGGTTGGCCTGCGATGCGCCATCGGAGCCGGTGAACAGCGAGCGCGAATCCTGCTGCGCTGGCCGCGCGGCCGGCAGGTTGTCGAGCACCTGCAGCAGCGTGCGCGCACCCATGTTCTGGATGTCCTGCTTGCTGATCACCTGCACCGGCGACGCGGTTTCAACGTCGGTACGGCGGATGTTGGAACCGGTGACCTCGATGCGGGCCAGGTCGGTGGCCTTGTCCTTGCTCTCTTGGGCAACGGCAGGAACGGCGACCGACAGCAGCACGCCGGCGATGGCCAGCGACAGCGGAGCGATCGAACGACAGGGGGGGCGGTGGTGGTGGGCGGGCAACATCGGGGTTCTCTCCTGGCAGGGGTGCGGCGCAACTGAGTGAGCGCGTGGGCGTTCGGCGGGCAAAACGCTCCCGGGCCACGGCCATGAGGGCCGTAGTCGGAATGGGCGGGGGAGGAGCGGTGTTACGTAGGGGTCATGGGGCGACGATGCTGGCGGAGTCGCCCTCCTGGCCGATCAGTACGGCGTTGGCCCAGTTGGCGCAGACCTGGGCGGGTTGGCTGCCCTGCGCACCCAGCGTGCGCAGGCTCAGGGTGGAAAGGCCACGGATGTCCAGCTCCGGCTTGACCACGCCGGGCGCCTTCACCAGGCCGCTGTCGTACAGCAGGCGGTTGTCACCCCAGACCTGGAACTGCAGGCCACCGGCGCTGCGACAGGCGTCGTCGATGCCGAGGTCGGCACGCAGCAGGTGCCAGCCGCCCTGCAGGCGCAGGTCGATGCGGCTGTTGGCGCCGACACCCAGGCCACGGCGGAACTGCAGCCCGTTCATGCGCATGCCGGCGCCGCCACGGAACGACTGGTCGGTGCGCAGCTGGCTGGCCAGCGCGGCCGGCACCGGCAGCTCGGAGAGATAGCGCTGCCGGGCCGGACGCTCCGGTTCCTGGTGTTCGAGGATGTGGAAGGTGGACAGCGCGATCGGGCCGACGTCGCGCGGCTGCAATGCATCGAACGCGCGAGCGCTGCCCTGTGCGGCAGTGACCATCGGGTCGGCGCTGCTGGCGCCGTCGCCTTCGGGGTTCTGCACGCTCAGCACGCGGAAACGCAGCAGGCGGCCGGCGTGGGCCGGGAAGTCGATGCGCTGCATGCCTTCCTTCAGCTGCAGGCGGCCGCGGGCGATCGGCTCGCCCCACTCGCCATTGCTGTCGCCGAGGTAGACCTCGTAGTCGCGTACCTGGCCGTGCTTCCAGTTCTTGTCGTTGCGCGGGGCAAGCTCGATGCCGTCGATCATCCTGCGCTCACCGAAGCCGATCACCCACTCATGTGCACCGGTGCGCACGGCCTGGTTGCGCACGCTGCGGAACCAGGTGCCCGGGTCATCGTCGAAGGCATTTTCCAATGCGTGGCCGGGCTCTTCGGCCGGGCGGTTGACCACCAGCAGGCTGTCGGCCGGCAGTTCGCGGCCCAGCACCGGCGCGGCCGGATAGGCATCGTCGGCAGCAGCGACGGCCACCGCAAAGTCCAGCTGCAGCTGCAGCGGCTGGCGGATGTCCTGCGTAGCGGTGCGCACATGCAGCGTGCCACGGCGCTCCTGGGCATCGAAGTACCAGCCTTCGGGCGCGTTGTTGAACGCAGCGGCGTCGGCCAGCGCCGGCAGCGCGCGGCCACCGGCCTGCACCGCGCGTGGCGCCTGGCGGCTGAGCACGCGCAGGCCATAACGACGCTGCGCCAGCTGGCCGTTGTACTGGCCCTGCACGGCATCAATCTGCACCTGCACCGGGCCGCTGCCCTGCGCCGGCGCCTGCACGCGGATTACCTGCGTGCTCGATTCGCCCTGCTGGTAGCGGCGGGTGTTGCCATCGTCTTCGTACAGCGTGTACTGCGAATCACCCTGCGGGTACAGGTCGAACGTCACTTCATCCAGCGGATTCTCGCCGTCGAACAGCATCGACGGGTACATCGGCAGGATCGCACCGGCACGCACGAACACCGGCAGCGTGGCCAGGTCCACCTGGCGGTCGAGCTGGCGACCGTCGGCGGCGGCCTGCACGCGGCGGCCATCCCAGTAGTCGATCCAGCCACCAGCCGGCAGATGGATGTCGCGGCGCCAGCCACGGCTGGCCGCCTGGCTGCGGTACACCGGCGCCACCAGCAGGTCGCGGCCGAGCAGGAACTGGTACTTGTAGGTTTCATCCTGCGCATGCGGATCGCGCGGGTTGTCCCACATCAGGCCACGCACCGGCGGTGCACCGGTCTGCGCGGCCTCGTGCACCAGTCCGTACATGTACGGAGTCAGGCGCATCTTCAACTTCAGGTAATCGCGGTTGATGCTGCGGTAGGGCTCGTCGTACCACCACGGGTGCTTGCGCGCGTTCGACGACCAGCCGCTCATGCCCATCAACACCGGGGTGAACGCCTTCCACTGCAGGTCGCGGGTGAAGGTCTCGGCGCTGCCGCCGAAGATCGCATCGACATCGCCGCTGGCGTAGGCCATGCCGGACAGGCCCGAACCGACCAGGGTCGGCACGTGCCAGCGGATGTAATCCCAGCTGCTGCTCTGGTCGCCGGTCCATGCCACCGCATAGCGCTGGATGCCGGCCCAGCCCATCACCGTCCACAGGAACGGGCGCGAATCGGAATTGTCGAGGATGCCATTGAATGCCTGGCGATTGGCGTCCATCGCGAACTGGTAGCCCTTGCCGGTCCAGGCCACGTCCAGCTTCTGCACGCGGCTGCCGGCCTTGCCCACTTCCCAGGCGATCTTGTCGACGCCGTTCTCGGTCCACAGACCGGTGCGGAAACCATAGCCGGCCAGGCCCTTCACTGTTTCCGGCAGCTGCTTGTAACCGCAGCCGTAGCCATCGTTCGGCAGGATCCAGCCACCGGGCATGTCGTTGGCGCGGTACTGCTTGGCCACGCTGTCGATCACATCCGGGGTGGTGCCGGTCGGGCCGTCGCTCCAGCCTTCGGGCACGGTGCCGGGCTTCTTGCTGTTGTCGCCGTCGTTGTAGCAATCGGCATCGCCGTAGGACAGCGCCCAGCGCGCGACCATGTTGGGGCGGCCGGTCAGCTGGGTGTAGCGCTCGATCAGTTTCGGCAGGTCGGCGCCGACGAAGTAGTACGCATCGAAGCGGTCTTCGCGGTGCAGCAGCGTGGCCTGGTCAGCCTCGCGCAGGTCGTAGCTGCCATCGCTCCACGTGTTGCGCAGCATGCCCCAGCCGCGGCTGCTCAGCAGCATCGGTGCCGGGCTGGGGCGGTCGCCCTCTTCCCAGCCGCCGGAATAGGACACTTCCAGCTCGCGGCCCTTGAACTGGTAGCGGCCATTCTGCTGGCCACCACCGTAGTAGCCTTCATCGGCCTGCGAGGACAGCACCTGCACGCTCTGCGTGGCATCCAGGTCCAGCGGCTGCAGTTCCTGCCACAGCGCGGTGGGCTGACCGTTGTCCAAGCGCTCCAGGCGCAGACGCAGCGGTTGCCGCTGCACATGCAGCACCAGCGCATCGGTGCGTACGCGGATTTCCTGCGCGTCTTCTTCCAGCTGCGCCTGCACGTTCGCCTTGGGCTGCGGCAGCACGATCGGCGCGGCCTTGTCGCCTGCACCGGTGAGCTTGCCGTTGCGGCCGGCCTGCACGCGGATGATGTCGGTGGCCGGCAGTTCGATGCGGATGCGCGCGCCCTTGTCGGTCTGCAGGTCCCAGCCCTGCACGCCGTCGCGGCTGGCGCTGGCGCTGACCGAACGCAGGTTGCCGACCGGCTCGGCCTGGGCCGGCATGGACGCCAACATCAATGCCGGCAACAGGGCCAGCATCAGCGGCGAGCGACGAACGCAGATTTCCACACGGACTCCCAACCCGTTCACCGGGCGTTTCGAAAGCGGTTGGGCCGACTCTAGGGCAGCGATTCGAAAGATGTCAACAAATTGAAAGAAAAAAGGAAGATATATTCCTTTGAAACGAAAGTTGTTGCGTTGCAATACTTTGTGTAAGCGCTTGCAGACCCCTGTTAAGCGTTGTGCGATACGGCATTTACCCACCCCTTTCGTTTTCCCGGGGCACCCGCCCGTGGAAAAGGCGCCAGTCCTTTTTCTTTCTTTTTACTTTCGGTATTTGACATTTCGAAAGAAAACACAGATCGTGCGCTGGCCCAACTGGAACCTCTGAATGGACGTCACCCTGCTTTCCGATGTGTCCGCCTGGCAGCGCCTTGGCGGAGCCGATACCGCTACCGAAATCGCGCAGCAGCCTGCGCTGTGGGAGGCCCTCGCACAGGACCTGTCGCGTGCCCGCGACCGCCTGCAGGCCTTCCTCGGCGACAGCCTCAATGATCCCAACCAGCGCGTGCTGTTCACCGGCGCCGGCAGCTCCGGCTTCATTGCCGAAATGGTGGCCGATGCAATCAACGCGCAATGGCCGGCCGATGTGCGCGTGGTGCATACCACCAGCCTGCTGACCCACCCGGCGCTGTACCTGCAGCGCGAGCGCCCGACCCTGCTGGTCTCGTTCGGCCGCAGCGGCTCCAGCCCGGAAAGCGTGGCGGCGGTGGACCGCGTGCGCAGCGACGTGGATGACGCGCGCTTCCTCGACATCACCTGCAATGCCGATGGCGAACTGGCCCGTCGTGGCGCCGGCCGTGCCGATACCTGCACCCTGCTGATGCCGTCGGCCAGCTGCGACCGTGCCTTCGCCATGACCAGCAGCCTGACCTGCATGCTGCTGGCCGCACTGACCGTGTTCGATCGTTCGCCGTGGGATGCGCGCGTGGCGCGCCTGAAGCAGATTGCAGCGCTGGCCAGCGAAGGCCAGGCACAGTGGGATGCTCCGGTGGCGGCGCTGGCGCAGCGCCCGTTCAACCGCATCATCTATCTCGGCAGCGGCCCGCTGGAAGCGCTGGCACGCGAGTGCGCACTGAAGGTGCTGGAGCTGACCGCCGGCCGCGTGCTGGCGCTGGCCAACACGCCGCTGGGCTTCCGCCACGGCCCGAAGTCGACGCTGGACGGCAACACCCTGGTGGTGGTGGTGCGCAGCGTGCAGCCGCTGGCGCGCCGCTTCGAACAGGACCTGCTGGAAGAACTGCGCCGCGATGGCGTGGCCGGGCAGGTACTGGCGATCGGCCCGCATTCGGATATCGGCGCCGATGACGAGTACACCCTTACCGTACCGGCACTGGATGATCCGTGGCTGGCGCCGGTGTGGCTGGGCTTCGCGCAGCTGTTCGCGCTGCAGCGCTCGGCTGCGCTCGGCCTGACCCCCGACAACCCGTTCCCGGACGGCACCGTCAACCGCGTCGTCAAGGGCGTCACCATCCACCATGGCTGAGCTGATCGCCCACGCCTGCTACGGCATCGACATCGGCGGCACCAAGATCGAGCTGGTGGCGTGCGATGCGGCGATGCAGGTCACCTGGCGCCGCCGGGTGGCCACGCCGCAGGGCGACTACGACGGTTTCCTGCAGGCGGTGGTGACCCTGGTCGCCGAGGCCGATGCCGCGCTGGGCCGCAGTGATGCGGCCATCGGCATCGCTCTACCCGGCGTGCGCGACCGCCGCAGCGGCCGCCAGCTCAGCGCGAACGTGCCTGCGTTGACCGGGCACAGTGTGGCCGCCGACCTGCAGGCACGCCTGCAACGTCCGCTGCATTTCGGCAATGACCTGCAGTGCTTTGCCCTGTCTGAAGCACACGGCGGTGCGGCCGACGGCTATCCCAGCATGTTCGGCGCCATCCTCGGCACCGGCGCGGGTGGTGGTTTCTGCCTGCAGGGCCGCCTGCTGTCCGGTTTCAACGGGCTGGCCGGCGAATGGGGCCACTGGAGCGTGCCCGGTCATCTGCTGCAGCGCCACGGCCTGCCGCTGATCGACTGCGCCTGTGGCCTGCAGGGCTGCGTGGAGCGCTATGTGTCCGGCAGTGGCGTGGCGATGATCGAACGCCACCTCGGTGGCAGCGCCGCCGATGCCAGCGCGGTGATTGCATTGGCCGAAGCCGGCGACGCCCGCGCGCGCAAGGCGCTGGACATCCATCGCGACCTGCTCGGCCATAGTCTGGCCGCGCTGGTGCTGGCGCTGGACCCGCACGTGATCGTGCTCGGCGGCGGTCTTTCGCAGTACGCGCCGCTGTACCAGCAACTGCCCGACGCCATCGCCGCCCATCTGTTCAAGGGTGTGCAGGTGCCACCGATCGTGCCACCACGCTTCGGCGATGCCGGTGGCGCACGTGGTGCTGCCCTGCTCGCCTGCCAACCCTCGTTTTCCTGATGTCCGGAGCCTGACCATGTCCCCGTTGCAGACCCTGCTTGCTTCCCACCGCGCCGGCCATAACGTCGGCCTGTACAGCGTCTGCTGCAGCAACGAGCAGGTGCTGCGCGCGGCCATGCACGTGGCGCTGGCACACGGCACCGTGCTGCTGATCGAGGCCACCTCCAACCAGGTCGACCAGTTCGGCGGCTACACCGGCATGACCCCGCCGGAGTACCGCGATTACGTCGGCACCCTGGCCGATGAGGAAGGCTTCCCGCGCGAACGGCTGATCCTGGGCGGTGACCACCTCGGCCCGAATGCCTGGCAGAAGCGCCCGGCTGCCGAAGCGATGACCCACGCGCGCGTGCTGATCGAGGCCTACGTCGCTGCCGGCTTCCACAAGATCCACCTGGACTGCAGCATGTCCTGCGCCGATGACCCGGTGCCGCTGCCCGATGCCACCGTCGCCGCGCGTTCGGCCGAGCTGGCCGAGATCGCCGAACGCACCGCCGCCGAGCACGGCCTGCCGCCGCCGGCCTACGTGATCGGTACCGAAGTGCCGATTCCCGGTGGCGAAGCCTCGCTGGCCGAAGGCCTGCAGGTGACCACGCCGGCCGCCGCCGCGCAGACCCTGGCCATCCACCAGCAGGCGTTCGATACGCCGCAGCTGCGCCAGGCGTGGCAGCGCGTGATTGCGATGGTGGTGCAGCCGGGCGTGGACTTCGACCACAGCAGCGTGCACGAGTACGACGCGGCCGCCGCCAGCACGCTGGTCGGCTTCCTCGAACAGCAGCCGCGCATCGTGTTCGAAGCGCATTCCACTGACTACCAGCGCGAAAGCGGCCTGCATGCACTGGTGCGCGACCACTTCGCCATCCTCAAGGTCGGCCCGGCCGCCACCTTCGCCTACCGCGAAGCACTTTTCGCGCTGGCCGCGATCGAGGCTGAACTGCTGCCGGCCGCACAGTGCTCGCGCCTGCCGCAGGTGCTGGACGAGGTGATGGTGGCGCAGCCGAAGTACTGGCAGTCCTATTACCAGGGCGATGAGGCCGCGCTGCGCCTGTTGCGCAGTTACTCCTTCAGCGACCGCTGCCGCTACTACTGGGGCGAGCCGGCGCTGGTGCAGGCGGTGCAGACTCTGTTCGCCAACCTGGAGCAGCATGCGCCGCCGCTGGTGCTGCTTAGCCAGTACCTGCCGGAGCAGTACCGCGCCGTGCGCGAGGGCCGCCTGGCCAACACGCCCACCGCACTGGTGCAGCACCGTATCGGCCTGTGCCTGGGCGAATACGCCCGCGCCTGCAGCGCCAACCAAGCCGGAACCCGCGCGCAGAACGCAGGTTCGGCTGCCGCCGTTGCTGCGAACGGCTAATCTCCCCCCTTTCCCCGCGAAACCGAGAATGGCCATGCGCAACACCCGCTCCCGCCGGCAACAGATCCTGCAGCTGCTGATCGAGCACGGCTCGGTGCAGGTGGCCGATCTGGTCGAGCGCTTCGGCGTGTCGGCGGTGACCATCCGTGCCGACCTGACCCACTTCGAGTCGCAGGGCCTTGCCAACCGCACCCACGGCGGCGCCACCCTGGTACGCACGCCGCCACAGGAACAGGACATCCACGAGAAGGACGCGCTGAACCTGCCGCTGAAGGAATCGATCGGTGCGCGCGCCGCGCGCCTGGTACAGCCCGGCGACAACATCATCATCGATTCCGGCTCGACCACGATGACCTTGGCCCGCCACCTGCGCGCGCATCGCGATGTAACGGTGATGACCAACGGCCTGAACATCGCCTGGGAACTGGCCAATGCGGCCGGCATCACCGTGCTGCTGACCGGTGGTCTGCTGCGCCAGCAGTCGCTGTCGCTGCAGGGCAGCCAGGCCGAAGCCAGCCTCAACTCGTACAGCTTCGACACCCTGTTCCTGGGCGTGGATGGCCTGGACCTGCAGTTCGGCCTGACCACCCACGATGAAGCCGAAGCCCGCCTCAACCACCGCATGGTCGAGCGCGCACGCCGTATCGTGGTGCTGACCGACGCCTCCAAATTCGGCCGCGTCAGCCTGCACCGCATCGCCCTGCTGGATCAGATCCACGCCATCATCACCGACGCCGGCATTGACGACGCAACCCGTGAGGGGCTGCAACGGCTGGGCATCGAAGTGATCATCGCCGAGCCCGCCGCATGACCGACACCCGCACCCTGCATGGCCGCATCCTCACCCCGCTGGGTTGGCGGCGTGGCTACGTCCACTTCGATTCGCAGGTGCGCCAGCTGCAGGTGGATGACCACAGCGGTGCTGACGACCTGCAGCTGCCGGTGATCCTGCCCGGCTTCATCGACCTGCATGTGCATGGCGCGGCCGGCGTGGACCTGATGCAGGGCGGCGACGTGGCACGCACCATCGCCCGCACCCATCTGCGCTTCGGTACCACCACGCTGCTGGCGACCACCATGACCGCCGGGCTGGACGAGATCGAGCACGCGCTGCAGGGCGTGGCCGCCACCATGGCGGCACCCGATGCAGACGCCGCCAGCATCGTCGGTGTGCATCTGGAAGGACCGTTCATCAGCCCGCAGCGTCTGGGTGCGCAGCCCAATCGTACGATCGAGGCGACGCTGGCGCTGGTGCAGCAGCTGCACGCACTGGCTCCGATCCGGGTAATGACGCTGGCACCGGAGATCGGCGAGCACACCGCATTGATTCCCGCGCTTTCGGCAATGGGCATCCGCGTGCAGCTCGGCCACAGCGCTGGCACCTACGAGGAAGGCGTGGCCGCGCTGCAGGCCGGTGCCTCCGGCTTCACCCACCTGTTCAACGGCATGACCGGCGTCGATCACTATCGCCCGGGCATTGCGGCGGCGGCGCTGGCACATGCGCAGTACGCCGAGATCATTCCCGACCTGCAGCACATCCACCCCGGCGTGATCCGCCTTGCCGCGCGAGCGATTCCGCGCCTGTACGCGGTGACCGACGCCACCGCCGCCACCGGCATGCCCGATGGCGAGTACGCCTTGGGCGAACAGCGCGTGCACAAGTGCGGCGGCTGCGTGCGCCTGGCGACCGGCTCGCTGGCCGGCAGTGCACTGACCATGGACCAGGCGCTGCGCAACCTGGTGCGTGTGGGCCTGGAGCTGGCCGATGCCTCGCAACGTGTTTCCACCTTCCCGGCCGCGTATCTCGGCATGGACGATCGCGGCCGCATTGCGCCCGACGCCCGCGCCGACCTGGTGGTGCTGGATGCCGAACTGCGCCTGCAGCAGGTGGTGGTGGGCGGGCGGGTAGTTGATTTGAACGCCGCAAACGCCTGATATCTGCGTTTTTGTAGAGCCGAAGGCAATGGCAGGAGCCATTGCCAACGTCGCTTGCGACGGCCCGGAAGGTGCCGATCAGGACGATCGGCATAGCCATGCTCGGCTCACCGCGCGAAGCGCGGCATGGAGAACCTCAATATCGGAACGGAAAGCAGCCGAGCATGGCTCGGCTCTACATGAAGCGCGCAAGCGCAATGCCTCAGCCCCGCACCATCCCCGTTATTCCAGGAATACGCCGATGACCGCAGCCGCCGCACCTGCCGTACCCGCTTCCACCGCTCCGCGCTGGCCCGTACGCTACCTGCTCTTCATCGGCGGCCTCGGTGGCCTGCTGTACGGCATCGACATCGGCATCATCGCGGGCGCCCTGCCCTATCTTGAAGCCACCGCCAGCCACGCCTGGCAGCTCAGCAGCCAGCAGCTCGGCTTCGTCGTGGCGGCGGTGCTGCTGGGCAGCGTGCTGTCCTCGCTGTTCGCCGGCATGGTCGCCGACCTGATCGGTCGCCGCGGTGCGATGCTGCTGGCCGGCCTGCTGTTCACCGCCTCGATCCCGATCATGGCACTGGCCTCCGGCTACACGCCGCTGCTGCTGGGACGCCTGCTGCAGGGCATCAGTGGCGGTTTGATCGGCGTGGTGATTCCGCTGTACCTGGCCGAAGTGCTCAGCCCCGAGCGACGCGGGCGCGGCGCGGCCATGTTCCAGCTGCTGCTGACCATCGGCCTGGTGCTGGCGGCGCTGATCGGCCTCTATCACGCGCATGCGGTGGATGCCGCCGCTGAAGCCGTGCGCTCATTGCCGGTGGCGCAGCAGGCGCAGGAGCTGTTTGCGGTGAAGGACCACGCCTGGCGCACCATCTTCTGGACCTGCCTGGCACCGGGCCTGCTGTTCTGCGCCGGCATCTTCTGGCTGTCCGAATCGCCGCGCTGGCTGGTGCGTCGCGGCCGCATCGATGATGCCCGCCGCAGCCTGCAGCGCGTGCTGCCCGCTTCGGAGGTCGAGCCGACGCTCGCACAGATCCAGGCGCCGGAATCCAGCAGCAACAGCGGCAAGCGCGACCCGCTGCTCAGCCGCCGCTATGTGGTGCCGTTCGTGCTCGCCTGCGTGGTCCTGGCCTGCACCCAGGCCACTGGCATCAACTCGGTGCTGGCCTATGCGGTGAACATCCTCAACCAGGCCGGCCTGTCCGGCTCGGTGGCCAATGGCGCCGACGTGGCGATCAAGCTGCTCAACGCGGTAATGACCGTGGTCGCGCTGCTGCTGGTCGACCGCAAGGGCCGCAAGTTCCTGCTGATGCTTGGCAGTGGCGGCATCTGCGTGGCCCTGCTGGCCGCGGCGACACTGTTCTTCCAGGCCGAGCGCGGTCGCACCGACGTGCAGCCGCAGCTGCAGGCGGCGGTCAGCGGCGATGGCCTGCAGCTGGTACTGGACGATGCGCAGTGGCATCGCTTGGGCGCTGGCATCGACAGCGAAGGCCGGCCGATGCAGTTGACCGTCTCCTACGCCTACGGTGACTTCACCAATGTGCGTGCCCTGCGCAGCGACAACCTGATTGATCGCGAGCTGCGCATCGAGCGCGCCGGCACCGTGCAGCCGGACAGTGTGATCGGCGCGTTCTTCCGCAAACTCCATCTGAACCCGTTCGCCGACCCGGCCGCTGCGGCGCAGGCGCCGCTACGCATCGAACAGGCCCGCATCGGCCCGGTGCCGCCACCGGCACACGGCTGGGCAGTGGCCGCCTGCATCCTGGTGTTCGTCGCGTTCTTCGCGGTCGGCCCCGGCGTATGCGTGTGGCTGGCGCTGTCGGAGCTGATGCCGAACCGCATCCGCTCCAATGGCATGAGCATCGCGCTGCTGATCAACCAGTTCGTGTCGACCACCATCGCCGCGATCTTCCTGCCCACCGTGGGCCACTACGGCTACGCCAGCATGTTCGTGTTCTGGGCGGCGTGCACCTTCGTGTTCTTCCTGGTGGCCGCGTTCTGGCTGCCGGAAACCAAGGGCAAGTCGCTGGAAGAGATCGAAGCGCGGTTCGCCCGGTAGCGGTCGACCTGGGTCGACCTCCGCGCGCAGCGCGGGGGTATTGGCGCGCCCGTCATTCGCCCGTGATGTGCCTGGCCAGCTCCCGCGCCTCGGCAACGCTGGACAACCCGCTCAGCATCATCGATTCACCGAACGGCCCCTGCACCGTCGCCACCATCAGCACGCGGCCATCCACGCTGAGCGCCGCACGCTGGCCCACCAAGGCAGCGGTGCCATCGTGGATGCGCTGATGTGCCTCCGGCCGATAGCGGATCTGCAAGCCGGGCTGCTGGCTGGCGTCCAGCACATAGCGCACATCGGCGATGTCGGCACTGCCGGCAATCGGCGGCTCGCGCAGGGCCAGGGTCTCGCCCTGCCACTGCGCCGGCGTACCCTTGCCCGCCGCATCGACCGCACTCAGGCGCACTTCCACGCCGGGGCGTGGCGCATGATCTTTGCCTGCCAACGCACCGGGCGTAGCGCCCGGCATGCATCCGGTCAAGGCCAGCGCTGCGCCCAGCAGGAGCGGACGCGCGCCCCTCACTTCAGCTTCCGCAGCTTGAACGCCACCAGCACCTGCAACAGCCCGTACAGCAGGCTGCCGATACCGATCCACAGCGTGGTCACCGCCACGCCTGCATACGGGTTGGCCGCGAACAACAGGCCCAGCACCACCGCCAGCACGCCACTGAGAATCAGCAGCCACTCGCCCTGGATATGCTTGCGTACGCGGATCGCGAACACGATGCGATAGATGCCGGCCACCAGCAGCCATGCCGCCAGGAACAGCACCAGCACGCTGGCGGTGGCCAGCGGATTGATCACCGCCAGGATGCCGAAACCCAGCGAGGCGATGGCATACAGTGCCAGCCAGCCACGCGAGGCACCGCTGCCGCCGCTGACCAGTGCGAACAGGCTGATGACACCTTCAACGATGGCCATCACGCCCAGCGTCCACGCCAGTACCATCGCCGCCGACAGCGGCCAGCCGATGGCGATGATGCCGAAGCCCAGCGCGACCAGCCCATACAACAGCAGGATCCACCAGCTACGGCCGACCGCCGACAACAAGGGAGACAAGGGGGAATTCATGGCCACTCCTTCGATCCGGAACCGGGTTCATCCTAGCCCCTGGTGATGAAGAGGGCGATCACGGCGCCCGCGCGCAGACCCATACGCGCACCTCGTCCACTCCCACCCACCGCAGCGTCTCCGCAACCTCCATCACCGTGCTGCCGGTGGTCATCACATCGTCCACCACGGTCAGTCGCGGCGGCACCGGACCACGTACATCGAACGCATCGAACAGGTTTTCCCTGCGCTGTTCGGCCGTACGCTCGGACTGCGGCGCGGTATGCCGCCGCCGGTACAGCCCCTGCCAGACCGGCATCGGCAGCAGGCGGCACAGTTCGGCGGCCTGGTTGTAGCCGCGCTGGCGCAGGCGCCGCCTATGCAGCGGCACCGGCACCAGCGGCGGGCACCACCAGGGCGGCGGTGCGCGTTGCATCAACTGTGCGAGCAGGCGACCGGCGGCGAGGTCCTGATGGAACTTGTACCGCACCAGCAGCTGGTCGACCGGCGGCAGGTACAACAAGCTGGCATGGGTAGCGGCCTGCGGTGGCGCTTCCTCGCGGCAGCTGCCGCAGACGATCAGGGCGTTGTCCGGCAACGGCAATGCGCAGCGCAGGCAGGCGCGGCCGGCCCACGGCAGGTCGGCAAGGCAGGTGCGGCACAGGTCAAGATCATCGTGGCCCGGGTCGCCGCAGACCAGACACCGCAGTGGCAGGAGCACGCGAAGCAGCGCTGCGGGCCAATCCGCCGGTAGAGGGAGGTAGGCAAGAGGCATACCCCAACCTGCCCGCGCAACGATGCCGGAACCATCACCGGCAACCACACCGGACGGTCAGGAAAGCGGACGCAGTGCTGTCGGCCGTCTCATCGGGTCAGTCACGCAGGGAGGCCCGCCAGGCCACCAGGGCGGCGGCGGCGCGCTGGGTCCTGTGCTCATCCGGATTGACGCCCATCTCATTGCGGGCCATGCCGGCAAGGGCCGCACACACTTCCTGTTCGCCTGCACCGCGCAGCAGCTGGGACTCGATGCGATCTGCGTAGGCCGCGTACTCGCCACGGCAGTCCGGATTGGCCTGGATGCCTATTGGATCCCATACGTAGTGCAGGACTTCATCCACCGCTCGGCCCAGTGCACCGCGCCTGCGGTCTGCCGCCTGGCGGACCTCCTTCCAGTGTGGCGTGTTGTGCAGTGCCTCGAACGGCATCGGCACTGGCGACAACAGGTAGGAGATGCCGTCTTCGTCCTGCTTGACATGCCAGACGCCAACACCAACATCCGCCATGTGCTCGGACAGCGGGAAAACGAAGGCGGGCAGCCACAACAGCTCGATGCGGCCATCTCCCTGCCAGCCCAGCGCGGTGAACATCCCGGCTGCGGTCTCCCGGTAGGCCTGCGCGGCAGGCTCGCCGACCAGTTGCCCCGGATCCAGCATGAACACCCGGTTGTCGATGTACTCGACCACGCTGCCATGGAACTCGCGCAAGCGCTCGGGCGGATAATCGATGACCTGTTCAGGGGCGATGGTGTAACTCACTTCGTGAAATCCTTTCCGCTGGAAGGCGAGTGCGGCGCCACGGCGGGCATCATCAACACCTCCGCCAGACCACGATAGATCGGCACGCGGCACACCAGCCCGGACACGCCGCGCGCGATCAGCACCGTGGCCAGGATCGGCAGCAGCAGATCGCCGCTGTCGGTCAGCTCCAGCGAAATCACCGCCGAGGTCAGCGGTGCCTGGGTGACGCCGGTCAGATAGGCGCACATGCCCAACAGCACGAACGCACGCGGATCCACACCCGGCATCAGCACCGCGAGGTTGTGCCCAAGGCCGGCACCGACCGCCAGCGCCGGCGAGAACAGGCCACCGGGGATGCCCGCCACGTAGGACGCCAGATTCGCCAGCAGCTTCATCAGACCGAATTCATGGCCCACCATCGCCTGCCCCTGCACCAGGCTGCGCGCCTGCTCGTAGCCGGTGCCGAACGCGCCTTCGCCGAAGACCAGGGCGAGCAGTACCACCACCAGACCGCAGCCTGCGGCCAACAGAACCGGATGCCGCTGCCGCAGTTGCCCGAGCCAACGCGGGCGGCCCGCCGCACTGGCCAGCACTGCGCGTGCGAACAGCCCGCCCAGCAAGCCCGCCA
Organism: Stenotrophomonas sp. 1L-E-5-B-C3; assembly: GCF_057292075.1. NCBI lineage: Bacteria > Pseudomonadati > Pseudomonadota > Gammaproteobacteria > Lysobacterales > Lysobacteraceae > Stenotrophomonas > Stenotrophomonas sp. 1L-E-5-B-C3. The sequence continues at coordinate 47,230 of NZ_JBXAWS010000018.1, forward strand.
CCACGCCGCACAACAGGATCGCCAGCCAGCCCTGGCCCAGCGGCAGGCGTGCGCTCACATGGCCGAAGTAGGTGTAGTTGCCCAGCAGGCCAAGCGACACCACGCCACCAACGATCACTGCGGTCAGCAAGGTGCCGGAAAACCGATGCTCGAAACGGCCGCTGAGCTCCTCGATGGCAAAAACGATACCGGCCAGCGGCGTGTTGAATGCCGCCGCGATGCCTGCCGCGCCACCGGCCAGCAGGAAGTGCGAGAGCTCGCGCGGGTCCTTGAAGCCAAACCAGCGGCCGAACAGGTACATCAGGCTGGCACCCACATGCACGGTGGGCCCTTCGCGCCCGACCGACGCGCCGCCGAGCAGCGACAACGAGGTCAGCAGCAGCTTGCCCGCCGAGACCGCGGGCGAAAGATTGGTCCTGCGGAACGACTCATCCGGCTTGTCCAACGCGGCGATGACCTGCGGAATGCCGCTGCCCCGCGTGGGCTTCAGCACGCCCGCGGTCAACCAGGCCAACAGCGCGAAGATGCCGGGCGTAAGCAGCAGGGCCCACCACGGCGAGTGCGCGGTGATGCGCTGGAACAGATGGAAGGCCGCGTCGCTGGCCTTGGCGAACAGGATGGCCACCAGTGCCACGGCCACGGCGCCGCCCCAGAGCGCGGCACGGCGACGCCAGGCCTCGCTGAGAACCAGCGCGGTGATGCGGCCGCGGAGGCGGTGGAGATCGGTCATGCGGGGCAGTCTGGACGCTGCGGAGGAAGGCGGACAGCGGGTACTGTGGCTGAAGGCCTTGCAGGATGTGGTGAATACGCTCACGCGCCGGGAACCGCATGCTTTGGCAGCAATGGCACGCCGTCCCACATGCGTGAAGGCCGGCCGATTCCTACCGGGTTCGTCCACCGCGCCTCGTGGAGGTAGCATTGCAGCCGCTGCCCTCTGGGGAGGGGTGCAGCTCCGCCGGCAACGAAAGGCCGCCACCGCTCGTCATCGCGGTAGCGCTTGCCAGCACCTGCGTGCCGACATCTGCGTGAATTGCTTCGTTCTCGACATCCTCAATGACAATGGAGTGTGAGATGAATGCCTACGACCCGCTGGATCACATCATCCATCTTCGTGATGGCACGCTGCAGGAATCAGACCTTCGCCGGATTGTCGGTCGCGCGCTGCAGGCCAGGTCACCTTCCGGAATCGTCATCCATGTACATGGCGGCCGTGTTTCGCAGAAGCGTGGACGGCGCATCGCAGAAACCCTGCATGACCCCTATGTGCGGGCACAGGCCTACCCCTTGTTCTTCGTCTGGGAAACGGGTGACATCGAAGCTCCGTTGAACAACCTGGGCGAGATCCTGGGTGCAGTACTCGCCAAACTGCTCTTCAGGAAAGTCCAGGACAAGATCCTGGAAAAGCTCGGCGGTGAACAGGCATTCACGCCCGGCATGAAGATCCTCAACGCCGCGCCACCCGACGAGGAAAGCCTTTCGGCAGATCTCGCACAGGAGTTCGCTGAAGATCCCGAGGTGAACCAGGCCCTTGCCGAGGCCCGGGAGGATTACAGGGAGGCGACGCTGACGCCCGTAAACAAGATGCTGGCACATGAACCGCCAGCCGAACACGCGGCCATCGTCAACGAGCGCACGGCAATGGAACTGTTTGGCACTCCGTCACCCAACAAGGCCGTAGCATTGAACTGGATCGCGCTGGCCATCAAGGTGGCCAGACTGGTGATACGCGTATGGCAACGCCAGCACAGTGGCCGGGGGCGGCCAGGTGCCGTCTCCGCCGTGATCGTGGAAGAAGTACTGCGAGAGTTCTATCTCGATGACGTGGGGCGCATCGGCTGGTGGAATCCCATGAAGAAGGATGCACAGGATTCATTCGACGGCCCGGCATCGGGTGGCGTCAGATTCCTGCGCGAGCTGCACAGGCAGTTGCAGTCCGAAGCCTCTGTTCCCCGCATCACGCTCGTCGGCCACAGCGCCGGCAGCATCTTCCTGTGCGAGCTGTTGGACCAGGCAGCGCAGATCCTTCCGGATCTGACGTTCGACCTTATTCTCGAAGCGCCTGCGGTGACGTGTCGTCGGTTCGCGCATGCCATCTCGAAGCACGAGAACCGCATCGGGAGGTTCCGGCAATTGGCGATGAGGGATGCCGACGAAGCCAGCGAGCGTTCACTGTTCTTTCCCGGTTCGCTGCTCTACATCGTGTCCAACATCTTCGAAGATGCTGCCGATGAGCCTCTGCTCGGCATGGAACGCTTCTTCACCCGGGAGAGCGTCTATAGCAACTCTGCGGCGTGGGCAGACATCTCGGCCTGCCAGGCGTTCTTCGCCCGGAAAGGAGAAAGCGCGGTGAGCTGGTGGACCCTTGATGACCTCAATGCCGACCAGCGCGAAGGTTGGGGCCACGGCTACTTCGATGACGGTCCCTTCATCCTCGGCAAGGTGACCGCGTTGATCAGCGAAACACCGCACACGCCTTGATGCCGATCACTTTTCGCGCTCGACGACAGAAGCAACGCGCCGGGCGGGATCGCCCGGAGTGCAAACACTGTAAACCATGTGAACATGAATATTGTTGACAGCCTGCGCACGCCCACCCACACTGCCGCCCTCGCTCCACTCGTACCCAGGGTCCCGCCATGGCTGCTGCCATCCGCCACGACTGGCAACACGACGAACTGCAGGCGCTGTTCGATCTGCCGTTCCCCGAGCTGCTGTTCCGCGCCGCAGCGGTCCATCGCGAGCACTTCGACCCAGCCCAGGTGCAGGTCTCCACGCTGCTGTCGGTGAAAACCGGTGGTTGCCCGGAAGACTGCGCGTACTGCCCGCAGGCGCAGCGCTACAACACCGGGGTGAACGCGCAGAAACTGATGGAGACCGACGCAGTGCTGGCCAAGGCACGCCAGGCCAAGGCCGCCGGTGCCTCGCGCTTCTGCATGGGTGCCGCGTGGCGTTCGCCGAAGGACCGCGACATCCCGAAGGTGGCGGCGATGATCGCCGGGGTGAAGGCGCTGGGCCTGGAGACCTGCGCCACGCTGGGCATGCTCAGTGGCGGGCAGGCGCGTGCGCTGAAGGATGCGGGACTGGACTACTACAACCACAACCTCGACACCGCGCCGGACTACTACGATTCGATCATCCACACGCGCCAGTACCAGGACCGCCTGGATACGCTGGAGCACGTGCGCGATGCTGGCCTGAAGACCTGCTGCGGCGGCATCGTCGGCATGGGCGAGACGCGCGCGCAGCGTGTCGGCCTGCTGCTGGCGCTGGCCACGTTGCCGGCGCATCCCGATTCGGTACCGATCAACAAGCTGGTGCAGGTGGCGGGCACGCCGCTGCATGGCAGCGCCGAACTGGACCCGTTCGAGTTCGTGCGCATGATCGCGGTGGCACGCATCGTCATGCCGCGCTCGATGGTGCGGCTGTCGGCCGGTCGCGAGGCGATGAGCGATGAACTGCAGGCGCTGTGCTTCGTCGCTGGTGCCAATTCGATCTTCTACGGCGACAAGCTGCTGACCACCGGCAACCCGGAGAGCGAGCGCGACCTGGCGCTGTTCGCGCGGCTGGGACTGCAGCCGATGGCGGTGCAGGTGGATGCCGAGGGCCACGACCACGGCGGTACCGTGCACGCCGATATCAGCGCCGATGCGCCCGGCTGTGGCTGCGCTCACGCGGCCTGAGACGGGACACAGGCAGGCGTCGCGGCAACGCGCTACCCTAGCCGCCCCGTCGTCGCATTCAGCCACCATGGCCCGCCCCGACCTGACCGCCCGCCTCCACGCCCAGCGCGCCCTGCGCGATGCCCAAGGCCGTCGCCGCACGCGGCGCACGGTCACCCGTCGTGATGGCGTACGCCTGGAAGTGGACGGCCAGTGGCTGACCGGCTTCTGCAGCAACGACTACCTGGGCCTGGCCCAGCAGTTCAGCGTGGTCAACGCGTTGCAGGACGCCGCCGCACGCGAAGGCGCTGGCGCCGGTGCCTCGCACCTGGTCTGTGGTCACCACGCCATGCACGAAGCGCTGGAACGCGAAGTGGCCGAGTGGCTGGGCTATCCGCGTGCGCTGCTGTTCGGCAGTGGCTTCGCCGCCAACCTGGCGGTTCAGCAGGCACTGCTGAGCGAAGAGAACGACGTCTGCGTGCAGGACAAGCTCAACCACGCCAGCCTGCTCGATGCCACGCGGCTGGCCGGTGCACGCCTGCGCCGCTATCCGCACCTGGATACCGAAGGTGCAATGCGTCAGCTCAAGCACGCGCCCGATGGCGCGGCCATGCTGGCCACCGACGGTGTCTTCAGCATGGATGGCGACATCGCACCGCTGCGCGCTTTGTCGCTTGTGGCACGCCTGCAGCAGGCGCTGTTCTACGTCGATGACGCGCACGGTGTGGGCGTGGTCGGTGATGGTCGCGGCGCCGTCGCGGCCGCTGGCCTGAGCGTGGACGATGTGCCGCTGCAGCTGGTCACGCTGGGCAAGGCACTGGGCGGTTCCGGCGCGCTGGTGCTGGGCCGCGACGACCTGATCGAGCATCTGGCCGAAACCGCACGTCCCTACATCTACACCACCGCCGTGCCACCGGCGATGGCAGCGGCGGCCCTGGAAGCAGTACGCCTGGCGCGCCGCGACCACTGGCGCCGCACCAAGCTGACCGACCTGATCGCGCTGTTCCGCAGTGAAGCGCGTCGCCATGGCCTGGACCTGATGGCTTCGGAAACGCCGATCCAGCCGCTGCTGTGCGGTGATGACCATACCGCCGTGGCGATGTCCACGGCGCTGGAACAGGCCGGCTGGCTGGTCGGTGCGATCCGCCCGCCGACGGTGCCGGAAGGCAAGGCACGCTTGCGCGTGACGCTGTCCGCGCTGCATACGCCGGAACAGGTGCGTGGCCTGGTGGAGGCCATCGCCAACGCGCGCGATCGCGTGACCCTGGCCGTGCGTGAAGCCGCGCCACCGCCGCTGCCCGCCTTTGCCTGAGTTCCGTGTAGTTCCCCATGCATATTGAAGTGACCGGCCGTGGGCCGGACCTGGTACTGATCCATGGCTGGGCCCTGCAGGGCGGTGTGTTCGCGCCGCTGGTGCAGCGCCTGGCGGACCAGTTCACCCTGCACCTGGTCGACCTGCCCGGCCATGGTCACAGCCGCGACGACACCACGCCGCTGCGCCTGCCGTTCGTGGTCAATGCCATTGCCGCGGCCACGCCGCCGGCGGTGTGGTGTGGCTGGTCGCTGGGCGGCCTGTTCGCGCTGCATGCGGCGGCCACCCTGCCGAAGGTGCGCGGGCTGGCGATGATCGCCGCCACGCCGCGCTTCGTGCGTGGCGAAGACTGGCCGCACGCGGTGGAACCGGCGGTGTTCGAACAGTTCGGGCGCGAGCTGGCCAGCGACTTCGGTGGCACCCTGGAGCGCTTCTTGGCGCTGGACGTGATGGGCTCGGCGCACGCCCGCGAGGAGCTGCGCACATTGCGCCAGCGCCTGGTCGAGCGCGGTGCACCCACCGAGCGCGCGCTGCTGGAGGGCCTGCGGCTGCTGGAAAGCACCGACCTGCGTGGCGCGCTGCCGACGCTGGGCAAACCCAGCCTGTGGATCGCCGGCCAACGCGACCGGCTGGTCTCACCGGCAGCGATGCAGGCCGCCGCGGCACTGGCCCTGGGCGGGCAGGCGCTGACCATCGCCCACGGCGGCCATGCGCCCTTCCTCGGCCATGCCGACGAAGTGGCCGCCGCCCTGCAACACTTCGTTGCCGGCCTGTCACCGGCCGATGGCGGACAATGAGCGCCTTCCGAATTCCGCAGGACTGACGCATGGATCTGGGTATCAATGGCCGCTGGGCACTGGTCTGCGGCGCAAGCAAGGGGCTGGGCCTGGGCTGCGCGCGTGCGCTGGTGCGCGAGGGCGTCAACGTGGTGATCATGGCTCGTGGTGAAGCTGCGCTGCAGGTCGCCGCTGAAGAGCTGCGCGCGCTGGCCGGCGCCGCCGAGGTACGCGCGGTCGTCGCCGACGTCACCACCGAGGCCGGCCGTACCGCAGCGCTGGCCGCGTGCCCGCAGGTGGACATCCTGGTCAACAACGCCGGTGGCCCGCCGCCCGGTGATTTCCGCACCTTCGAGCGTGACGACTGGATTGCCGCGCTGGACGCCAACATGCTGGCGCCGATCGCGCTGATCCGCGCCACCGTCGACGCGATGATCGAACGCGGCTTCGGCCGCATCGTCAACATCACCTCATCGGCGGTGAAAGCCCCGATCGACATTCTGGCGCTGTCCAATGGTGCGCGCAGTGGCCTGACCGGCTTCGTCGCCGGCCTGTCGCGCCGCACCGTGGCCCACAACGTCACCATCAACAACCTGCTGCCCGGCCAGTTCGACACCGACCGCCTGCGTGCCAACTTCGCCCACAGTGCCGGCAAGGACGGCGATGCTGGCGAAGTGGCCGAACGCCGCCGCCAGCAGATCCCCGCCGGCCGCTTCGGCACGCCGGATGAATTCGGCGCCGCCTGCGCGTTCCTTTGCAGCGCACAGGCCGGTTACCTCACCGGGCAGAACCTGCTGATCGATGGCGGCGCCTACCCCGGTACGTTCTAAGAGACTTTCGCAATGCCGTCCCACTTCGATGCCCGCCATGTCCGCCGCGCGTTCGCCCGCGCCGCCAACAGCTATGACGCCGCCGCCGCCCTGCAGCGCGAGGTGCAGTCGCGGCTGATCGAATCGCTGGACTACCTGGAGGCACGCAAGCCCGAGGTGGTGCTGGACATCGGTGCCGGTACCGGACACGCCAGCGCGCTGATGAAGAAGCGCTGGCCGAAGGCGCAGGTGATCGCGCTGGACGTGGCGCTGCCGATGCTGGACCAGGCCAAGCGCCAGGCCGGCTGGTGGAAGCCGTTCCAGCGCCTGTGCGGTGACGCCGCCGCGCTGCCGCTGGCCGACAACAGCGTGGACGTGATCTTCAGCAACCTGTGCCTGCAGTGGGTGGACGACCTGCCGGCGGTGTTCGCCGGGTTCCGTCGCGTACTCAAGCCGGGCGGCCTGCTGGTGTGTTCCACCTTCGGCCCGGAAACGCTGGTCGAGCTCAACGAAGCATTCGCCGCTGCCGATGACCGCCCGCACGTGAGCCGCTTCGCGCAGATCGCCCAGTTCGGCGATGCGCTGATGATGGCCGGCTTCCGCGACCCGGTGCTGGACCGCGACCTGTTCACCCTGACCTACGACGACCTGCCGTCGCTGATGCGCGAACTGCGTGCGATGGGCGCGACCAATGCCCGCGTCGACCGCCGCCACACGCTGACCGGGCGTGGCCGCTTCGCTGCTGCTGCGGCCGCCTACGAGCCGATGCGCCGCGCCGACGGCAAGCTGCCGAGCAGTTGGGAGGTGATCTATGCCCACGCCTGGGCGCCGGACCCGGGCGCGCCGATCCGCGAAGGTGGGCATGACGTGGCATCGGTGCCGGTGTCGGCGATTCCGATCCGGCGCAGGCAGACCTGATCGTCCGGTAGTGCCGGCCGCTGGCCGGCAACCTAATGATTCCATGGTGGGCATCTGCCGGCCAGCGGCCGGCACTACCGCATGCCACGCCGTACGCGAATCGCTCTGGTAGGTGCCAACCTTGGTTGGCACTCACCCAAGGCAGTCTTCCGCCTCAGGTATTGGCCGGCGAACTCAGCGGCGGGCGCACCAGATCGCGGTGGAAGAAGTAGATCTCCTGCACCAGGAAGCGCCAGCTGGTGTGGAAGCTGCGGAAGCGCGTGCTGGGCGTGGACGAGGCCAGCGCGTCGATCCCCAGTGCCTTGCTCAGGCGCAGCGCGCGCGCCATGTGCAGCGGGTCACTGACAATGATCACCCGGTGCAGGTCACGCTGCTCCATCAACCGCTTGGCTTCGACCAGATTCTGCACGGTGTTGCGCGAGGCGGTCTCGATCAGGATCGCATCGTCCGGGATGCCGTGCTTGAGCGCGTAGCGTCGCGCCACCTGTGATTCGGAAAAGCGTGCACCGGTGCCGCCATAGCCACCGGTGAAGATCAGCAGCGGCGCGTAGCGGGCCTCGTACAGGTCCAGGCCATGGCGGATGCGTTCTTCGAACACCGGTGATGGCTTGGCGTCATAGGCCGCCGCACCCAGCACGATGATGGCGTCGGCCTTGGCGGCCTGGTCGCGTTCACCAACCCACACGATCCACGCGGTCACGCCCAGCAGCCAGATCACCAGCAGGACAAACAGCCGCCACAGCCAGCCCAGCAGGCCGGTGCGATGCCGCTGCCGGTCGCGGCTCACGGCGCCCCCCAGCGCAGCGCTGGCAGGTCGACGTTGCCGCCGGACAGCACCAGCCCGACGCGCAGCCCTGCAAAGCGCTCAGGTTGCGCCAGCACTGCGGCCAGCACGGTGGCCGAGGACGGTTCGACCACCTGCTTGAGGACCTCCCACAACAGGCGCATCGCGGCCATTGTCGCCACGTCGTCGACCACGATCACTTCGGCGCCGGCCGCGCGCAGCAGCGCGAAGTTGGGTGCGCCGATCAGGGTGCGCAGTCCATCGCAGATCGTGTCCGGGGTGAACGCGCCCAGACGCTCGCCTGCAGCCAGCGAGCGCGCGGTGTCATCGGCGCCGGCCGGTTCGGCCAGCACCAGCCGGGTCTGCGGGCTGGCGTGCTGCAGGGCCAGCGCAGTGCCGCTGGCGAGGCCGCCGCCGCCCACCGGCACCACCAGCACGTCGAACGGGCCGTCGCTGTGCAGCAGTTCCAGGGCAGCAGTGCCCTGCCCGGCCATCACCGCCGGATCGGTATAGGGGTGGACCAGGGTCGCGCCGGTATCGGCCTGCACCTTGGCGCAGGTGGCTTCACGGTCGGCGATGGTCGCCGGGCAGTGCCAGAGCGTGGCGCCATGCCGGGCAATATTGGCCAGCTTGGCCGCCACCGCGCCTTCCGGCACCACCACATGGCAGGGAATGCCCCGGGTGCGCGCGGCCAGCGCCAGCGCGGCGCCATGGTTGCCGGAGGAATGGGTCACCACGCCGGCACCGGCGCGGCCGGCATCCAGCGACCACACCGCATTGCAGGCACCGCGGAACTTGAACGCGCCACCACGCTGAAGGTGCTCGGCCTTGAAGGCCAGCTGTGCCCCGGCCAGCGCATCGAGCGTGTGCGAGCGCAGCACCGGGGTCACGCTGGCATGCGGGGCGATCCTCGCGGCAGCAAGCAGGACGTCGTCGGCGCGGGGCAACAGTGAATCGCTCATGACGCAAGATTAACGTATGCCCCCGCGCTGGCGACCGGGGCACAGGTCATGCCAGCATGCGGGCCTTCACCTCCATTCATCCTGGCCGGTGGAATTAAGGGTCGATTCAATGCCCGCGCACGAAGCTGACTGCACACCCGTCCTCTGGGGGGACCCACCATGAAAACGCGCTTGATGCTTGCCGGTGGCCTGATGCTGGCCCTGACCGGCTGCACCACCTACGACTACGTCGGCGGTGGCCGCGGTGGCGGCTACTACCACGGTGCGCCGTCGGTGGAATACCGCTACCCGGCCGGCTATCCCTACAACTCCGGCTACCCGTACTACGGCGGCTATGGCGGTTACTACGGTGGCTACGGCAATCCGTACTACTCGCGCCCGATCTACCGCCCGCCGCACAACCACCGCCCGCCGCCGCGTCCGGGCAATGGTGGCGAGAACCGTCCGCCGCCGTCGCGCCCGTCCTACAACGGGGGTTCGCCGTGGCGGAACATGGATTCGATGCGACGCCCGCCGCAGTCCAACGTGCAGCCGTCGGCGCCCCCGCCGCAGGCCCGTCCGGCGCCGGCGCCGAGCGCACCGAGGATGAACGGTTCCCCCTGGCGCAACATGGATCGTGGGACGCAGCGCACAGTTGAGCGCTGAACCGTCTTGCATTTCACACGGTCTAAGCCGCAATCTACGGGGATGGTGACGGCCCGCGTCACAAAGTGACAAAAACGACACGGGCCGCCGCAAAAAGCTCTACGTCGATATCCGACAGGAACATCTGGATCCCCCCTGTTCCGGCCCTGTCGGATGTCGGCACCTCTGAAGGCAGACGGCCCCGCAATGCGGGGCCGTTTGTTTTGCCGGGTCGCCAACCGGCGAGAGCCCCAGCTTCAATAGATCCACGCCATGCGTGGATGGAGCTTTCCCGGTGACCCCAAAAAAACAGGGCCGGACAGTCCCCCGACTGCCGGCCCCCTGCTCCCCCACCGTGCGCCTGTACCGGCCCCTGTTCCAATTCCGGTCACGGGCGCCTACGGCGCCAGCCACGGTGGGTGCTATTGGGTTATCTGCAAAAATCCTGCCAACTTTAGGGCTGATTTCGACACCAGGCGGCTGGCGACGACGTCCCGGCCCGGAATGGCGCTAAAATCGCCACCCCGGCGCCGCCCCCGGCCGCGCCCGCCCCCAGCTGAACAGCACCCATGAACCCGTCCTTCCATCGTTACGACGTCATCGTCATCGGCGGTGGCCACGCTGGCACCGAAGCCGCGCTGGCCGCGGCCCGCACCGGCGTGCGCACCCTGCTGCTGACCCACAACATCGAGACGGTGGGCGCGATGAGCTGCAACCCGGCCATCGGCGGCATCGGCAAGGGCCACCTGGTCAAGGAAATCGACGCGCTTGGCGGCGCGATGGCGCATGCCGCCGACCGCGCCGGCATCCAGTGGCGCACGCTCAACGCCTCCAAGGGTCCGGCCGTGCGTGCCACCCGCTGCCAGGCCGACCGCAACCTGTACCGCATGGCGATCCGCGCGATCGTCGAAGGCCAGGCCAACCTGACCGTATTCCAGGCCGCCGTCGATGACCTGGTGATCGAGGGCGACGCCGTGCGCGGGGTCATCACCCAGACCGGCCTGCGTTTCGACGCCGAGGCCGTGGTGCTGACCGCCGGCACCTTCCTGGCCGGCAAGATCCATGTCGGGCCGACCCAGTACGCCGCCGGCCGCATGGGCGACCCGCCGGCCACCACGCTGGCCGCGCGCCTGCGCGAGCGCCCGTTCCAGGTCGACCGCCTGAAGACCGGTACGCCGCCGCGCATCGACGGCCGCTCGCTGGACTACAGCGTGATGGACGAGCAGCCCGGCGATACGCCGCGGCCGGTGATGTCCTTCCTCGGCTCTGTGGACGAGCATCCGCAGCAGGTCAGCTGCTGGATCACCCACACCACCGAGCAGACCCACCAGATCATCCGCGACGCGCTGCACCGCTCGCCGCTGTACAGCGGCCAGATCGAAGGCATCGGTCCGCGCTACTGCCCGTCCATCGAAGACAAGGTGGTGCGCTTCGCCGAGAAGGCCAGCCACCAGATCTTCGTCGAACCCGAAGGCCTGGGCATCGTCGAGATCTATCCCAACGGCATCTCCACCTCGCTGCCGTTCGACGTGCAGCTGGAGATGGTGCGCAGCATCCGCGGTTTCGAGAACGCGCACATCACCCGTCCCGGCTATGCGATCGAGTACGACTTCTTCGATCCACGCGGGCTGAAGGCCTCGCTGGAAACCAAGCTGGTCAACGGCCTGTTCTTCGCCGGCCAGATCAACGGCACCACCGGCTATGAAGAAGCGGCCGCGCAGGGCCTGCTGGCCGGCCTCAACGCCGCGCGCCAGGTGCGCGGGCTGGACGGCTGGTGCCCGCGCCGCGACGAGGCGTACCTGGGCGTACTGGTGGATGACCTGATCACCCACGGCACCAACGAGCCGTACCGCATGTTCACCAGCCGCGCCGAGTACCGGCTGCAGCTGCGCGAAGACAACGCCGACCAGCGCCTGACCCCGGTCGGCCGCGGGATGGGCCTGGTCGATGATCACCGCTGGAGCGCGTTCGAGACCAAGCAGGCTGCGGTGGACGCCGAGCGCGCCCGGCTGGGCGCGCTTTGGGCGACCCCGGCCAATGCACTGGGCCGCGAAGTGAACGAAACACTGGGCGTGGCGGTCAGCCGCGAAACCAACGTGCTGGACCTGATCAAGCGCCCCGAGCTGGATTACGCCACGCTGATGCAGGTGCCCTCGCTGGGCCCGGCAGTGGCCGACGGCAAGGTGGCCGAGCAGGTGGAGATCGGCGTGAAGTACGCCGGTTACCTGGATCGCCAGCGCGATGAGATCGAGCGCCAGCAGCGGCATGAGGCCACGCCGATCGCTGAAGCCTTCGATTACGCGACCGTGCGCGGGCTGTCGGCCGAAGCACTGCAGAAGCTGGAGCGTGTGCGGCCGCAGACCATCGGTCAGGCGCAGCGCATCCCGGGCATGACCCCGGCAGCGATCTCGCTGCTGCTGGTGCACCTGGAACGCGCACGCCGGGGACGCGTGGCGTAAAGCGTGTGGTAGCGCCGGGGCGTGCCCGGCGAGCGCAGCGGTACGCGAAAATCCGCCGGGCATGGCCCGGCGCTACCGCACGCGTTACTGCGCGTCCGCCCCACCGCCCAGCACCTTGAACAGCGTCACCCGGTTACCCGCTTCCTGCTGCTGCAGGGCGATCAGGTCCTGCTGCGCAGCGTACAGGCTGCGCTGTGCATCCAGCGCCTGCAGGTAGCCGTCCAGCCCGGTGCGGTAACGCGCATCGGCCAGCGTATAGCTGCGCTGGCTGGCGGCGACCAGCGCACGCTGGGCCTCCATCTGCGCGATCAGGTGATCGCGCGTGGCCAGCGCATCGGCCACTTCACTGAAGGCCTGCTGGATTGCCTTCTCATACTGGGCGATGCCGATGTCCTTGCCGATCTTCGAGGCATCCAGCGAGGCCTTCAACGCGCCGGCGTGGAAAATCGGCGCGGTGATGCTGGGTGCGAACGACCAGCCGCGGGTGCCGGCCGAGAACAGCGTCGACAACGCGGTGGAGCTGTGGCCGTAGTTGGCGGTCAGCGTCAGCGTCGGGAAGAACGCGGCGCGCGCGGCACCGATATCGGCATTGGCTGCCTGCAGTGCGTGTTCGGCGGACAGCACGTCCGGGCGCTGCAGCAGCACGCTTGAGGGAAGGTTGGCCGACAACGGTGCCAGCGCCACGGTGCCATCCAGTGCCTGCGCGCCGGGCAGCAATGCCGCGTCCAGCGGCGCGCCCACCAGCAACTGCAGCGCATCGCGATCCTGCGCCTGCTGGGTCTGCAGCTTGGCCAGCGCAGCGCGCGCGGCTTCCACGCTGGTCTGCACCTGCGACAGGTCCAGGCCCGAGGCCAGGCCTTGTGCATGGCGGGCCTCGGTGCGCTGCAGGGTCTGCTGCTGGCTGTCCAGGGTCTGCCGGGTGAACGCCAGCGACTGCTCGTCCGCCGCCAGCGCCAGCCACGCCGTGGCCACTTCGGCCACCAGGCTGGTGCGCGCGGCGCGCTGGTTCTCGGCGCTGGCCAGCCAGTTCTGCAGGGCCTCGTTCTTCAGGCTGCGGATGCGCCCGAACAGGTCCAGCTCCCAGCTGCTGATACCCACCTGCACGGCATCGGATTCGGTGATCTGGGTGGCACCGGTCTCGCTGTTGGCATCACTCACCCGCGAACGGGTAACACTGCCGCTGGCATCCACCGACGGTAGCAGCGCCGCGCGCTGGATGCGGTACTGCGTACGCTCCTTCTGCACCTGCAGCACCGCCACGCGCAGGTCGCGGTTGTTCTGCAGCGCCAGCGCGATCACCTGCTGCAGGCGCGGTTCCAGGAACACCTCGCGCCACGCCGGCATCGTCAATACCGGCTCGGCCTCGCCCGTGGCGGCATTGCCGATCTGCGCCGGCACCGGCGCCTCGGGGCGCTGGTAGTGCGGGGCCATGCTCACGCAGCCGCCCAGCACCGTGGTCATCGTTGCGGCCGCCAGGGCGCGCAGCAGCATCGGCTTCATGGGTTTGCCTCCGCGGCAGTGGCATCGGCCGGCGCGCGGCCCGGGAACAGGCGGCGCACCAGCAGGTAGAACAGCGGCACGAAGAACATGCCCAGCACCATCGACGCGACCGTGCCGCCGGCCACGCCCGTACCCAGCGAACGGCGCGCGGCCGAACCGGCGCCGGTGGCGAACACCAGCGGCAGCACGCCCATCAGGAACGCCAGCGAGGTCATCACAATCGGCCGCAGCCGCAGGTACACCGCCTGCAGGATCGCCTCGCGCGTGCGCTTGCCCTGCTGCTCGAGGATGCGCGCGAACTCGACGATCAGGATGCCGTTCTTCGCCGCCAGACCAATCGTGGTCAGCAGCCCAACCTGGAAGTACACGTCGTTGTTGAGGCCACGCAGGTTCATCATCAGCACGGCGCCGAACACACCCACCGGCACCGCCAGCATCACCGCGAACGGCACCGCCCAGCTTTCATACAGCGCGGCCAGGCACAGGAACACGAACAGCAGCGAGATGGCATACAGCATCGGCGCCTGGTTGCCCGAGAGCTGCTCCTGGTAGGCCATGTCCGACCACGCGTGGCTGAAGCCTTCCGGCAGTGTGTCGGCCAGGCGCGCGATCTCAGCCATCGCCTCACCGGAACTGATGCCCGCTGCCGGCTGCCCGGTGATTTCCATCGCTGATACGCCGTTGTAGCGCTGCAATGCGGCCGGCGCATTGGTCCAATGCGTGCTGATCAGCGACGACAGCGGCACCATCTGCCCGGCCTGGTTGCGCACGCTCCAGCGCTCGATGTCCTGCGGCTGCATGCGTGCTTCGGCCGTGCCCTGGATGAACACCTTCTTGATGCGGCCCTTGTAGATGAAGTTGTTGACGAAGTCGCCGCCCAACGCCGCGTTCAAGGTGTCATTGATGTCCTGTGGATTCACGCCCATGGCCTGCGCCTTGGCGTCGTCCACCTTCACTGCGTACACCGGCGCGTCTTCCAGGCTGGCGTAGCGCACGTTGACCAGCTTCGGATCCTTGGCGGCCTCCTTCAGCAACGTGTTGCGCGCAGCCACGGCGGCGGCATGGCCGGCACCGCCTTCGTCCTGCAGTTCCAGGGTGAAACCGCCCGCGTCGCCCAGGCCGAGGATGGCCGGTGGCGAGGTGATGAATACCTGCGCATCGGGCACGCTGGCCATGGCCGCGGTCAAGCGCGCGGCGATGGTATCGGCATCGTCCTTGCGGTCATCCCAATCCTTGAGCCGGATGAAGGCCTGGCCGACGTTCTGGCCGCTGCCGGTGACACTGAAACCGGCGGTGGCCTGGATCGAGAGCACGCTGTCGTCCTTCACCGCGGCCGCACTGAGGCGATCCATCACTGCACGGGTCTGCTCCAGGGTGGAGCCGGCTGGCAGCTTCACCAGCGCGTTGAGCATGCCCTGGTCCTCATCGGGCAGGAATGCGCCGGGCAGGTGCCACAGCAGCAGGCCTGTGGCCACGCTCAGCACCAGGTAGAACAGCACACCCATCGTGCGCCGGCCGAGGAAACCATCGACGCGATGGCGCAGGCCATTGGAGGTGCGCTCGAAGCGGTGGTTGAACCAGATGAAGAACTCGCCCAGCAGGCTCGGCTCGCCGCCGTGATCGCCATGCGGATGGCCGCCCTTGGGAATCTGATGCAGGATGCTGCCGCACAGCGCCGGGGTGATGGTCATCGCCACCAGCACCGACAGGATCATCGCAGCGGCAATCGTCACCGAGAACTGGCGATAGATCACGCCGGTGACACCGCTGAAGAACGCCATCGGCAGGAACACCGCGGTCAGCACCAGCACGATGCCGACCAGCGCGCCGGTGATCTGGCCCATCGCCTTCAGCGTGGCCGGCTTCGGCGCCAGCCCCTCGAAGGTCATCACCCGCTCCACGTTCTCCACCACCACGATGGCATCGTCCACCAGCAGGCCGATGGCCAGCACCAGTGCGAACATGGTCAGCGTGTTGATCGAATACCCGAAGGCCGCCAGCACGCCGAACGTACCCAGCAACACCACCGGCACCGCGATGGTCGGGATCAACGTGGCCCGCCAGTTCTGCAGGAACAGGTACATCACCAGCACGACCAGCGCGATCGCCTCGATCAGGGTGATCACCACTTCCTTCAGCGAGATGGTCACGAACGGCGTGGTAGTGAATGCCACGTGGGCGGTGTAGCCGTGTGGCCAGTACTTCTGCAGCTGCTGCAGCCGTGCATCGATGGACTTGGAGACGGCGATCGCGTTCGCACCTGCATTGAGTTCAATGCCCAGCGAGGCCGACGGCTTGCCGTTGAACGTGCTGATGCTGTCGTAGCTTTCCGGGCCCAGGCCGATCGTCGCCACGTCGCCCAGGTGCACCACGCTGCCACCGGCGTCGGCCTTGAGCACCACCTGCGCGAACTGCTCGGAGGTGTGCAGTCGGCTGCGCGCGGTCACGGTCGCGTCCAGCTGCTGGCCCTTCAGCGCCGGCTGGCCACCGAGTTCACCGGCCGACACGTCGGTGTTCTGCGCCTGCAGCGCGGTCTCGATGTCCGACGGCATCAGCGCGTACTGGCGCATTTTTTCCGGGTCCAGCCAGATACGCATGGCGTATTCCTGGCCGATCGGCTGGATGTTGCCGACGCCGCTGACACGGCTGATCTGGTCGTCGATGCGCGCTTCCATGAAGTTGGCGACATCGAAGTTGTCCATGCTGCCGTCTTCGCTGGTGAACGACAGCACCTCGAAGATCGAACCGCTGGACTTGGTGATGGTCAGCCCATTCTGCTGCACCGCCTGCGGCAAGGTGGCCATGGCCGCCTGCAGCTGGTTCTGTACCTGTACCTGCGCGGTGTCCGGGTTGGTGCCGGTGGCAAACACCAGGTTGACCTGCGCCGAGCCATCGGAGGCGCTGGTGGAGGTCATGTACATCAGGTGGTCCAGGCTCTGCTGGGACTGCTCGATGACCTGGGTGACCGCGTTTTCCACGGTCTGCGACGAGGCACCGGTGTAGGTGGCGCGGATGGTGATGGTGGGCGGGGCGATCTGCGGGTAGCGGTCCACCGGCAGGATCAGGATTGCGAGCAGGCCGAGCAGGCTGACCGCGATGGCGATCACCCAGGCGAAGATCGGCCGGTCGATGAAGAAACGAACCATGCGCGGCAGGCCTCAGTGCGACGTTTCGTCGGTGTTGCCGTTCGGGTCGATCGCCGGCATGGCGGCCAGCTGCGCGGTGGTGGCCGCTATCGCCTTCACCTGCTGGCCGAGCGAAACCGCACTGCCGTTGCTGACGATCACCCGCTCACCGGCCTTCAAGCCCTGCGTGATCTGCCACTGGTTGCCCACCACCTGACCAATGCCGACCCGGCGTTCCACCACATGGTCCCTGGCGTCGAGCAGGCGCAGCAGCGGCTCGCCGCGTTCATTGCGCAGCACCGCCTTCTGCGGCACCAGCAGCGCGCGCGCATCGGTGGCCATCGGCAGCACCGCCTTCAGATACATCCCCGGCAACAGCAGGCCGTCCGGGTTCGGAATGACCGCACGCAGCACCACGTTGCCGGTGCCCGGATCGACCGCACTGCCGACGAACTCCAGGGTCCCTTCATGCGCGTACGTGCTGCCATCCTCCAGCAGCACCTTCACCTGTGCCTTGCCATCGATGGCCTTCACCAGGCCGGCATCGAGCTGCTTGCGCAGTGCCAGCATCTGCGTGCTGGACTGGGTCACATCCAGGTACACCGGATCCAACCGTTGAATGGTCGCCAGCGCCGCGTCCTGGCCGGCAGCGACCAGCGCGCCGGCAGTGACGCTGGAGGTGCCGATGCGGCCGTCGATCGGTGCGCTGATCCGGGTGTAGCCGAGGTTGATGCGGGCGGCCAGCAGCGCAGCGCGCGCGGCAATCACATTGGCCTGCGCCTGCTTCAGTGCCGAAGTGGCATCGTCGGCATCCTGCTTGCTGGCCGCATCCAGGCCCAGCAGCGTGCGCGTGCGCTCGGCCTTCGGCTGCGCCGACAGCACGGTGGCCTCGGCCTGCGCCAGCTGGCCACGAGCAGTATCGAAGGCGGCCTGGTACGGCGCCGGATCGACCTGGTACAGCAACTGCCCGGCCTTGACCTGCTGGCCTTCGGTGAACAACCGCTGGCGGATCAGCCCGCCGATCTGCGGCCGTACCTCGGACACCTCGAACGGCACCGCCCGACCAGGCAGGGTCTGCTGCAGCGCCAGCGGCTGCGCGCTGGCGGTAATGACGCCGACTTCAGGCGTGGCTGGCGTTTCGGACCTGCCCGCCGAGCAGGCCGCCAGGGACATCAGCAGGGGCAACAGCAGCGGATGGGGGGAGCGGGACAGCGGGCGCGGGAGTGACATGGGGGGCGTGGGGGCCTTGCGTTGACCCGTGCACGCTGCCGTGGAACTGTGCAGAGAATATGGAGAATGTGCGACCGGCTCAGCTGGCGCTTGCTTTCAGCGCCGCATGCGCCGCTAATGGCCTCCGCGATGGTGAAGATTCGACTCAAATTCGGCCTGACCGCGAAGACCTTCCTCGCGATCTTCACCGCCTGCCTGCTGGTGCTGGCAGTGAACGGCATTGCCAGTCGCGTTGCGTTCCAGACCGGCTTCCTGGACTACCTCAACGACCAGGGCGACCTGCGCATGCAGCGCCTGATGCCCCACCTGCAGCGCGAGTACAGCGCGCACGGCGGCTGGGAGCATCTGCGCGGTGACAGTGACCGCTGGGCGCGGCTGCTGCGTCCGGATCTGGCCCATGGACACGAGGGACCGGTGCCGCCGCTGTCCGACCAGACCGGCGTACCGTCGCGGCTGGGCCTGTTCGATGCGCGCCACCGGTTCGTGGCCGGCAACCCCGATGCCACCAGTGATGACGAGCCGCATCCGGTGCAGCTGGACGGGCACACCGTCGGCTGGCTGGGCATGGTGCCGTTCCAGACGGTCATCGCCACCAACGATCTGAACTTCTACAACACCCAGGTGCGCGCCTGGTGGGTGATCGGCGTCGCCCTGCTGCTGGTGACGGTGCTGCTGGCCTGGCTGGTGTCGCGTGCGCTGCGCCAGCGCCTGGCCAAGCTGGCCGCGGCCACGCACCGGCTCGCCGCCGGTGACTACGCCACACGCATCGAACGCACCAGCGACGACGAACTGGACGCGCTGGTCAACGACTTCAACCGGATGGCACAGGCGCTGGACGATACCGAGCGCAACCGCCGCGCGTTCATCGCCGACATCTCGCACGAGCTGCGCACGCCGCTGGCGGTGGTGCGCGCCGAGCTGGAAGCGATCGAGGACGGCATCCGTCCATTGGACCGCGCCAACCTCGGTGGCCTGCAAAGCGAGATCCGCCAGCTGGGCAAGCTGGTCGACGACCTGCACGATCTGTCGATGACCCAGTCCGGCGGCCTCGCCTACCGCTTCGCGCCGCTGGACCTGGTGGCGCTGCTGCGCAGCGAACTCAATGGCATGCGCGTGCGCTTCTCCGCGGCGGGGCTGGCCCTGGAAGAAGCGCTGCCCGCCACGCCACTGCAGGTATCCGGCGACGAACGGCGCCTGCAGCAGGTCCTGGCCAACCTGTTGGAAAATGCGCTGCGCTATACCCATACCGGCGGCCGCGTACGTGTGCAGGCAGCGCGCGTACCTGCCAGCGTGCAGCTGATCGTGGAAGACACCGCACCGGGCGTGCCGGCCGACAAGTGCGCGCTGCTGTTCGAGCGCTTCTACCGGGTGGAGAGTTCGCGCAACCGTGCCAGCGGCGGCAGCGGGTTGGGCCTGGCCATCAGCCACAACATCATCCTCGCCCACCACGGCCACATCCACGCCGAGCCCTCACCACTGGGCGGGCTGCGCGTGGTCATCACCCTGCCGGAGCCTGCATGAGCACGTCCCCCGCTGCGCCCGCGAAGATCCTGATCGTCGAGGATGAGCCACGCCTGGCCTCGGTCCTGCGTGACTACCTGGCGGCTGCCGGCATGACCAGCGAATGGGTGGACGATGGCGGCCTGGTGATCGACGCGTTCGCGCGCTACCAGCCTGACCTGGTGCTGCTGGACCTGATGCTGCCGCAGCGCGATGGCGTGGACCTGTGCCGCGAACTGCGCGCAGCCAGCGACGTACCGGTGATCATGGTCACCGCGCGGGTGGAAGAGATCGACCGCCTGCTGGGCCTGGAGATCGGTGCCGACGACTACATCTGCAAGCCGTTCAGCCCGCGCGAGGTGGTCGCGCGGGTGGTGGCGGTGCTGCGCCGCTATCGCCCGGACCCCGCTGCACGCGCCAACAGCGGCCTGCACATCGACGAACCGGCGGCACGCGCCACCTGGAACGGCAAGGGCCTGGACCTGACGCCGGTGGAGTACCGCCTGCTGCGCACCCTGCTGGCCACGCCCGGCCGGATCTGGGCACGCGATGAACTGCTCGACCGCCTCTATCTGGACCATCGCGTGGTGGTCGATCGCACCGTCGACAGCCATGTGCGCAACCTGCGCCGCAAGCTGGCCGATGCCGGCATGGAGGGCGAGCCGATCCGGTCGGTATACGGGATGGGTTACAGCTACGAACCGTAGCGGGTAGTGCCGGCCGCTGGCCGGCAACCGCGCGGC
This sequence comes from Stenotrophomonas sp. 1L-E-5-B-C3, assembly GCF_057292075.1. Lineage (NCBI taxonomy): Bacteria > Pseudomonadati > Pseudomonadota > Gammaproteobacteria > Lysobacterales > Lysobacteraceae > Stenotrophomonas > Stenotrophomonas sp. 1L-E-5-B-C3. Next base: position 67,631 of record NZ_JBXAWS010000018.1, read on the forward strand.
ACGCCTGGATTTCCGTGGTTGCCGGCCAGCGGCCGGCACTACCCGTGCGCACCTGCGTTACACTCGAGCACGCTCGACATCAACGAATCACGACTGCATGGACGACATTCACCCGATCGCGCCGGACAAGCGCGCCGCCCTCCTTTCCACCCTCGCCGGGATCGAACAGCGCCACGATGTGCGTGTGCTGCTTGCCTGCGAATCGGGCAGCCGCGGCTGGGGCTTCTCCTCGCCGGACAGCGATTACGATGCACGCTTCATCTACGTGCATCGCCAGCCGTGGTACCTCAGCGTCAACGAATCCACCGGTCCCGGCGAAGCACAGCGCGATGTGATCGAGCTGCCGATCGACGAGGAGCTCGATGTCAGCGGCTGGGACCTGCGCAAGGCACTGCGGCTGGTCTCCAAGTCCAATCCAACGCTGATCGAGTGGCTGCGTTCGCCGATCGTGTATCGGCAGGAGGACGCTGCGGTGGCGCAACTGTGGGAGGCGGCGAAGGAGTTCTATTCGCCGCTGGGCAGCTGGTGGCACTACATGAGCATGGCGAAGACCACGTACAACCGCCATCTGGGCGAGCCCACCATCAGTACCAAGAAGTACCTGTACGTGCTGCGTGCCCTGCTTGCCTGCCAGTGGATCGAAAGCGAATCCACGCCGCCGCCCATGGCCTTCGAGGACCTGCTGGACCGGCTGCTGCCGGACGGTCCCGTGCGCGACGCCATCGATGCCCTGCTGGTGGTGAAGCGAGCCAGCGCCGAAGTCACGGCCCGTCCGCGCGTCGTCATCATCAGCGACTACATCGACCACGCAATGGCCGTGCGCGCCGCGCAGGCCCCGACGCTGCCGGCTGGACAGGGCGACAGCGCGTGGCTGGACGTGCTGTTCCGGAAGATGCTGGCCGAACACGCGCCTGCATAGGCGACCGCGCCTGCTTCTGGTAGTGCCGGCCGCTGGCCGGCAACCTCATGGCGCGCCTGGATTGCCGTAGTTGCCGGCCAGCGGCCGGCACTACCCCGTGGTCCGCACGCGGCGTGCGGACCACGCGGGTATCATCGTCGTGAACGCCCTGATTTCCGGAGACACGATGAACCCGCTGCGCCCCTTCCGCGACAAGATGCCCGTCCTCGGCGAGCGCGTGTACATCGATCCGGCCTGCACCCTCATCGGTGACGTGGAACTGGCCGATGACGTGTCGGTGTGGCCGGGTACGGTCATCCGAGGCGACGTCAACCATGTGCGTATCGGTGCACGCACCAACGTGCAGGACGGCACCATCATCCACGTCAGCCACCACAGCCCGTACAACAAGGCCGGCTACCCGACCCTGATCGGCGAAGGCGTGACCGTCGGCCACGGCTGCATCATCCATGCCTGCACGATCGGCGATTACAGCCTGATCGGCATGGGTGCCTGCATCCTCGATGGCGCCCGCGTGGAGCGCCATGGCTTCGTCGGTGCCGGTGCGGTGGTCGGCCCCGGCAAGGTGGTGGGTGAAGGTGAGCTGTGGGTGGGCAACCCGGCCCGGCCGGCACGCACGCTGAGCGACAAGGAGATCGAGGCGCTGCATTACTCGGCCGACCACTACGTGCGGCTGAAGGATGAATACCTGGGCTGAGCGGCCAACGCCGCCATGCGGCTCTGCTAAAGTCTTGGCCCGACCAGGACCTGTCGAGACCCCCATGCCTGTGGCTGCCTGCCGGAGAGGACTCCGGCGCCCACAACGAAGGCCATCGCGCTGATGGCCGCACCGATGCTCGATACCTACCGCGAGGTGGTGACGCCGGAGGGTGTGCCGCTGCAGTTGCCGGCGGCCGGTCCGGTGCCGCGGGCGATGGCCTGGCTGGTCGATCTTGGCGTGCGCATCGCGGTGCTGGTGCTGATGTCATTCCCGCTGGCGCTGCTGGACAAGTTCGGCACCGGGCTCTACCTGGCGCTGATGTTCCTGGTCTACTGGGCCTACCCGATCATCTGCGAAGCGCTGTGGGGCCGCACCCTGGGCAAGCGTGCGCTGGGCCTGCGCGTGCTCGCCCGCGATGGCGCGCCAGTGGGCTGGATGGCCGCGGTCACCCGCAACCTGCTGCGCACCGTGGACATGCTGCCGTTCGGCTATGCACTGGGCCTGATCAGCAGCCTGTTTGATCCGCATGGCCGCCGCCTCGGTGACCTGGTAGCAGGCACCGTGGTGGTGCACGCACCGGCGCTGTACCTGCCGCCGCCGCCGACCATCGACAGCGTACTGGCTCCGCCACAACCGTTGCGGCCGGAAGAGCAGGCCGCGCTGATGGCCTTCGCCGAACGCGCACCTCGGCTGTCACCGGCGCGCCAGCAGGAGCTGGCCGGCATCGCCGAACCGCTGACCGGTACCCACGGCCAGATCGGTGTGCTGCGCCTGTACGCGATGGCCAACTGGCTGCTGGGACGGCGATGAAGCAGGAACAGTTCGTCGCCCGCTACCAGCAGGAATGGCAGGACCTGGAGCAGTGGCTGCTGCTGCGTGCTGGCGTGTCGCGCCGCACGCGCCGGAAGGCCAGTGGTCTCTCGCTGCACGACACCGCCTTCCCGCAGCGCTACCGGCGCCTGTGCCAGCAGCTGGCGCTGGCCCGTGAGCGCGGCTACAGCCCACAGCTGGTGCAGCGCCTGCAGCAGTTGATGCAGCAGGGCCACAGCGTGCTGTACCGCACACCGCCGACGCGCTGGCGCGCGGCACTGGAATTCCTGGTGGCCGACTTCCCGCTGCTGGTGCGCAGCCAGGCACGCAGCATGTGGACGGCGCTGGCGATGTTCGCGCTGCCAGCGCTGGCCTGCTTCGTGCTGGTGCAGGTCTATCCGGACCTGATCCACATGCTGATGGACAACCGCCAGATCGCCGAGATGGAGCGCATGTACGATCCCGCCGCCGAGCGCCTTGGCCGTGACAGCGGCACCGACTGGATGATGTTCGGCCACTACATCATGAACAACATCAGCATCGCCCTGCGTACCTTCGCCAGCGGCCTGCTGGCCGGGCTGGGCACGCTGCTGGTGCTGCTGTTCAACGGCGTGATCATCGGTTCGGTGGCCGGTCACCTGCAGCACATCGGCCACGGCGACCCGTTCTGGCGCTTCGTGGTCGGCCACGGTGCCTTCGAGCTGACCGCGATCGTGATTGCCGGCGGCGCCGGCCTGCAGCTGGGCATGAAGCTGCTGGCACCGGGCCGGCGCAGCCGCCTGGATGCACTGGTCGACGGCGGCCGCATCGGCGCCCGGCTGTGCCTCGGCGTCGCCTTCATGCTGCTGGTCGCGGCCTTCATTGAAGCGTTCTGGTCATCGATCGCCGAAGTACCGGCGTGGGGCAAGTTCAGCGTGGCCGGCGTGCTGTGGGCCGGCGTGCTGCTGTGGCTGTGGCGCGGCGGACGCGGAGGCAGCGATGCGCATTGACCACCTGGACGTGGTGTTGCGGGCGCGCAGCGGCTGGGAAGCCATGGAGCTGGGCAATGCCCTCGCCCGCCGCCACGCGCGTGCGGTGTGGGGCAGCTGGTTGCTGGCCAGCGCACCGCTGTTCGTGATCTTCAACGCGCTGGGCTGGTGGCTGGATGCGTTCGGCTGGGCCTGGCTGGCGATGTGGTGGTGCAAGCCGCTGTTCGAACGCGCACCGCTGTACGTGCTGTCACGCGGCATCTTCGGCGAGCCGGTCGGTACGCTGGCGGCGCTGCGCGTCCAGCGTCACTGGGGCAACAGCGGTTTCTGGGGCTACCTGGGATGGCGCCGCTTCAGCGTGCTGCGCAGCCTGTGCCTGCCGGTGAACCTGCTGGAGGGCAACGCCCCCGCCCAGCGTGGTCCACGTCGGCGCGCGGTGGCGGCCGGTGCCGCTGGCGCCGCACTGGTGCTGACCATGGCCTGCATGGCCTTCGAAGCGGCGCTGGTTTCGGGTGCGATCGGCGCGGTGTTCATGTTCATGCCGCTGGAGCTGATGTCCGAATCCTGGCGCGCAGCGTGGGACATGATCGGCCGGGATACACCGGCGTGGGCGCGGCTGGGTTTCAACCTGGCGTGCTGGCTGGCCTCGGTGATGATCGGCCCGTTCTTCGTCGGTGGCGGCTTCGGCCTGTATCTGAACCGGCGCACGCAGATGGAAGCCTGGGACGTGGAAATCGCCCTGCGCCGCCTGCGCGATCGCCTGCTGCCGGCCGCATCGACGCTGGCCCTGCTGCTGTGCCTGGCGCTGCCACTGGTCTCCGCACCGGTGCATGCGCAGAACGCAGATGCCGGGCCGGAGCGTGTGCTGGGCAAACCCAGCGACGTCGGCGCCGATGCGGGAGACGACGAAGCCACGATCGACCCGGCCAACACCCCGGCAACGATCTTCGGCACATCGCCGGTGGACACCGCCGGTTTCCGCCAGGCGGTGAATCGTGCCTATGAGGATCCGCTGCAGCGCCCGACCCGTCAGATCACGCACTGGAAGCCGATCGAAAAGGCCGAGGAAAAGAAGAAGGAAGACAAGTCGCTGCAGAGCGACAGCAGCAACAAGGGTGAGCGCAAGCCGCGCAAGGACGGCATCGCCTGGCTGGCACGGTTGGCCGAGTGGGGCCTGTGGGGCCTGCTCGGCGTCCTGCTGCTGGTGCTGCTGCTGACCGCACGGCTGTGGCTGCCGTGGCTGCGCGGCAGCGGGCGGCGCAAGGCCGAGGCGGCACCGCAGGTGGTGGAGGAACAGGTGACGTTGCCGGTGGTGCTGCCGCCGGACGTCGCCACCCAGGCTGGCCTGTTGTGGGACCAGGGCCGACCACGCCAGGCACTGGCGCTGCTGTACCGTGCCAGCGTGCGTACCGTCGGCGAGCGCAGCGGCATCGCCTTGCCACCCGGCGCTACCGAAGCACAATGCCTGCGCGCCTCGCGGCGCATGCCCGAAGCGGCCGACCGTGATCTTTTCGCGCGCATCGTGCGCATGTGGCAGTACGCCGCCTACGGTGGCCGCCTGCCCAGCCGCAGTGATTTCGACACGCTGGCCGAGACCCTGCGCCAGCAGTACCGGTGGCAGGCATGAGCCCGCGCCTGTTCTGGTCGTTGCTGCTGGGCGTGCTGGTGCTGTTCGGCGTGCCGCTGACCATCCTCTACCTGCGCACGCACGAGCGGGTCACCGAAACGCTTCCGCTGCCGCCGCAGGGCGAGGCCGCCTACAACCCGCTGTACGTGCTGGGCCAGGCGCTGCGCGCCGACGGCATCGACGTGCACGCGCGGCCGCGGCTTGAGCTGCAGCAGATGGCGCTGGCGCCGCACGACACCGTGGTGCTGTTGCAGGACAGCAGCGAGCTGCCGGCACCCACCGTGAAACAGCTGCTGGACTGGGTCGACCGTGGCGGCCATCTGCTGGTGCGCACGCCGCCGCCGGCCGAAGACGATGCCAGCAGCACGCAGGGGCCGCTGCTGGACCAGCTGGGCGTGGACAGCCTGTTCCAGCGCAGCGACTGCCAGCCGTTCCACATCGACGACGACACCGGTCACAGCGAATTCTGCGGTGGCCGCCGCTTCACGCTTGGCTTTGCCGCCAAAGCGCAGGCCGAGCGACGCTGGGGCGGTGATCGCGATCTGGTGTTCGCGCGCCTGCGCCACGGACAGGGCAGGGTCAGCGTACTGGCCGACATGGAGTTCATGCGCGGCGATGTCGACTCGCCTGCAGCGCGGCTGGCGGCTGCCGCCGGCAAGGCCAGCGACGGCCTGCATGATCCCGCCCACCGCGACCTGACCCGCTACCTGCTCGATCCGAACTACGGCAAGGGGGCGGTCTGGCTGGTCTATGCCAGTCAACCGCCATCGCTGTGGGCGCGCTTGTTCTACCAAGGCTGGCCGTTATGGGTGCCTCTGCTGCTCGCTTTGCTGGGCTGGTTGTGGGGCCGCTCGCAGCGCTTCGGCAGCCTGCTGCCGTCGCCGGTGCTGGAACGCCGCTCGCTGCTGGAGCACGTACGTGCCAGTGGCGAACTGCTGCTGCGCTTCGGTCACGGCACGCGCCTGTACGAAGCCGTGCTCGCGCTGTTCCTGCACCGCCTGCGCCTGCGCGCGCCGGTTGCCGCCGCACTCGATGGCGCGCCGCGTGACCAGGCCATCGCCGAGCTGCTGAAGTGGCCGCAAAGCCGCGTCGCCAGCGCGCTCTCACCCCCTCCGCCGCACGATTCCTCCGCCCTGCGCGAGCGCATCCGCTTGCTGCTCCAGATGAGATCCCTGCTATGACCGAAGTCCCCGAGCTGCCGGCGGCCGCCAACGCCCGCCTGATCGAACGCGTCGATGCCATCCGCGACGCCATCGGCCACGCTTTCATCGGCCAGGCCGAGGTGCTGGACCAGATCCTGGTGGCCCTGCTCGCCGGCGGCCACGTGCTGATCGAGGGCGTCCCCGGACTGGGCAAGACCCTGCTGGTGCGCGCACTGGCACAGGCCCTGGAACTGGACTACGGCCGCGTGCAGTTCACCCCCGACCTGATGCCCAGCGACGTCAGCGGCCACGCGGTGTACGACCCGAAGAGCGAGAGCTTCAAGATCCGTCGCGGTCCGGTGTTCACCAACCTGCTGCTGGCCGACGAGATCAACCGTGCACCGGCCAAGACCCAGTCGGCGCTGCTGGAAGTGATGCAGGAAGGCCAGGTGACCATCGAAGGCAAGGCCTTCACCCTGGCGCCGCCGTTCATGGCGCTGGCCACGCAGAACCCCCTGGAACAGGAAGGCACCTACCCGTTGCCGGAAGCACAGCTGGACCGTTTCCTGCTGAAGGTGCTGATCGACTACCCGCAGCTGGAGGACGAGAAGCGCATGGTGACCGCGATCACCAGCGGCCGCGCCGCCAGCGATTTCGACCTGAGCCAGGTGCCGCGCGTGCTCGGTGCTGGTGAGCTGCTGGAACTGCAGCGTGCCACCGCCGCGATCACGGTTGACGACGAAGTGATCGACTACGCGGTACGAATCGTTGCCGCCACTCGGCAGTGGCCGGGTATCGCGGTCGGCGCCGGCCCGCGTGGCAGCATCGCGCTGGTGCGTGCCTCGCGTGCACAGGCGGTGCTGGCCGGTCGTGATTTCGTCACTCCGGATGATGTGCGCGACATCGCGCGCCCTGCACTGCGCCATCGCATCGCGCTGGCACCGGAACTGCAGATCGAAGGCCAGGACGCCGACGACGTGCTGGGCGCACTGCTGGCCAAGGTGGAAGCGCCGCGCCGATGAGACCGGCACCGCTGCTGCTGTCGCTGCTGCTGGCCTGGGCCGCGCTGGGTGGCCTGGTGCTGGGCGGCGTGCTGCCGCGCTGGAGCTGGGCGCTGGCGGCGCTGGCGATTGCCGTGCCGGCGTTGATGGATCTGTGGCGGCAGTCGCGGCGTCCGTCGCCGCAGGTGCAACGCGAGCTGCCCGAGGCGCTGGCACTGGGCGTGCGTCGCGAAGCCGCGCTGCGCCTGCAGGCCGAACAATCGATGACGGTGCAGGTGTTCGACCTGGTGCCCGGTGGCTGGCCGCTGGAATCACTGCCGCAGCGCGTGCGCCTGCAGGGCGGCAGTGCCTCCACCCTGCACTACCACCTTCAGCCGCTGCAGCGGGGGCACTTCCGCTTCGAAGGCGTGCACCTGCGCATGCGCTCGCCGTGGCGCCTGTGGTGGCAGCAACGCACCCTGCCGCCATCGCTGGACGTGCGGGTCTATCCGAACTTCGTGCCGCTCACCCGCTTCGCCCTGTTCAGTGCCGACCAGGCCTCGCGACTGGTCGGTGCGCACGTGAAGCGCCGCCGCGGTGAAGGCACCGACTTCCACCAGATGCGCGAATACCGCGTGGGTGACAGCCTGCGCCAGCTCGACTGGAAGGCCACCGCACGTGCGCGCAAGCTGATCTCGCGCGAGTACCAGGACGAGAAGAACCAGCAGTTGCTGCTGATGCTCGACAGTGGCCGGCGCATGCTGGCCAGCGAAGGCGGGCTCTCGCACTTCGACCATGCCTTGAACGCCTCGCTGGTGGTGGCCTACCTGGCGCTGCGCCAGGGCGATGCCGCCGGCCTGTTCGCTGCCGGTGGCGAACGCCGCTGGGTGGCGCCGCAGCGTGGCATGGGCACGGTCGAGCACTTGCTGCGCGCCAGCTACGACCTGCAGCCGCGCGCGGTGGCCACCGACTATCTGGCGGCCGCCACCGAAGTATCACTGCGCCAGCGTCGGCGGGCGCTGGTGATGCTGGTCAGCAACGTGCGTGACGAGGATATCGAGGACCTGCTGGCAGCGGTGCGCCTGCTGCAGCGCCGCCACCTGGTGTGCGTGGCCAGCCTGCGCGAACGCGAACTGGACGCTGCGCTGGAGGGTGACGTGCAGACCCTGGAAGACGCCACCCAGGCCGGTGCCGCTGCGCTGTACCTGCAGCAGCGCGCGAAGGCGCATGAAGCGCTGCGCAGCGAGAAGGTGATGGTGCTGGACGTGACCGCCGATGCCCTGCCTGGTGCGCTGGTGGAACGCTATCTGGCGGTGAAGCGCGAAGGGCTGCTCTGATACCAGCGATCGCTTTGGTGGGTGCCAACCTTGGTTGGCACAAAACCCAAACCGCCGACCAAGGTCGGCCGCTACCCATTGCGGTTGCCGGCCAGCGGCCGCCACTACCCGTGTTGTCCTGCGACCGGCGTCGGTCGCCCGCGCCGGCCCTGGGGACGCTACACCGTCATCAGACGTAGATCCGCGTCGGCGCCTCGTCCACGATCGCATGCGGCACGAAACGCGCACTGTCGCGGGTGATCGCGCTGTCATCCTCGCGGATGCCGATGCCACAGGCGTGGTCACCGATCACCCAGCTGCCGATCAGCGGATAACCGCCCTCGAAGCGGGTAAGCGGGTGCGCACGCTGGATGATCGCCGGGCCCTCGTACGGCCCGTCACTGCGCTGGGTGCTGCCATCGGCCAGGTGCATCTCGATGTTGGCGCCTTCGCGCGAGAACAGCGGCTTACGCACCCAGCCCGACGCCAGCGTGCTGCCGTCATCGAAATGCGCTTCCAGCAGGTTCGGATGGCCCACGTTGCGCTGCCACAGCAGCGGCAGGATGCCCTTGTTGCTCAGCACCGCCTTCCACGCCGGCTCCAGCAGCTGCACGCCCGAGCGGGGCAGCGCGCGGCCGAATTCCTCGGCCATCAGGTCTTCCAGCGGGTACAGCTTGAACAGCGTGCCGATCACCGCATCGTCCAGCGCGGTGAAGCGACCGTCCTCGGACAGGCCGATATCCTCGATGGCGATAGCCTGGCCATGCAGGCCGGCCTGCGACGCACAGTCGCGCAGGTAGTCGACGGTGCCACGGTCCTCCTCGGAACTGCCCACCGCGCTGAAATACAGCGGCGGCGGCAACTGCGTGGCCAGTTCGCCGAAGCGTTCGACCAGCGCTTCGTGGATCGCGTTGAACTGGTCGGCATGCTGCGGCAGGCGACCGGCATTGCGCTGGTCTTCCAGCCACTGCCACTGGAAGAAGCTGGCCTCGAACAGCGAGGTCGGCGTGTCGTAGTTCAACTCGTACAGTTTGGCCGGGCCGGTACCGTCGTAGGCCAGGTCCAGGCGACCGTACAGATGCGGCTGGTGCTGGCGCCAGCTGTCGGCGATCCAGTCGCGGTAATGCGACGGAATCGCCAGCTGGTCCATCAGGCGTTCGCTGCCGATGACATCGCCGACCAGGTCCAGCGCCATCTGGTGCAGCTCGGCGCTGGGGTCTTCGATGTCCTGCTCGATCTGGCGCAGGGTGAAGGCGTAGTACGCGCTCTCATCCCAATACGGCTGGCCATCGATGGTGTGGAAGCGGAAACCCGCCTCTTCCGCGCGTGCCCGCCACTGGGCACGCTCGGCAATCCGGATACGCTGCATGGGTCGATCAGCCGCCGTAGCTGCCGCTGGTGCTGCGGCGTGCGCTGGTGTTGCCGAAGCCACCACGGCTGGCGGTGACCGCACGGTTCGGCTCGCTGGTGACCGGGGCCAGGCCAGCCTTGCCCGCGCCGATGCCGCTGGCGGTGTTCAGGCCACCGCTGCCGCCCGGGGCCGGACGCGCCCAACCGGCGCTCTTGTCCTGGTAGGCCGGCGCCGACGCCGGCGCCTGCGGAGCCAGGCCGCCGCGGTTGCTCAGCATCTGCGACATGAAGAAGCCCATCATCATCGGGCCGATGAACGAGGTACCGGCCGAGGTGTGCTGCTGCACGCACTGCTCCGGCTTGTAGTCCTTCTCGCAGGCTTCCTTGCTGGCGTACTTCGGCGCCGCATCGGCGGCCTGCTTCTGCGCTTCGGCGAAGGCATTGCGGCACGACGACGGATCGCCGGTGGCCTCGGTGCAGGCCTGGACCGAGGTGTACAGGCCTTCCTGCACCTTCACCTCCGGCTCCTTCTGGCAGGCGGTGAACAGCAGCGGTGCGGCGCTCATCAGCAGCAGCGCGGTGGTGCGGGAACGTTTCATGGCCTCATGCCCTGTCGACGGATCAATGCCCCAATGATGCCAAATCCGGACCAGCAACCGGAATCGGCAAAGTCCGAAAGATGAACGGACTTTCATTTTCGTCGGGCATTGGGGTCAGAGCCCATCGCGCCGCGATGGGATCCGACCCCGGGCGGCGCACCGCTCTGGCAGGTGCCAACCTTGGTTGGCACACACCCCGCGATCCCACGGATAGCCCAGCTGTTGCTGTTGAGGTTGCCGGCCAGCGGCCGGCACTACCGCGGGTGCCGGGCGCAGCCCGGCCAGACCACCTCCGGTGGTTGCAGCAGCAACCGAAAAAATTGTCCATGATCAGGCGACCCCCACGTCGTACGGCCCGCCCGTTCCGCCAGCCATGCCCGAATACCGTTCCCGTACCTCCACCGCCGGCCGCAACATGGCCGGCGCCCGCGCCCTGTGGCGCGCCACCGGCATGAAGGACGGCGACTTCCACAAGCCGATCATCGCCATCGCCAACTCCTTCACCCAGTTCGTGCCCGGCCACGTGCACCTGAAGGACCTCGGCCAACTGGTCGCGCGCGAGATCGAAAAAGTCGGCGGCGTCGCCAAGGAATTCAACACGATCGCCGTGGACGATGGCATCGCCATGGGTCACGACGGCATGCTGTACTCGCTGCCCAGCCGCGAAATCATCGCCGACTCGGTGGAGTACATGGCCAATGCGCACTGCGCCGATGCGCTGGTGTGCATTTCCAACTGCGACAAGATCACCCCCGGCATGCTGATGGCTGCGCTGCGCCTCAACATCCCGGTGGTGTTCGTCTCCGGCGGGCCGATGGAAGCGGGCAAGACCAAACTGTCCGAGCACAAGCTGGACCTGGTCGATGCGATGGTGATCGCCGCCGACGAAAGCGCCAGCGACGAAAAAGTGGCCGAGTTCGAGCGCAGTGCCTGCCCGACCTGCGGTTCCTGCTCGGGCATGTTCACCGCCAACTCGATGAACTGCCTGACCGAAGCACTGGGCCTATCGTTGCCCGGCAACGGCTCGACCCTGGCCACCCACGCCGACCGCGAGCAGCTGTTCCTGCGCGCCGGCCGCCTGATCGTCGAGCTGTGCCACCGCTGGTATGGCGGCGAAGACCCGACTGCGCTGCCGCGTGGCATCGCCACCCAGGCCGCGTTCGCCAATGCGATGACCCTGGACATCGCCATGGGCGGGTCCACCAATACCATCCTGCACCTGCTGGCGGCCGCGCAGGAAGCGGAGGTGGACTTCGACCTGACCCATATCGACGCGTTGTCGCGGCGCGTGCCGCAGCTGTGCAAGGTGGCGCCGAACACGCCCAAGTACCACATGGAAGACGTGCACCGCGCGGGCGGCGTGTACGGCATCCTCGGTGAACTGGCGCGCGGTGGACTGCTGGATACCAGTGTGCCGACCGTGCACAGCCGCAGCCTGGCCGATGCCATCGCACGCTGGGACGTGGCGGTCAGCAGCGACTCGAGCGTGCAGGACTTCTTCCGTGCCGGCCCGGCCGGCATCCCCACCCAGGTGGCCTTCAGCCAGGCCACGCGCTGGCCGACGCTGGACGTGGACCGTGCCGAGGGCTGCATCCGCAGCGTCAAGCACGCCTATTCGGCCGAAGGCGGCCTGGCCGTGCTGCGCGGCAACCTGGCCGTGGATGGGTGCGTGGTGAAGACCGCCGGCGTGGACGAATCGATCCACGTGTTCGAAGGCAACGCTCGCGTCTACGAAAGCCAGGACGCGGCCGTGGCCGGCATCCTCGCCGACGAGGTGAAGGCCGGCGATGTGGTGGTCATCCGCTACGAAGGCCCGAAGGGTGGCCCCGGCATGCAGGAAATGCTGTACCCGACCAGCTACCTGAAATCGAAGGGGCTGGGCAAGCAGTGCGCACTGCTCACCGATGGCCGCTTCTCCGGCGGAACCTCGGGCCTGTCGATCGGCCATGTCTCGCCGGAAGCCGCCAGCGGCGGTGTCATCGGCCTGGTGGAAAACGGCGACCGCATCCGCATCGACATCCCGGCCCGCCGTATCGACCTGCTGCTGGATGAGGCCACGCTGGCCCAGCGCCGCGCCGACGCCGATGCCCGTGGCTGGAAGCCGCGCGCGCCGCGCCCGCGCAAGGTCACCAGCGCGTTGAAGGCCTACGCCCTGCTCGCCACCAGCGCCGACAAGGGTGCCGTACGCAACACCGCGCTGCTGGGCGACTAGGTAGCGCCGGGCCATGCCCGGCGGCTTTTCGATCCGATGTTCCTGACGCCTGACACAGCCGCGCTTCGCGCTCGCCGGGCATGGCCCGGCGCTACCAGAGGTCAGCCGATCACACGCTTGAACGGTGGCAGCGCGTCGATGATGCGCTTGCCGTAGCGGCGGGTCAGCAGCCGCGAATCGAGGATGACCACGCGCCCGGTGTCGGTGGAGGTGCGGATCAAACGGCCGGCGAACTGGGTCAGCGTGCGCAGCGCGTGCGGAATGGCGATCAGGTTGAAGGCATTGAGCCCGCGCCCCTCGAACCACTCACTGAGCGTGGCGGTCTGCGGATCGGTCGGCACCGCGAACGGCACCTGGGTGATCACCACCGTGGTGCAGGCCTCACCGGGCAGGTCGAGGCCTTCGCCGAACGAATTCAGCCCGAACAGCACCGAGCCTTCGCCTGCCGCCACGCGGCGCAGGTGCTCGTCGATCAGCCGGGTCTTGGACATCTCGCCCTGTACCAGCACCTGCTTGCGGCGCGCGGCCGACATCAGCCCGGCCACCTTCTCCATCTTCCAGCGCGAGGTGAACAACACCATCGAGCCCTTGGCCCAGTCCAGTTCGGTGTCGAGGTAGCGCGCCACTTCGCGCGGATGACCTTCGCGGTCGTCCGGCGTGACCGGGAACTTCGGCACGATCAGCTCGGCCTGGTTGGGCAGGTCGAACGGCGACGACAGCGAGACCATCTCGGCCTCTTCGGGAATGCCGTTGTCGATCGCCAGCGACTGGAAATCGCCGCCGCCGGTCAACGTCGCCGAGGTCATCACCACCGAATCCACTTCATCCCACAGCAGCTTGCGCAGCACGTGCGCGGCCGACACCGGCGAGCCGTGCAGCACCAGGTCGCCGTCGCGGGTGGCGGTGACCCAGCGCGCCATCGGCGGCGCGCCGTCCTTGTCCTCGCGGCGCCAGGCCTGCCACAGGTTGTACTGCTGCTCGATCATTTCCAGCGCCATGCCCAGGTTGCGCTGCAGGCGCTCGCGCGCGGCATCGTCCTGCTTGCCCTTGGCCACCTGCGCGGTGGCGGCATGCGCCCAGTTGTAGAGGCTGCGGGTGTCGTCGGCCAGCGCCTCGATCGGCTCGCGCCAGGCCTCGGGCAGGCGCCCGTTGGCGGCGCGCCACATCGGTTCCTCGTCGGCCGGTGCCGGCATCCATACCCGTTCGATGTGGTCGCGGAACGCGCGCAGCTGCTTGGCGACGTTGCTGGCCACGTCGATCGCTTCGTTGGGCAGCAGGTTGCCCAGGCGATCCTTGTCGACCGCGCGGTAGGCGCCGGCAATCAGGATCTGCAGGCGACCGGTGCGCTTGGCCATCTCGTCCAGCGCCAGGCTGGCCGCGCCCTGGTCGATCGCCACGTTGCCGATGTGATGACCTTCGTCCAGCACCAGCAGCATGTCCGACGGCGGCGCGATCAACGGCTGGCCGTTGTCGCTGTCGCCGATCGACAGCGCCGACAGCAGCAGCGCGTGGTTGGTGACCACGATCTGTGCGTCACGCACCGTGTTGCGCGAACGCAGCACCGCGCACTGCGCCGAATAGGCACAGCGGCGCCCGGCACAGCCCGAGGCCGGCGTGGTGATGCGGCTGCGCAGGCCGGGGCTGATGGTCTCCGGCGCGTTGTCGATGTCGCCATCCCAGCTGCCGCCGGTGAAGGCATCGGTCAGGCGCTTGGCGATGTCCATCTCGATCGGCGCCAGCGGCCGGTCGAACAAGGGCGCGTCATCCTCGAACATGCCGCCCTGGGAACCCTCGCCCTGCGCTTCGGCAGCGTTGCGCGTGCACAGGTAGCGGGTACGGCCCTTGGCCAGCGCGACGGTCGCTTCCAGGCCGGTGGCTTTCAGGAAATTCGGAATGTCGCGCTCGACCAGCTGCGACTGCAGCGCCACGGTACCGGTGCTGATCACCAGCTTCTTCTTGCTGGCCAGCGCGATCGGTACTCCTGCGGTGAGGTAGCCCAGGCTCTTGCCAACGCCGGTGGGCGCTTCGACCACGCCGACGCCACCGCTTTTCGACAGCGCACGCGACACCACGCCGATCATCTGGCTCTGCGAGCGGCGGGTGGAGAAGCCGGGCGTATTGGCCTGCAGCGTCGTGTACGCCTTGCGGATCGCGTCCTTCAAGGGGTCATCGAGCGTGCGCGGAGCGGCGACGGTTTCGGTCACGCCGGGAAGTACCGTGGCTGGATCGGGCCGGTCATTGTCGCATGGCCGGCCGCGTTCACCGTCGCTGGCACCCTGAACGGGCCAGCGACGACGCCAGGCGGCGGTCACGGTCCGATGGCCGGACCGCTCATGGGCCAGATACGCCGGGCATGGCCCGGCGCGACCGGTCAGGACGCCGGGATCGTGCGGGTACGCAGCAGGCGCACCAGCGCCCACACCAGCAGCACCACGCCGATGGCCTCGACCATCGCCAGCGCGAAGTGCAGCACGCCAAGGATGGCACTCATGCCCGAGATGGCGTCGAAGTTGCCGCTGTTGATCAACCACATCGGCAGGATGCCGGCGGCCATGCCGCCGAGGCTGGACAGCAGCAACAGCACCAGACCGACCAGGGCGCCGGTGCGGGTGGCATCACGCGGTGCGCCGACCACCCAGACCAGGCCCACGCACAGTGCGATCAGCACCGGCAGGCGCACGCCCACGATGCTCAGCACCGTCACCATCAAGGTCGTGTTGTCCATCGATCAGTCCTCGCCGGCAAGCACGGCGGCACCTTGCCGCAGCGTCTGGTAGACCTCGTCGGTCTGCGGACGTACACCGTGCCACTGCAGGAAGCTCTCGGCGGCCTGCTCGACCAGCATGCCCAGGCCATCCACGGTATTGCGGCAGTTCGCTGCGCGCGCCCAGGCCAGGAAGGCGATGGCGGCCTCGCCGTAGTTCAGGTCGACGGCGGTGGTCATCGAGTTGACCAGCGACAGCGGCAGCTTGAACTCGACGTCGCGGTCGCGGCCGGCCGAGGTGGCATTGACGATCAGCTCGAAGTCGCCCAGCTCGCGCAGGTCTTCCCAGTAGCGGCTGATCGCGCGGCCCGGCTCGCCCATGGCATCGATCAGTTCATCGGCGCGTTCCGGCGTGCGGTTGACCACCACCAGTTCGGTGATTCCAGCATCGAGGAAGGCCGGAGCGACGCTGCGCGCGGAGCCACCGGCACCGATCAGCAGCATGCGGCGGCCACGCAGGTCCAGGCCGTGGCGGTCGGTCAGGTCGCGCACCAGGCCGATGCCGTCGGTGGTGTCACCGTGCCAGCGGTCGCCCTTGCGCAGCAGCGTGTTGACCGAACCTGCGCGGCGCGCACGTGCAGTCAGCGTGGTGCACACCGAGAACGCGGCTTCCTTGTGCGGCGAGGTGACGTTGGCGCCGACGCCGCCGTCGGCGGCGAACGCCTCAAGGCCGGCCAGGAACGCATCCGGGGCCAGGTCGATCGCGCGGTAATCCACCGCGATGCCTTCCTGGCGACCGAACGTCGCATGGATCTGCGGCGACTTCGAGTGGGCAACGGGGTGTCCGAAGACGGCGTAACGGTCGGTCATGGAATCCTCAAGCTGGCTAGACTGGTGCTCTTTCGTGCACGGACCCGGATGATGCGCATCACCCTGCCCCTGCTGGTGCTTGCCGCCAGTCTACTCTCTGCCCCCGTGGCGATGGCGTTGAACGAGTACGGCATCGAAGGCATGGGCGTGGTCTCGACCCGTGCCGACGAGGGCCGCGCCACGATCAGCACCGATGGCCAACGCATTGTTTTCGCCCGCCGCGACGAGGCCGGCTGGGGCCTGTGGGAGGCACGCGTGGTCGACGGTCGCTGGCAGCAGGCACAGGCACTGTCGGTGGGCGTGGCCGGTGAAGCCCGCGATCCCTACTTCAGCCGTGACGGCCGCTGGCTGCTGTTCGCGGCCGGCGGCGAGGGCAAGCTGGCGCTGTATCGCGCCGCGCTGGCCACCAATGGCCGGCTGGGCAGCGCGCAGGCCCTGGCCGGTGATGGCGGGCGCCGGGAAGAGCGCGGGCCGGCCCTGACCGCGGATGGCCAGCGGCTGTTGTTTGCCCGCCAGCAGGGCCGTGGCGCCGGCTGGGACCTGTTCGTGGCCACGCTGGATGCCCAGGGCAGGCGTGGCCCCGCAACGGCGTTGACCGCATTGAACAGCGCCGATGACGAGACCGATGGCGATTGGCTGGGCCATGACGGCGCTGTGGTGTTCAGCCGCGGCAGCGGCAGCACCGCGCAGGTGTGGAGCAGCGGCTGCGCGTGGAGCGGCGTGGCGCTGCAGCCGCTGGGTCTATCGTTCAACCAGGCCGGCGGCTGGACCGGCGCGCCGATGATCGACAACGCCAAGCCCGGCGAGATGATGGTCGCCAGCAGTGCGGCGAAGGCACCGCGTGCCGGGGGCGTGGATGTGTACCGGTTGGCCGTGCCGAAGGTGGCGGCGGTGGCCGGGTGCCTACCAGGCGCACGGTGACGGCGAACGCCAACCAAGGTTGGCACCCACCCGTCAGCGCGACAACACCTTGGCGCGCTGCTGCTCGTACTCGATCTCGCTCAGCTGGCCATTGTCCTTGCGCTGGTTCAACGCGGCCAGTTCGGCCTGCACGCTGTCCGGCAGGGCCTGCTCACGGGCCACGTGGCGGGCAGCCGAAAGCTGCTCCGGCGGGCGCTTGCCGGCCCGCCAGGCGGCGATGAAGACACCGACGATGATGGCGCCGAACACCAGCGTACCGATGCCCCAGATCAGCCATTGCATCCATCCCAGTTCGGGTCCCATCGCGTATTCCTCCGTCTATCGTGGCGCTATTGTCAGCGCTCGCGCAGCCATCGCGCCACCTGCGGCGCGAAATAGGTCAGCACGCCATCGGCGCCGGCGCGCTTGAAGCCCAGCAGCGACTCCAGCACGCAGGCGCGCTCGTCCAGCCAGCCGTTGGCGAAGGCGGCCTTCATCATCGCGTACTCGCCACTCACCTGGTAGGCGAAGGTCGGCACGCCGAATTTTTCCTTCACCCGGCGCACCAGGTCCAGGTAGGGCATGCCCGGCTTGACCATCACCATGTCAGCACCCTCTTCCAGGTCCAGCGCAATCTCGCGCAGGGCCTCGTCGCCGTTGGCCGGGTCCATCTGGTAGGTCTTCTTGTCGGCCTTGCCGAGGCTGGCCGCGCTGCCCACCGCATCGCGGAACGGGCCGTAGAACGCCGAGGCGTACTTGGCCGAGTAAGCCATGATGCGCACGTTGATGTGGTTGTCGGCATCCAGCGCACGACGGATCGCGCCGATGCGGCCGTCCATCATGTCCGAGGGCGAAACGATGTCGACACCGGCTTCGGCGTGCGATACCGACTGCTTGACCAGCGCCTCGACGGTGATGTCGTTCAGCACATAGCCCTTGTCGTCGATGATGCCGTCCTGGCCGTGGGTGGTGTACGGGTCCAGCGCCACGTCGGTCATCACTCCCAGTTCCGGGAAGCGCGACTTCAGCGCGCGGATCGCACGCTGCGCCAGGCCGTCCTCGGCCCACGCCGCCGACGCGTCCAGCGACTTCAGCGACGGGTCGATCACCGGGAACAGGTCGATCACCGGAATGCCCAGCTCCAGCGCCTCTTCGGCCACCTTCAGCAGTTCTTCGATCGACAGCCGTTCCACGCCCGGCATCGACGGTACTGCGGTGCGGCCGGCGAGTTCGTGCACGAACACCGGGTAGATCAGGTCGTCGGTGGTCAGCGTGTTCTCGCGCATCAGGCGGCGCGAGAACTCGTCATGGCGCATGCGGCGCGGGCGGTAAAGCGGATGAGACATGGCAGGCTCCGAGGAGTGGCTATTGCAACAGGTAGCCCTGCGGCAGCAGGGGTTCGGGCAAGGGGCGTTCGCCGAGCGCGTCGAGCTGGTCGATCTCGATCGTGCGCACCAGCGCGTCCAGCGGCAGGTCGTTCGGCTCCAGGCCGAACGGGTCTTCCATTTCTTCGCCCAGCTGGTCCAGGCCGAAGAAGGCATAGGCCAACACCGCCGACAGCACCGGCGTGCCCCAGCCCAGCGAACTGGCCAGGCCGAACGGCAGCAGCACGCAGAACATCCACGCACAGCGGTGCAGCAGCAGGGTGTAAGCGAACGGCAGCGGCGTGGTGAGAATGCGCTCGCAACCGGCCTGGATCGACGACATCGCGTGCAGGCGTTCTTCCAGCTGGGTGTAGAGGATCGGGTCCAGCTCACCGCTGCGCAGTGCCTGTGCCAGTTCGGCGGCGATCATCGACAACAGCGCGTCGGGCACGTTCTCGCGCTGGCCCAGCTGTTCGCGCTGGCGCTTGTCCAGCCACGGCAGCGCTACCAGGGCGACGATACGCCCGCGCAGGCGACCGGCCAGGGCATGGGCGAAGGCGGTGGTGAGGTAGGCGATGCGGCGACGACGGCCGGTGTCATCGGCCAGCAGCAGGTTCACCTGGCGGGCCAGCGATCGCGATTCGTAGACCAGCTGGCCCCACAGCTTGCGGCCCTCCCACCAGCGCTCGTAGCAGGCGCTGTTGCGGAAGCTGAGGAAGATCGACAGCACCAGGCCAAGCAGGGTGAACGGCGTGACCGAGACGCGCTCGATGCCGGTCGGCGGTGCCAGTTCCACCACAGCGGCCACGGCGATGGACAGGATCAGGATGGCCAGCACCTTCGGCGCGATCGCTTTGACGATCGAGCCGCGCAGGATATACAGCAGTTGCCAGCCGTGGGGACGGGGTCGGATGATCATGGGGCAGCCGCGCCGGGCGCGGATTCACAGGCACGCGGGGGGCTCGCGCAGCCATTCATTGTACGCCCCTGCCCGGCCACGGGCCGTGCGCCTGCGACGCCCTGTCGCACCCCGGCCCGGGATCAGACCACGCCGCCGCCCAGGCCCAGGCGCAGGATGCCAACCACCACCACGATGCCGTTCAGCACCAGCCCGGCCCAGGCCCGGCCACGCTTGGTCGGGTGGGTGAACAGGATGCCCAGCGCGGCGATCACCGCGCCGACGGCGGCAAACGGGATCAGGAACCAGTTGCCCCAGCCCAGCAGCGGAATCAGCGCCAGGATCATCCACAACAGCGCCAGTACGCCCCACAACAGACTGATCACACCCATGCCGCTCTCCCGCAGTTGGTTCCTGCCCCAACCATAGACGTTCCCGCTGTCGCCGCCTACTGCCATTGGCAGGGCTGTCACCCGCACCATGCTAGCGTGCTGCCGTGCGTGCCCTGGCCCGGGTGTTGGCGCCGATTCAGAGTGGCCCGCCGATGATCGCAACCAGTCCTACAGGGGTCGTGCCATGAACATCCGTTGGGCCGCGTTGGCGGCCATCCTGCTGGTCGCCGCTGGCTGCGCCAGCACCTCCAAGGTGATGCTGGGCCGCGCCCGCGCACCGATCGATCCGGCGCTGGTGCAGATCTATTCGACGCCACCGGCCGGCTCGCAGGAAATCGCACAGCTGGAATCAGCGTCTGCGGTGGGCTTCGGCACCCAGGGCCAGACCGATGCCGCCGTGGCCCGCCTGAAACGTGAGGCTGCGGCGCTGGGCGCCAACGGTGTCGTGTTGATGGGCGTGGGCAGCAGCGGTTCGCCGGTGGGCATGTCGGTCGGCGCCGGCACGTTCGGCTCGCATGTCGGCGGAGGCGTCGGCATCGGCATTCCGACCACGCAGAAGCGCGCCGCCGGCGTCGCGATCTGGGTGCCGAATCCGGCACCGCCCGCGCGATTGCCGACACAGGTGATCACACCGCAGCGTTGACGCAGCAGCGTCAACGCGGGTAGCGCCGGGCCATGCCCGGCGAGCGCAGCGGAAAAAACCAGATGTCGCCGGGCATGGCCCGGCGCTACCGTTATTTTTTCTGGTACTTCGGCACGAACACCTTGTTCACCGCGTCGGCCAGCTGGTCCGGCGGCAGCAGGCCCTGGTCGAGCAGGAAGTTGTTGAACGCCAGGCGGTCGAACTTCGCGCCCAGTGCCAGCTCGGTCTGCATGCGCAGTTCCAGGATGCGGGTGTAGCCGTAGAAGTAGCTTCCGGCCTGGCCCGGCATGCGCACCATGTAGCGGTCCAGCTCCTGGGTGGCCATCGCCTTGGACAGGCCGACCTGCTCCATCAGCACGCGCTCGCCATTGGCACGATCGGTCAGGCCAAGGTTGAGCATCGGGTCGAGCATCGCGCGCGCGGCACGCAGCAGGCGGAACTGCAGGGCGATCATCTGACCGTCCAGCGGCTCGTACGGCACCATCTCGGCTTCGGCGTACAGCGCCCAGCCTTCCACGTTCACCGAATTGAACGCGAACATGGTGCGCGCCAGCGAGATGCCGCGCTCGACCATCGCGGTGAACTGCAGTTCGTGGCCGGGACGGCCTTCATGCGCGCTCAGCGTCCACGCCGCCGCACCGAAGTTGAAGTCGTCGTACTGCGCACCCGGACCGGCGGCCGGATTGCCCAGCGGCAGCACGAAGGTGCCCTGCTGCCCGGTGTTGTTGACCAGCGGCGCCGGCAGGAAGTGCGGCGCCGGGCTGGCGGCGCTCTCGGCGGCCGAACCCAGGCGCATCTGCATGGCGCGCTTGGGCACGTCGACGATGGCGTGCTCACGGATCAGCGGATCGATCGCGTCGATCACCTTGCGGTAGTGGCCTTCCAGATGATCGTCGGCGATCTTGTCGGCCTTCAGCGCGCGGATCACCGCCACCGGGTCGCTCGGGTCGGCTACCTTCAGGCCCTTGTCCTTCACCACCAGCGGCGCCAGCTGCTGCATCGCCGAGCGGGTTTCCATGAATTCCAGCTGCGCGCGCTGCATCAGCAGCTTCGGGTCGATGTCGATGCCGACCTGCTTGAGCTGGTACGCGTACAACGGTGCCGGCAGGCGTGCATCGGTACGCGCCTTCGGCAGCACCTCCTTGCGGGTCCAGTCAGCGTAGTCCTTCATCTGCCCGGCCAGGGTCTTCATCGCCTCGTCGGCACCGGCGATCTGGTACTTCTTCAGCAGCGACTCGATGCCGGTGATGTAGGTCTCGACGTTGTCCAGCGACTGCTGCACTTCGATCTTCGTCGGCTGCAGCAGGCTGCTGTCCTTCAAGTGCTCTTCATAGCGCTGGCGCGCCAGCGTGGTGAACGCGGTGCCGCCGGGCTGCAGGCCGGCATAGGCCTTGAGGCGGTCGATCGCCTTGGCCCGGCGCTCGGCCGGCACCTGGTCGGACAGCAGCAGGTTGAGGCCGCTGAACACCGTCTGCGGCGCGTCGCTCCAGGGCAGCAGGTACTTCTCGTTGAGCTCGCTGCCTTCGATGTTCTGGCTGGCGGCGTGGATCATGATCTCCAGGTCCTGGCGGACATTGGGATCCTTCTCGGTGGCCAGCTTCGCCTTCAGATCGTCACGCGCCTTGGCCATCGCGGCGCGATAGCGCTTGCTGTTGTCCGGGCCAAGATCGGCCACCTTGTCGTCGTAGCCAGGCACGCCGAAGAAGCCGGTTTCCTCCGGCTGGAACGGTCCCTGCGCATCAAGCAGGATCTGCGCCAGCGCATTGCTGCGGGCGACCCAGGCGGGGCTGGCCGGGGTGGCGGCCTTGGCGGCGGGTGCCGCCAGCGCCGGCGGTGCGGACAGCAGCGGGGCGGCAGTCAGGGCCAGGGCAACGGCCAACGCGATCGGCTTCATGGGACACTCCAGCAAAGGGTTGCCCGCAAGTTACGCGCTCAGGGCGGCGGCGACAATCGGCGGGAGGTCACGGCGCGGCTGATGGGTAGAGTCGACTGTCAGTCGACTATCGCGCGCAGCGCGGGGTTTTCAGGCGTCTTGTGGAGAGCAGTCGACTAACTGTGATCTCTCTGTAGGTTGTTCATCCGGGACATCTTTGGAAAATGGTGGTTACCACACCGTTCCAGTCCCCAAAGAGCCCGGATGAACAATCAT
>NZ_JBXAWS010000019.1:0-76976 GCF_057292075.1 Stenotrophomonas sp. 1L-E-5-B-C3
ACAGCAACTTCAACGAGTCCGAGGGCGTGCATGTGATCCGCACGCCGCGCCATGCCGGCGTGCTCAGCCCGATCGTGCACACCATCCCGGTGCAGCTGCTGGCATATCACACCGCACTGGCGCGTGGCACCGACGTGGACAAGCCGCGCAACCTGGCCAAGAGCGTGACGGTGGAATAACCCCGTCGGGTCCATTGGATGCTGCATGCGAAGGGGCCCCACGTGGGCCCCTTTCGTTTGCGCCGGGGGGGGGGGGCGTGCCAAGTGGGACAGCCGCCGGGTGTTCTGTCCGCTGTCGGCAGCCGGCAATCAATCTTTAATGCGCGACATCGCCTGTATTCAGCGGCGGTTTCAGCCGCGGTGCCATTCTCTGGATCGTCAGTTGGTTCCCACGATGAACTGTCCTATCGATGCCGGTAGTGACCGATGGTCGCAGTCGTAGAATCACTTTGACCGAGGTCCGGGTTGCGCCGCTGAATCCCCCTCGCTCGCGTTGCAGCACGATGTCTGCCGATCCATTCCAAGCGGCAGCCGGGTGCGCCAGACGTGCACTGAAAGGTCTGTTCCCGGGGAGGGGGCGCATCGGAAGAGCACACTTTTTGACTTAGTGACCTGCACCAGGAAACAAGAATGAACGTCCGCGAACTCCTGCAATCCAAGAAAGAAGCTGTCATCACCATCGACGCCGAAGACACCATCGGTGCCGCCGCCCACAAGATGAGCGCGAACAAGATCGCTGCGCTGGTGGTGATGAAGGACGATGCCCCGGTTGGCATCATTTCCGAGAAGGACATCGTGCGTACCCTGGCCGACGACGGCCCGCAGGCCGGCCGACGGGTGATCTCCAGCCTGCCGTCCACCGGCCTGGAAGGCATTGCGCCGGAGGCCACCCTGAAGCAGGCCATGTCGTTGATGACGTACTCGCGGCGCCGTCATCTGATGGTCACCGAAGGTACCCTGCTGGTGGGCATCCTCAGCCTGGGCGACATCGTGAAGAACCTGCTGGGTGAGCTGGAACTGGAAAAGGCCGTGCTGCAGGACATCTACATGGCCGCCCACTGAGGGCTGGACCCTTGGATGCAGAGAAGCCGGGCATTGCCCGGCTTCTTCGTTCACGGCTTCGGTGATATCAGAAAGTGACCTTCACCGAATCGGCGCTGTAGTTCGCCGGACCGTGATAGACCACTTCGATGTTGTTGCCATCCGGATCGAGCACAAAGGCGCCGTAGTAGCCGGGATGGTAAGGGCGCTCGCCGGGTGCGCCGTTGTCCTTGCCTCCGGCGGCGATGGCCGCCGTGTGGAAGGCATCGACGGTGGCGCTGTCGCGCGCCTGGAACGCCAGGTGGTGGCGGCCGGTCAGCTGGCCGGCGGCGGCTTCGCTGCTGGCGCTGGAAATGAACAGCTCGTCGGCCCAGAAGTAATCATCGCCTTCGCCGGCGATCGGGATGCCGATCGTATCGAACACCGCCTGGTAGAAGCGCCGGCTGGCGGCCAGGTCGCGTACGACCAGCTGGATGTGGTCGATCAGTCGCCCGCGGTGCAGTTCCATCGTTTCCATACCAACCTCGCAAAAAAGGGGACGGAGGGGATTAAGTCGCTTCCGGCTAATAGTGCCAGAAACGACTTAATCCCCTCCGTCCCCTTTTTATCAGTTGGCGATGATCTCGACCCAGTAGCCGTCCGGGTCCTTGATGAAGGCCAGGTTCTTCATGCGACCGTCGGTCAGGCGCTTCTGGAAGGTCACGCCCAGATCCTCGAAGCGCTGGCAGGCGGCCTCGATGTCCGGCACCGACACGCAGATGTGGCCGAAGCCGCGCGGGTCGCTGTTGCCGTCGTGGTAGACCGCGCCGTCCTGGCTCTCGGTACCGTGGTTGTGGGTCAGCTCCAGCACGCCCGGCAGGCCGGCCATCCACACGCGGCGGGCGTCGTCATCCTCGGGTACCACGGCGCCGGCCGGTACGTAGGCCAGGAAGTACAGGCTGAACTGGGCTTCGGCGAAGTCGCGCTTGTCGATCAGCTGGTAGCCCAGCACGCGCGTGTAGAAGTCCAGCGAGGCGGTGATGTCCTTCACCCGCAGCATGGTGTGGTTGAACACGAAGCCGGTGGTTTCGGCCGGAGCCTGGGCGGCGACGCCGGGGACATCGCGCAGGGCGGGAATGGTCATGGGGGAGGTCCTTCAGACAGGGCCGTTGCCGGCCGGATGTGCTTATTCTACCGGCCGCCACCTGACGGCACCGCGACGTACAATGGCTGGATCGCACCGTTCCGTCCTGATGACCATTGCCCGCCATGTCGCAGCGTGAATGGGTGGCCGCCGCCATCCGCAAGATCGAAGCCGATTTCAACCGTTCCGCCGATACCCACCTGATCCCGTTGGCGCTGCCCGGGTTCGATGGCATCGATGTGTACCTGAAGGATGAATCGAGCCATCCCACCGGCAGCCTCAAGCACCGGCTGGCCCGCTCGCTGTTCCTGTATGCGTTGACCAACGGCTGGTTGCGCGAGGGGCGGCCGGTGATCGAGGCATCCAGCGGCTCGACCGCGGTGTCCGAAGCCTATTTCGCGCGCCTGCTGGGCCTGCCATTCATCGCGGTGATTCCGGCCACGACCTCGCCGGAGAAGATTGCCGCGATCGAGTTCCATGGTGGCCGCTGCCATCTGGTCGAGCGTGCCTGTGACCTCAACTGTGATTCGGAAAAGCTCGCCCGCGACACCGGCGGCCACTTCATGGACCAGTTCACCTACGCCGAGCGTGCCACCGACTGGCGCGCCAACAACAACATCGCCGAATCCATCTTCAAGCAGATGGCCGAAGAGCCCAGCCCGGTTCCGGAGTGGATCGTGTGCAGCCCCGGCACCGGCGGTACCGCGGCCACGCTGGGCCGCTATGTCAGCTACCGCCGGCATGACACCCGCATCCTCTGCGCGGACCCGGAAGTGTCGGTGTTCTTCGATGGCTATCAGGCTGCCGTGGCCGGCCAGCAGGACTGGCGTGGCCTGACCTGCAGCGGCGGTTCGCGCGTGGAAGGCATCGGCCGGCCGCGGGTGGAACCGAGCTTCATTCCGACCAGTGTGGATGCGATGGTGAAGGTGCCCGATGCACTGAGCCTGGCCGCGATGCGCCATGTCAGTCGCCAGCTCGGTCGACGCGTGGGTGGCTCCACCGGTACCAATTTCATCGGCGTGCTGCAGGCCGCGCAGTGGATGCGCGAGGCCGGCCACCAGGGCAGCATCGTCAGCATCCTGTGCGACAGCGGCGAGCGCTATGCGCAGAGCTACTACGACCCGGCGTGGTATGCACGGCAGGGTATCGATGTGCAGGGGGCCGACGCGCAGCTGGCTGCTGCGGTAGCCGGGCAGGGCCTGCCGCAACTGCCGTGGTGCAGCTTGGAAGCACTGTAGCCGGTCGGCATTTCCGCCGGGCATGGCCCGGCGCTACCGATCGTGCTGAAAGGGTAGCGCCGGGCCATGCCCGGCGAGCGCGGCGGTGTGTCGCACCCCGATCAGTACCCCGCTGCGGTGAACGCATCCAGCACTGCATCGCGCAGCGCATCGGGCAATGCCTCGATGTCCATCGCGCGATCATCCAGGTGCAGGCTTGGGTCCAGGCCGCTGGCCCGGCCCTGGGCCAGTGCCTGCAGCCACAGCAGCACGCAGATCACGAACTCGCGCTCATGGCCCAGCCGCAGCTGGCTGGCGCCGCGTTCGATCACCTCGAACGGGTACCACTCCTGGGCATCGTTGAAGGTGCCACCCTGCTGCAGCACGGCCTGCAGCTGTTGCAGGTGGCGCGGGGCGTCGTCGCCGGCATCGCACAGCGCGGCGATCCAGGACAGCTCGGCCGCGCTGGCGGACAACGCCAGCGACCGCGCCGATGAGGCGGATGCAACTGCAGCCAGACCTTCCATGTGGGGCCTCGTTGGGTACCTACTGCTGCGGACTCCCCCGCAGCCAGAGCTTCGAACCGCGACCGTAAGGCCGACGTGAATACCGGGCGGCGCCCCCTTGTCAGCCACGCCCGGCAGCGCCATATCTACCGTGCTGCCCGCCTGTCGGGCCCGTACCCTGGAGATCTGCCGTGACCGTTGCCAACCCCCTGCTCGATTTTTCCGGCCTGCCGCGCTTCGAGGCGATCCGCCCCGAGCACGTGGCGCCGGCGCTGGACGTGCTGCTGGCCGAGGCCGAAGCCGCCGTCAGCACGGCCGAGCAGGTGCAGCCGGTGCGCTGGGAGACCTTCGTTGCCCCGCTGGACGATGCCACCGAGCGCCTGTGGCGTGCCTGGGGCCTGGTCGGCCACCTGCAGGGCGTGGTCAACACCCCGGAACTGCGCGAGGCCTACAACAGCAACCTGCCACGGGTGACCCGTTTCGCCAGTGCGCTGGGCCAGAACCTGGCGTTGTACCGGCAGTACCAGACCCTGGCTGCCAGCGCCGAGGTGGCGCACTTTGACGAGGCCCAGCGCAAGGTGCTGGACAACACGCTGCGCGATTTCCGCCTGGGTGGCGCTGAGCTGGCACCCGAGGCGCAGCAGCGTTTCGCCGCGATCAAGGAAGAGCTGTCGGCGCTGTCGGCGAAGTTCTCGCAGAACGTGCTCGACGCCACCGATGCGTGGTCGCTGATCGTCGAGGATGAAAACCGTCTGGCCGGCGTACCCGCTGACGTGAAGGCCGCCGCGCATGCCGCAGCAGAGAAAGACGGCAAGACCGGCTGGAAACTGACTCTGCAGATGCCGTGCTACCAGCCGGTGCAGACCTGGGCTGAAGATCGCGATCTGCGCGAGATCCTGTATCGCGCCAGCGCGCAGCGTGCGTCCGAGTTCGGCGACGATGCATTGGACAACAGCGGCAACATCGACCGGATCCTGGCCCTGCGCGCTGAACTGGCCGCGCTGCTCGGTTTCGGCTCGTATGGTGATTATTCGGTAGCGACCAAGATGGCGCAGGACCCGGCCGAGGTGCTTGGTTTCCTGCGTGACCTGGCTACACGCGCCAAGCCGTTCGCGGCCAAGGACCGCGCCGAACTGGAGCAGTTCGCACGCGAACAGCTCGGCATCGACAGCCTGCAGGCCTGGGACCTGGCATTCGCCGCCGACCGCCTCAAGCAGGCGCGCTACAGCTATTCCGAGCAGGAAGTGAAGCAGTACTTCACCGAGCCCAAGGTGCTGGGCGGCCTGTTCTCGGTGATCGAACAGCTGTACGGCCTGCGCGTACAGGAAGACAGCGCGCCGGTCTGGCACGAGGATGTGCGCTTCTTCCGCCTGGTCGATGCGCAGGGCGCGCTGGTGGGCCAGTTCTACCTGGATCTGTACGCGCGCGAAGGCAAGCGCGGTGGCGCGTGGATGGATGATTGCCGCAACCGTCGCGAGCGTGCCGACGGCAGCGTACAGACGCCGCTGGTCTACCTGGTGTGCAACTTCGGCCGTGGTGCCAATGGCAAGCCGGCCACCTTCAGCCACAACGAAGTGACCACCCTGTTCCATGAAATGGGCCACGGCCTGCATCAGCTGCTGACCCGCATCGGCGAACTGGGTGTGGCTGGCATCAACGGCGTGGAATGGGACGCGGTGGAGCTGCCCAGCCAGTTCATGGAGAACTTCTGCTGGGAATGGGACCACCTGCAGGGCATGACCGCGCATGTGGAAACGGGTGAGCCGCTGTCGCGCGCGCTGTACGAGCGCATGCTGGCCGCGCGCAATTTCCATAGCGGCATGGCGACCGTTCGCCAGCTGGAGTTCGGCCTGTTCGACATGCTGCTGCACAGCCAGTTCGAGCCGGCGCAGGACAGCGTTCTGGCACTGCTCGATCGTGTGCGCGCGGAAGTGGCGGTGAACCACCCGCCGGTCTGGAACCGCTTCCCGCATCAGTTCAGCCACATCTTCGCCGGCGGCTACGGAGCCGGTTACTACAGCTACAAGTGGGCCGAGGTGCTGAGCGCCGATGCCTATGCGGCGTTCGAGGAGGAGCCGCAGGCGCTGGCTGAAACCGGCGCGCGCTTCCGCGATGAGATCCTGTCGCGTGGTGGCAGCCGCCCGGCGGCGGAGAACTTCAAGGCCTTCCGTGGCCGCGCACCGCAGATCGACGCGCTGCTGCGCCATTCGGGCATGGCGTAAGCGCAAAAAAGGGGACGGAGGGGATTAAGTCGTTTGTGCACAAACGACTTAATCCCCTCCGTCCCCTTTTTCTATTCGGCGTAGATCATCTTCCGGGTCATGCCGCCGTCCACGACGAAGTCCTGGCCAGTAGTGAAACCGGACAACGACGACAGCAGGTACACCGCCAGGGCGCCGATGTCCCCGGGGCGTCCAACACGCCCCACTGGATGCTGTGCATGGTCTTCGGCCGAGTACTGCGGCGCGTGTCGGCGTGAGGGCGCCTGCCAGTCAGAGGTGCCGATCCAGCCGGGGCTGATGCTGTTCACCCGCACCGCCGGCCCGCTGCTGATCGCCAGCGCGTGGGTGAAGGCGACCAGTCCACCCTTGGCTGCGGCATAGGCTTCGCTATGTGATTCGGATTGCCACGCGCGGGTCGAGGCGATGTTGATGATTGTGCCGGCAGCATTCGCCGACAGTGCCGGCAGCGCATGCTTGCTGCACAGGAACGCACCATGCAGCGACGAAAGGCGGCGCTGCCATTCGTCCCAGTCCATGTCCTGCAGCAACGTACCGTGCGGGCCGGCGATGCCAGCGTTGTTGACCAGCCCATCGATGCGACCGAAATGCTGCAGGGCCACGGCGATGAAAGCGCGCACGCTGGCTTCATCTGTGATGTCCAACGGTTGGAACGCGGCATCGTCGCCACGCTGCCATTCCGCCAGGCACGCTTCGCCGGCCTCGGTGTCCAGGTCGCCGATCAGCACGCGGCCACCGGCACCGAGCACGGCCTGGGCAATACCGCGGCCGATGCCGTTGGCACCGCCGGTGACCAGCACTACCTTGCCCGACAGCGGCGCGGCCGGCCATGCGGCAATCGGCGGTACCGTGCTCACGACAGGTCGTCACCGCGCAGGCGACGGTGCCAGCCTTCCACGCCGATGCGGTCCAGGGTCTGGATGTTGCGTTCGACGATCACGTCCGGGTCCGGATAGACCTCCACCGCGCGTGCCACGCTGTCTTCGCGCAGCAGGTGCAGGGTAGGGAAGGGCGCGCGGTTGGTGTAGTTGCTGGCGTCGTCAGCGGCCACGCCATCGAACTGGTAGTCCGGATGGAAGCTGGCCACCTGCAGGATGCCCTGCAGGTCCAGCGCCTCGATCGCTGCGTCGGCGTTGTCGAGGAAGTCGTTGTAGTCGAGGAAGTCGGTCAGCACCTGCGGATGCACGATCAGGGTGGTGTCGATCTGCTCGGCGGGTGTGTCACGCAGCAGCACCAGCTCTTCGGCCAGCTGTTCAACCAGCGCCTCGGGCGTGGTGGCGTCGCTGAGCACGATGCGCACCTGGTCCTTCACGTACACCGCTTTGGCGAACGGGCACAGGTTCAGGCCGATGACGATGCGCTCCAGCCACAGGCGGGTGGCGGCGATCGGGTCATCGGTGGGCAGGGAGGTATCGGTCATGGCGGGCACGTCGGCTGGCGGGGCGGACATTGTAGGCAGTGTGCCGCTGCCGCGCTGTTCACTGTGCAGGAACTGGACAGTGGCGATGCTGTAAATCCCCGTTGATTCAATCCCTTGCAGGCTACCGGCGGATGGCCGATTGCCCGCCAGGGCCTACGGGCGTGGAATGGACGCACGACACAGGAGGACTCCACATGACTGCACCTTCCCCGTGGCTGCCGGACGCCCTCTGGGCCGGCGCCTTCTTCAATGGGCACTGGCAGGCCGCTGTGCAGCGGCAGCCGGTGATCGAACCGGCTACCGGCCAGTCGCTCGGCGAGATCGGTCTGGCGGACCCGGCGCAGGTGGCGCGTTCGGCGGCTGCCGCTGCGCAGGCACAACAGGCGTGGGCCGCCGCACCCTATGAACAGCGCGCCGAGGTGCTGCGCAAGGCTGCGCGGCTGGCCGAGGAGAACATCGACACCCTCATCGACTGGTTGGTCCGCGAAAGCGGCTCGACCCGCCTCAAGGCCGGCTTCGAGGCCAAGGTGACGATCAAGGCGCTGCATGAAGCCGCCGCACTGCCGTCGCGCAGCGTCGGCGAGATCCTGCCCTCCGAACCGGGCCGGCTGAACCTGGCACGGCGCCGGCCGCTGGGCGTGGTGGGGATCATTTCGCCGTTCAATTTCCCGCTGTACCTGGCGATGCGCGCGGTGGCCCCGGCGATTGCACTCGGCAATGCCGTGGTACTCAAGCCCGATCCGCGCACGGCGGTGTGTGGTGGCGCGGTGATCGCGCGCTTGTTCGAGCAGGCCGGCCTGCCGGCGGGCGTGCTGCACATGCTGCCGGGTGACGGTGCGGCCGGTGCTGCACTGACCAGCGATCCGAACGTGGCGATGATCCAGTTCACTGGCTCCACGGCGGCCGGGCGCAAGGTGGGCGAGGCCGCGGGCAAGCACCTGAAGAAGGTCTCGCTGGAACTGGGTGGGAAGAACTCGCTGATCATTCTGGACGATGCCGACCTCGATCTGGCAGTGGCCAACACCGCGTGGGGCGTCTACCTGCACCAGGGCCAGATCTGCATGGCGACCGGCCGCGTGCTGGTGCACCGGAAGATCCACGGCGCGTTCCTGCAGAAGCTGGTGGCCAAGGCCAACGCGCTCAAGGTGGGCGATCCTGCACGCGAGGACGTAGCAATAGGCCCGCTGATCAACGCCGGCCAGCGCGACCACGCCTTGCGCGTGGTCGAGCAGGCGGTACAGGCCGGCGCCACGCTGGAAGCGGGCGGTACGCACCGGGACCTGTTCTTTGCACCGACCGTGCTTGGCAACGTCGCGGCCGACAATCCGGCATTCAACGAAGAAATCTTCGCACCGGTAGCGGTGGTGGTGCCGTTCGACGATGACAACGAAGCCGTGCGCCTGGCAAACGACAGCGAGTACGGACTGTCGATGGCGATCATCTCCAGCAATGTCGGCCGCGCGCTGAAGATCGGCGAACGCCTGCGCACCGGCCTGCTGCACATCAACGATCAGACCGTGAACGACGAAGTGATCAATCCCTTTGGTGGCGTGGGTGCGTCCGGCAACGGCACCAGCATCGGTGGCCCGGCCAACGGCGAAGAATTCACCCAGTGGCAGTGGCTGACCGTCAAGGGCGAAGCGCCCGCCTACCCGATCTGATCCAGGAGGATCCACGTATGAACATCGACACTGCAACCCGTGAGATCACCGCCGCCGTGGTGCGCGGCAAGGAACAGCCTTTCGTCATCGAGCAGGCCACGCTGCGCGGCCCGCAGGACGACGAGGTGCTGGTGAAGGTGGTGGCCACGGGCCTGTGCCATACCGACCTGATCGTGCGCGACCAGTACTACCCGGTGCCGTTGCCGGCGGTACTTGGCCACGAAGGTGCCGGCATCGTTGAAGCGGTCGGGCCCAACGTCAAGGAACTGAAGGCCGGAGATCATGTGGTGCTGACCTACGGTGCCTGTGGTCACTGCAATCCCTGCCGCGGTGGCCACGGCGCGTATTGCCGTGACTTCTTTGCGCTCAACTTCGGTGGCGACGATGGCCACGGCCATACCGCGATCACCGATGCGCAGGGCCAGTCGCTGCACGACCACTTCTTCGCACAGTCCTCGTTCGCCACCTACGCACTTGCACGCGAGATCAATGCGATCAAGGTGCCGGACGATGCACCGCTGGAACTGCTCGGTCCGTTGGGCTGCGGCATCCAGACCGGCGCGGGTGCGGTGCTCAACTCGCTGCAGGTGCGGTCCGGCAGCAGCTTCGCCAGTTACGGTGCCGGTGCAGTCGGCCTGAGCGCGGTGATGGCGGCCAAGGTGGCTGGCGCCACCACCATCATCGCCATCGATGTGGTGCCGTCGCGCCTGGAGTTGGCGCTGGAACTGGGGGTCACCCACGTGATCAACAGCCGCGAGACCGATGTGGTCGAGGCCGTGCGTGCGATCACCGGCGGCGGCGCTGATTTTGCGCTGGAATCGACCGGTCGCCCGGAAGTGCTCTCCGCCGGCATCGAAGCGCTCGGCGGGCTTGGCATGATGGGCGTGGTCGGTGCGCCGAAGCTGGGCACCACCGCCAGCTTCGATGTGAACAACCTGCTGCTCGGCGGTCGCAGCATCCGCGGCATCGTCGAGGGCGACAGCGTGCCGCAGGTGTTCATTCCGCAGCTGGTGACACTGTTCCAGCAGGGCCGTTTCCCGTTCGACAAGCTGGTGAAGTTCTATCCGCTGGAACAGATCAACCAGGCCGCCGAAGACAGCACCCGGGGTATTACGCTGAAGCCGATCCTGCGAATCGCGGCGTAAGGTCAGGGTGGGGTGCACGGTTGCGCCCGGCACCCGGCCTTGGACAGGTCTCCGCGAACTGTTGGACATGCGATGGGGTCGGATCCGATTTCCAGAGGAAAACGGCTCTGACCCCCCGTGTTTGATTGGGGCATGAGTTCCTGGCGGAAACGTTCCGTTGCCGTGGCGTAACGCGGGCATGGCGAGCGCGGGTGTACTCTGCATCCATGATGGCTTCCGCACTGGGACAACAGCAGTTGGTGGCCGCCCGGGCGGCCTTCGCCGAGGGCGATGCACAGTCACTGGGCGTGCTGCCCTTGCCGTTGCAGCAGTCCTGGCAGCGCTCGCGTGCGGCCGGCCTGCGGCCGGGGCAGGAGCCGGACTACCGGCCGCTGCTGGGCGATGGCCGCCATTTGTCCCATCCCGATGACCGACGCCTGGCGCGTTGCGTGCAGCCGGAGCTGGAACAACTCTGGGCCGCGTTCGGCGGACGGGGCTGGACGATGTTCTGCGCCAACCGCGACGGCATGGTGGTCGCGCAGCAGGCGCATGGCCTGGAAGACGCGCCACTGTTAAGGCCGATCCAGGTTGGGCGGCGGCTGGGCGAGAGCGAAATCGGCACCACGGCACCGGCGGTCAGCCTGGCCGACGACCTGCCGGCGCTGGTGCGTGGCAACGAGCACTACCTGCAGCGTTTCGCCCCGGTGTTCTGCCTGAGCGAGCCGCTGCACGATCTCGACGGCAAGATCTTCGGGGTGATCGACATCACCGGCCTGGGCGAGCGCGATCCGTCCTTGCTGCAGGGCTATTTCCGGCAGGCCGCGCTGGCCAG
Organism: Stenotrophomonas sp. 1L-E-5-B-C3; assembly: GCF_057292075.1. NCBI lineage: Bacteria > Pseudomonadati > Pseudomonadota > Gammaproteobacteria > Lysobacterales > Lysobacteraceae > Stenotrophomonas > Stenotrophomonas sp. 1L-E-5-B-C3. The sequence goes on from NZ_JBXAWS010000019.1 coordinate 11,164, forward strand.
CGAGAACCGCCTGTTCCATGCCCTCACCGACGTGCACCTGCTGGCCGTGCAGCATGATCCACGCTGGCTGGCGTCGCCGCTGCAAGGGCTGCTGGCGGTGCAGGAGGACGGCCAGCTGCGCGCGGCCAACCGCGTTGCAAGGCGCCTGTTGGGTCTGCCACGGCGCGGGCCGCTGCCGTTGCTGAGTCTGGAGGCGCTGTTTGCCGGTGCCAGTGCGGCGCAACGGCGTCGCCTGCTGCAACCAGGTGCGCCGCATCGGGTCCGGCTGGGCGAGGGCAGTGCGGTCTACCTGCAGCATCTGCAGGCACCGCGAGGTGCATTGCGGCGCGGCGCGCAGCGGAGTGCGCCGACAAACCCGGGGGCGCTGCTGCTGCGTGACCAGCAGCGCGAGGCGGCACGCCGTGCGGCACAGGCCACAGACGGCAATCTCAGCCTGGCCGCACGCCAGCTGGGTATCTCGCGCACCACGCTGTACAAGCTGCTGCGCGATTGATCGCGCAGTCCGCCGGGCATGGCCCGGCGCTACCGTTGCAGCCCGGGGCGCGCCGGGTCATCAGTCGCGCGCCACCCGGTAGCGCCGGGCCCAGCCCGGCGAAATCCATCAATCGCGGAAGTTGTTGAACTGCAGCGGCAGCTCGAACTTGCCGGCCTTCAGCACCGCGATGGCGTCCTGCAGGTCGTCGCGCTTCTTGCCCTGCACGCGCAGCTTGTCGCCGTTGATCTGGCTTTCCACCTTCAGCTTGGCATCCTTCAGTGCCGCAGCGATCTTCTTGGCGATCTTCTGCTCGATGCCCTGCTTGACGGTGATCTTCTGCCGGGCCTGCGCCAGGTTGGTTTCGATATCGCCGAATTCCAGGCTGAGCACGTCGATGCCGCGCGCGGCCAGGCGCGCGCGCAGGATGTCGTTCATCTGCTTGAGCTGGAACTCGGTCGGCGCAGTCTGGTTGATCACATCGCCCTCGCGCTCGAACTTGGCATCCACACCCTTGAAATCGAAGCGGGTGGCGAGCTCGCGGTTGGCCTGGTCGATGGCGTTGGTCAGCTCGTGAGTGTCGACTTCGGACACGACGTCGAAGGAAGGCATGGGCGAGGCTCCGCAGAATTCAGTGGCGGCCATTCTATCGCGCCGGCTGCATGCCCGTTTTGTAGGGTCGAGCCATGCTCGAATGCTCTACACAAAGCCGCCGAGCATGGCTCGGCGCTACATAAGAGCAACGGGCGGGCGATAATGGGCCATGAACCTGCAACGCTCTCCCTCGCGCGCGGTGACCTGGATGGTTGCGGCGGTCGCCTGTTTCTCGCTGATGGATGCTGGCATGAAACAGCTGTCGGCCAGCTATCCGACTCTGGAAGTGACCTTCCTGCGTGGCGCGGCCTCGCTGCCGTTCGTGCTGGTCTGGGTGCTGGTCAGCGCCGGCCCGCGCTCGCTGATCCCGCGCCGCTGGGGCCTGCACCTGCTGCGCGGCGCGCTGGGCATGGCGATGATCGGCTGCTTCGTGTTCGCCCTGCGTGACCTGCCGCTGTCCACCGCCTACACCATCTATTTCGTCGCGCCGCTGCTGATTGCGGCGCTGTCGGTGCCGCTGCTGGGCGAGCGGGTTGGGCCGCGGCGCTGGGTGGCCATCGGCATCGGCCTGATCGGCGTGCTGGTGGTACTGCGGCCGGGCGTGGACGGCTTCATCTCGGTGCCGGGGTTGATGGTGCTGGCGGCGGCCACCGCCTATGCCATCGCCGCGATCACGGTCAGCCTGCTGACCCGCACCGATACCTCGCAGTCGATGGTGGTCTGGTTCCTGGTGATCATGGCCATCGGCGCCGGCCTGCTGGCGATTCCGGGCTGGGTGCCGCTGCAACTGGCGCATGCGCCGCTGATCGCCGGCATGGGACTGGCTGGGGCGCTGGGCCAGATTGCCCTGACCAAGGCGTTCCAGCTGGGCGAGGCCTCGATGATCGCGCCGCTGGAGTACAGCGGCCTGGTCTGGGTGATCGGCTGGGATCTGGCCTTCTGGGGCCAGCTGCCGGATGGCTATACCTGGGTGGGAGCGGCGATCATTGTCGCCTCCGGCCTTTACCTGCTGCATCGCGAGCGGGTGAACCGACAGGAGCCGCCGAAGCCGCTGGATCATCCCTGAGTCCGTTGGGCCGGGGAATGGGGTCAGAGCCCCTGCGGGGATCCGACCCCGGGGTCGGATCCCCGCAGGGGCTCTGACCCCAACGTCATCGCCGGCAATTACGCCTTAGAACCAAAAGGAATAACATTCTGGCCCATGGCGCGGGCGCGCAAGCCCCCACGCTGGTAGGCTGCACGCCCCCTTCCGCCACCCAGCCGGTGAGTCACGCCCGTGATCGAGTTCCAGCGCCTGCACAAATCCTATGCCGTTGCCGGCCGCGAGGTCAGCGCGCTGCAACCGCTGGACCTGACCATCGAGGCCGGTGAGGTGTTCGGCATCATTGGCCATTCCGGTGCCGGCAAGTCGACCCTGATCCGCATGATCAACCGCCTGGAAGAGCCCAGCGGTGGACGGCTGTTGATCGGCGGCGAGGATGTCACCGCGCTGGACCCGGACGGCCTGCGCGCGCTGCGCCGGCGCATCGGCATGATCTTCCAGCACTTCAACCTGCTGTCTTCGCGCACGGTGGCGGGCAACGTCGCCTTCCCGCTGGAACTGGCCGGTACGCCGAAGGCGGAGATCGACGCGCGCGTGGCCGAGCTGCTGCAGACCGTCGGCCTGGAAGCGCATGCGCAGAAATACCCGGCCCAGTTGTCCGGTGGCCAGAAGCAGCGCGTCGGCATCGCCCGTGCGCTGGCGACCCGCCCGCAGATCCTGCTGTGCGACGAGGCGACCAGTGCGCTCGACCCGCAGACCACCGCTTCGGTGTTGTCACTGCTGTCGAAGATCAACCGAGAGCTGGGCCTCACCATCGTGCTGATCACCCACGAGATGGACGTGATCCGCCGTGTCTGCGATCGCGTGGCCGTGCTTGATGCCGGTCAGATGGTCGAGACCGGGCCGGTCACCCGGGTGTTCCTGCATCCGCAGCACCCGACCACGCGCCGTTTCGTCAGCGAATCGGAGCATGTGGATGAAGGCGCGCTGCACCGCGATTTCGACGTCGTCGGCGGTCGCATCGTGCGTCTGACCTTCCTCGGCGGCGACACCTATGAACCCCTGCTCGGCAGCGTCGCGCGCCAGACCGGGGTCGATTACAACATCCTGTCCGGCCGTATCGACCGGATCAAGGACACCCCGTATGGCCAGCTGGTGGTCGCCCTGGTGGGCGGTGACCAGTCCGCCGCGCAGGCCGCATTCGTGGCCGCCGGCGTGCACGTTGAGGAACTGCGTCGATGATCGCCGCCACTGCTGAAGGTTTCTTCCGCCACCTGGATGCGGACAAATGGGTGGATATCGGCAAGGCCACCATCGAGACGCTGCTGATGATGGCCGGTTCGCTGCCACTGACTCTGGCCATTGGGTTGCCGATGGGCGTGTTGTTGTACGTGTTCGGTGCGCCGCAGCTGAAGCGCCGGCCCTTTGCCTACGGCGTGCTGGCGCTGGTGGTGAACCTGCTGCGCTCGGTACCGTTCATCATCCTGATGGTGGTGCTGATCCCGGTGTCGCTGTGGCTGATGGGCCAGTCGATCGGTGTGCTCGGCACGCTGCCCGCACTGGTCATCGGTGCGGCACCGTTCTACGCGCGGCTGGTCGAGACCGCCCTGCGTGAAGTAGACCGCGGCGTGGTCGAGGCAGCACAGTCGATGGGCGCCACCACCTGGCAACTGGTCAGCCGGGTACTGCTGCCCGAAGCCCGCCCGGGCCTGATTGCAGCCGCGACCGTAACCACGGTGGCGCTGGTCGGGTTCACGGCAATGGGCGGTGCGATTGGTTCCGGTGGCCTGGGCGACCTGGCGCTTCGCGAAGGCTACCAGCGCAACCGTACCGACGTGGCCCTGGTCACCGTGGTGGTATTGCTGGTGCTGGTGCAGCTGCTGCAGATGCTCGGCGACCGCCTGGTCACGCATTACAGCCGCAAATAATCGGTGAATCCGCCGGGCATGGCCCGGCGCTACCGGAAGGGTCATGTGGCAGGTAGCGCCGGGCCATGCCCAGCGGCGCCATCTCAACGCTCGTTCGGCACTTCGTAGCCCAGCTTGCCGACCTGCTCGGGATGCTGCGGCACGCGCTTGAGCTTGTCGGTGTTCACCCCGTACTCGTCACGCAGGCGCTCGGCCAGCTCCTTGTACAGGGCTTTGTCCATGTCCGGCGTACGCGAGAAGATCCAGGCCATCTCGCGGCCCGGGTAGCCGATCAGCGCCCATGAGTAGTCCGGGGCGACTTCCAGCACGCGCGAATGGGTAGGCACCACGCGATAGAACCAGGTGCGCCAGCCGTGGTTGCCGCTGTCCGGGTCGACGCTGGCACGGGCGCGGACTTCCTGCAGGGGTTCGCCGAAGCCATCGCGGTAGCGGTAGGTGATGCCGACCTTGTGTTCGTCGCGCAATTCGTACTGGTTGACGCTGGCGACATGGCCGCGTTCGATGAAGTTCGGCACGCGGCCGATCACGTACCAGGTGCCCATGAAACGCTTCAGGTCGATCGGTTCGTCCAGGGCGGAAGCGCGCGCTGCGCTGGCACGGGGCGACGGCGGCTCACTGGTGGCCATGGCGGGGCCCGCCAGGGACAGGGCCAGCAGCACGGCGCAGAGCGGGCGGATCGAGGTCATGCGGGAGCGTGCTCCAGTGGGCTTGCACGCGCATGGTCGACTGTGTGCACGCGATCCGTCAATGGTGTCGCAACCTGTGAGAAGGGGCTTGCCCAAGCTGTGTTGCATTGTCTACCGGAGAAGCCCCATGAACGCACGTTCCGTCCGTCGCCCTGCAACTGAACGCGTCATCCTCGAGCGTGCCGACCCGCGCCTGCTGCGCAGCGTGCAGCAGTTGGCCCTGGCCGGCCTGGCGCTGGTACTGGTCTGGCCGGCCGCGCGCGGCAGCAGCGCCTGGCTGGGCTGGCTGCCGATGTGGCTGGTAGGCATGCCGCTGGTGGCCTGGTGGGCGTTGCTGCGCTTCCCGTTGCCACGCCTGTCGTGGCTGCGGCTGGCACGTCGTACCGGTGGACAGGCGCGACGTCGCAGCGGCGGGACGCCTCGAGGCCGGCGCGGCTCGACGGCCACGGCCTGACCTTCGACACGGGGGCGGCCGCGATGTTCCGTGCTAGCGTTCCTGGGCTTATGACTGCCTGGAGCTGCAATGTCACGACTCGCTTCCGCCTGCCTGCTGGCCGGCATGATGACCGCTGCCTCGGTGGGGACCGCCGTGGCCGCTGAAGAAACCGATCGCTACGCCTGGCTGGAGGACGTCACCGGCGACAAGCCGCTGTCCTGGGTCAAGGAACAGAACGCCAAGTCCGAAGGGCGCCTGGCACAGACCCCTGCCTTCAAGCAGATGGAAACCAGCATCCGCGAGGTGCTCGACTCCGACGCCAAGATCCCCGGCGTGCAGAAGATCGGCGACTACTACTACAACTTCTGGAAGGACAAGCAGCACGAGCGCGGCCTGTGGCGGCGCACCACGCTGGCCGAATACCGCAAGGCCTCGCCGCTGTGGGAAACCGTGCTCGACCTGGACGCGTTGAACAAGGCCGAGGGTGAGAACTGGGTCTGGCACGGTGCCGACTGCCTGCGCCCGGACTACAGCCGCTGCCTGATCGCGCTGTCGCGCGGCGGCGCCGATGCCGATGTCACCCGTGAGTTCGACCTGTCCAACAAGTCCTGGATCAAGGACGGCTTCTTCCGTCCGGAATCGAAGGGCGGCCTGAACTGGATCGATCGCGACACCGTGTTCGTCTACACCGACTTCGGTGCCGGCTCGATGACCACCTCCGGCTACCCGCGCGTGGCCAAGCTGTGGAAGCGCGGCACGCCGATGGCTTCGGCCAGCGTGGTGTACGAAGGCAAGCCGGAAGACATGTACATCGCGGCGATGCACGATGACACCCCGGGCTTCGAGCGCAACCTGGTCAGCCGCACGCTGGCCTTCTACAACAACGAGATCTACCTGCGCAGCGACGACGGCACGCTGACCAAGATCGACGCGCCGAACTCGGCCGAGAAGGGCCTGCACAAGCAATGGCTGACCCTGGAGCTGCGTGACGCCTGGACCGTGGGCGGCAAGACTTATGCCTCCGGTTCGCTGCTGGCGACCAAGCTGGATGACTTCCTGGCCGGCAAACGCGATTTCGAGGTGTTGTTCACTCCGACCGCGACCACTTCGCTGGCCGGCGCTTCGTGGACCCGGAACCACCTGGTACTGAACGTGCTGGACGACGTCAAAAACCGCTTGTCGGTGTTGACTCCGGGCGCGAAGGGCTGGCAGAAGAGCGCGTTCGTCGGTGCACCGGCGTTCGGTACCCTCGGCGTGGCAGCAGTGGACAGCAACGACAGTGATGCGGTGTGGTTGACCGCCACCGACTACCTGACCCCGACCACGCTGGCACTGGCCGAGATCGGCAAGGCACCGGAAGTGCTCAAGACCATGCCGGCCTTCTTCGATGCCAAGGACAAGGTGATCGAACAGCACTTCGCTACCAGCAAGGATGGCACCCGCGTGCCGTACTTCGTGGTGCACGACAAGACGATGAAGCTGGACGGTTCCAACCCGACCCTGCTGTACGGCTACGGTGGCTTCGAGATCTCGCTGACCCCGAACTACTCCGGTGGCATGGGCCGCGCCTGGCTGGAGAAGGGCGGCGTGTACGTGGTCGCCAACATCCGTGGCGGTGGCGAGTACGGCCCGCGCTGGCACCAGGCGGCGCTGAAGCAGAACCGTCACAAGGCTTATGAAGACATGGCCGCCGTGGCGCAGGACCTGGTCACCCGCAAGATCACCTCGGCCAAGCACCTGGGTGTGCAGGGTGGCAGCAACGGTGGCCTGCTCACCGGCAACATGCTGACCCAGTACCCGGAGCTGTTCGGTGCGGTGGTGGTGCAGGTACCGCTGCTGGACATGAAGCGCTACAGCCACCTGCTGGCGGGTGCCTCGTGGATGGCCGAGTACGGCAACCCGGACACCAGCGACTGGGAGTTCATCAAGACCTTCTCGCCGTACCATCTGTTCGACGCGAAGAAGACCTACCCGCCGGTGCTGTTCACCACCTCCACCCGCGATGATCGCGTGCACCCGGGCCACGCCCGCAAGATGGCAGCGAAGATGATCGACGCCGGCAAGGACGTGACCTACTACGAGAACATCGAAGGTGGCCACGGCGGTGCGGCCAACAATGCGCAGGCAGCGCACATGTCGGCGCTGGCCTACAGCTTCCTGTGGGAGCGGTTGGGCGGTAAGTGATGGAATGAAAAACGCCGCCTTCGGGCGGCGTTTTTCTTTGGGCGTTCGTTGAACGGTAGCGCCGGGCCATGCCCGGCGAGCGCGGAGCGCGGCAATATGCCGCCGGGCATGGCCCGGCGCTACCGGAATCGTTTCAACCCGCGCGCAATCCGCGCCACCGCTTCCTGCAACCGCGGCACTTCCTGGGTGTAGGCCAGCCGCACATGCTGGTTGGCACGGTGGAAGCCGAAATCCAGGCCCGGGGTGAACGCCACGTGCTCGGTTTCCAGGAAGTGGTTGCAGAACGCCTGCGCGTCATCGGTGAATGCACTGACGTCGGCGTACAGGTAGAACGCGCCCTGCGGCTCCACGTCGATGCGGAAGCCGAGCTCGCGCAGGGCCGGCAGCAGGAAGTCGCGGCGCTGCTGGAAAGCCTGCCGGCGCTGCTCGAAGATCGCCATCGATTCCGCGCTGAAGCAGGCCAGCGCAGCGTGCTGGGCGATGCTGGACGCGCTGATGTACAGGTTCTGCGCCAGCTTCTCCAGATCGGGCACCGCCGCCGGCGGCGCCACCAGCCAGCCCAGTCGCCAACCGGTCATGCCGAAATACTTGGAGAAGCTGTTCAGCACGAACGCGTTGTCATCCACCTGCAGCACGCTGGCTGCGTCGAGGCCGTAGGTCAGGCCGTGATAGATCTCGTCCACTACCAGATGGCCGCCACGCGCCTGCAGGGCTTTCGACAGCGCCGCCAGTTCGTCGGCGGAGAGCACGGTACCGGTCGGATTGGCGGGTGAGGCCACCAGCGCGCCGACACTGTCGGCATTCCAGTGCTGTTCCACCAGCGATGGAGTGAGCTGGTAGGCGGTGTCCGGGCCGACCGGCACCAGCTGCGCGCCGCCTTCCACCAGGCGCAGGAAGTGGCGGTTGCAGGGGTAGCCGGGGTCGGCCAGCAGCCAGTGGCGGCCGGGATCGACCAGCAGGCTGCTGGCCAGCAGCAGCGCCCCGGAACCGCCGGGCGTGACCAGGATGCGTTCGGGATCGATGTCCAGCCCATAGTGGCTGCGATAGAAGCCGCTGATCGCCTGGCGCAGGGCCGGCAGGCCGCGCGCGGCGGTATAGCGGGTGTGGCCGGCGGCCAGTGCGGCCTGGCCGGCGCGTACGACCGGTTCGGCGGTGGTGAAGTCCGGTTCGCCGATCTCCAGGTGGATCACATCATGGCCGGCCTGTTCCAGCGCCTGTGCGCGGGCCAGCAGGGACATCACGTGGAACGGGGCGATTTCATGGCTGCGCCGGCTGTAGCCCGGCGTGTGGGGCAGGGTACTCATGCCGCCATGGTACGCCGCGTGCCGGGGTCGGATCCCTTTTGCGTGCAAAAGGGCTCTGGCCCGGAGGAGGGCCGCGCGCGACCCATGACGATCCGCAGGGTTGCCGCATTGCCGGTATTGGGGTCAGATCCCTTTTCGGGAAAAGGGATCTGACCCCGTCGAAGACCATTGCATTGATGCACCAGGAGCCTTATCTCATGAAATCCACCCTCTGCCTGTTGCTTGCCAGCCTGATGACCACCACCGCTACCGCAGCCACTCCGCCCGTTCCGCCGGATGCCGCCAAGCATCCGCACGTGGTCAAGGCGCCGTTCGGCGCGACCCGCAACGACGACTATTACTGGCTGCGCGACGACAAGCGCGAGAACAAGGACATGCTGGCCTACCTGCAGGCCGAGAATGCCTATGCCGACCAGCTGCTGGCACCGCTGAAGCCACTGGAAGACTCCCTGTACAAGGAGATCGTCGGCCGCATCAAGCAGGACGATTCCAGCGTGCCGGCGCGTGAGCGCGGCTACTGGTACTACAGCCGCTACGAGACCGGCCAGGACTACCCCATCCATGCGCGCCGCAAGGGTGCGATGGAAGCGCCCGAAGAGATCCTGCGCGACGTCAATGCACTGGCCGCCGGCAAGGGTTACTTCAGTGTCGGCTCGATGGAGGTCAGCCAGGACAACCAGCTGTTGGCCTGGGCCGATGATGACGTCGGCCGTCGCCAGTACACCATTCGCTTCAAGGACCTGCGCACCGGCCAGGTGCTGCCCGATGTGATCAGCGGCAGCTCCGGTGATCTGGTCTGGGCCGACGACAACCGCACCGTGCTGTACGTCGAAAATGATCCGGAAACGCTGTTGACCGTGCGCGTGAAGAAGCACGTGCTGGGCACCCCGGCCAGCGCCGACACCGTCGTCTACGAAGAGAAGGACGACAGTTTCTACATGGGCCTCGGCCGCACCCGCGACGACCGCTTCATCACCATCGGCGTGCACAGCACCGTGTCCTCGGAAGAGCGCTACGCACCGGCCGGTGATCCGACCACCTTCACCGTGCTTGCGCCGCGCCAGCGCGATGTCGAGTATGACGCCGACCACTACGATGGCCGCTGGGTGATCCGCACCAACGACGGTGCGAAGAACTTCAAGCTGGTCACCGCGCCCACCGATGCGACCTCGCGTTCGCAGTGGCAGGACTGGATCGCGCACGACGCCGCGGTGTTCATCGAAGGCTTCGAACTGTTCGATACCTACACCGCCATCGCCGAACGTTCCGAAGGCCTGGAGCGCATCCGCCTGCTGTTCAAGGATGGCCGCAGCGATTACGTGAAGGCTGATGAGCCGGCGTATTCCATGGGCCTGGGCGACAACACCGAGGCCGATACACCGTGGCTTCGTTACGTCTACACCTCGATGACCACCCCGACCACGGTGTTCGAGCTGAACACTGCCACAGGCGAGCGCCGTCAGCTGAAGCAGCAGCCGGTGATCGGCTATGACGTATCGAAGTACGAAACCGACCGTGTGTGGATCACCGCACGTGACGGGGTCAAGGTGCCGGTGTCGCTGGTCTACCGCAAGGGTTACCAGAAGGATGGCAAGGGCGCGCTGTTCCAGTACGCCTACGGCAGCTACGGCATGTCGATGGACCCGTACTTCAACCAGACCGCGGTGAGCCTGCTCGATCGCGGCGTGGTGTATGCCATTGCGCATATCCGCGGCGGCCAGGAAATGGGCCGTGACTGGTACGAGACCGGCAAGCTGCTGCACAAGCAGAACACCTTCAACGATTTCATCGACGTCACCCGTGGCCTGGTGGCACAGGGTTGGGCGGCGAAAGATCGCGTGGCCGCCTCCGGTGGCAGTGCCGGAGGCCTGCTGATGGGCGCGGTGGCCAACCAGGCGCCGCAGGACTACCGGGTGATGGTGGCGCAGGTGCCGTTCGTCGACGTGGTCACCACCATGCTCGACCCGACCATTCCGCTGACCACCAACGAGTACGACGAGTGGGGCAACCCGGAGCAGAAGCCGTACTACGACTACATGCTGTCCTACTCGCCCTATGACAACGTGAAGAAGCAGGCCTACCCGGCGCTGTTCGTGGGCACCGGCCTGTGGGATTCGCAGGTGCAGTACTGGGAGCCGGCCAAGTGGGTGGCCAAGCTGCGTGACGACAACACCGGCCATCTTCCGATCCTGTTCCGCACCAACATGGAAGCCGGTCACGGTGGCAAGTCGGGGCGCTTCCAGCGCTACCGTGAGCTGTCCGAGTCATACGCTTTCGTGCTGCAGCAGCTGGGTATCCAGGGCCCGGCCGGCGCCGCTGCGGCGGAATGACGCACGGTGGCGGCGGTGATATCGCCGCCGCCACCGCTCTGGGTATCCTTGTGCGATGAGCCAGCCCGACCCACCTGTTGCCAAAGCATCGTCCGCGCCGGTCCGGCCGGTACGTTTCCGCTGGGCCTGGTGGCTGCTGGCGTACGTCAGCCTCGGCACCGGCATCGTCGGCATCTTCGTGCCAGGCCTGCCGACCACCGTATTCATCCTGATCTCGGCCTGGGCTGCCTCGCGTGGTTCCGAGCGCCTGCACAACTGGTTGCTGCAACATCCGCGCTTCGGCCCGGCCATCGCCAACTGGCAGGCGCATGGCGCGGTCAGCCGCTATGGCAAGTGGATGGCCACGATCACCATGGCGGTGTGCGCCGGCATCATGCTGTGGTGCGTGCCGATCGCCTGGGTGAAGTGGTTCTCGATCGGCAGCATGACCGTGGTGGCGATCTGGTTGTGGACCCGGCCGCTGCCACCACCCGAATAGCGTCCCTCGCCTGGCATGACCCGGCGCTACCAGCGGGCCCGGTTGCGGTAGCCCCGGGCCATGTCCGGCGGATGCGCGGCACGGCACCCTGCACCAACCGCTCAGCCGCCAATGGCTATACTCGGGGCATGAAGATCCCCCATCGAAACGCCATCCTGATTCCGCTGGCAGCGGCTTCGCTGCTGCTCCTCGCCGCCTGCGGCAACAAGGGCCCGCTGGTACTGCCGCAGAAGCCGGTGCCGGTGGAAGAACTGGTCGAACCGGTTGCCGAGCCCGCCAACGAGGCGACTCCGGCGGAGACCCAGGGCACCGGCACCCCGGCCACGACCGTGGACCCGGCCGCGCCGACGACCCAGCCGGCGCCTGCGCCCGCGAAGAAGGTGGGCAGCGGGAATGAGTAAGGCCGGTTCCAAGGCCCTGCGCTTCAGCAAGATGCATGGCGCAGGCAATGATTTCGTAGTGATCGACCTGCGTGACGGCACCGTGCCACCTACGCCCGAGCTGGCCGCGCGCCTGGCCGATCGCCACACCGGTGTCGGCTGCGATCAGATCCTGACCATCGAAGCGCCGCGTGCGGAAGGCTCGGTGGCTTCGTACCGGATCTGGAATGCCGATGGTTCCAATTCCGAACAGTGCGGCAACGGCGCGCGCTGCATCGCCGCCTGGCTGGTGCGCGAGGGCAGTGCACAGGGCGATGCGTTCGTCATCGACAGCCCGCTGGCCAGCCACGAAGTGAAGGTGCTGGGCGATGGCCAGTACGCGGTGACCATGGGTGTGCCCGCCTTCGAGCCGGCCAACGTGCCGTTGGTGGGCTTCGCCCATCCGCGCGAGGAATACCTGCTGCCGCTGCAGGGCGAGACCGTGCGTTTTGCCGCGGTATCGATGGGCAACCCGCACGCGGTGATTGAAGTTGGCCTGATCGATGCCGCACCGGTCGAGCGCGTCGGTTCGCTGCTGCAGCAGCATGCGTCGTTCCCGCGTTCGGTGAACGTGGGCTTCGCCCAGGTGATGGGTCCGGCGCACGCACGCCTGCGCGTGTTCGAGCGCGGCGTCGGCGAAACCCTGGCCTGTGGCAGTGGCGCCTGCGCTGCTGCCGTCACCCTGATGCAGCGTGGCCGCCTGCAGCGCGATGCGCGCATCAGCCTGCCCGGCGGCGAGCTGCGCATCCAGTGGCCGGGCGATGGCCAGCCGGTGGTGATGGCCGGCCCGACCGCATTCGTCTTCGAAGGGGAGTGGATCGCATGACCGAAACCGTCGACAAGCTCGGGGCCCACGAAGTTGCTGCCTGGTTGCGGCGTCATCCCGGCTTCCTCAAGCAGTTCCCGGACCTGGCCCTGACCCTGGTGGTGCCCCGCGATGACGGCCCGACCGCGTCGCTGGCCAGCTACCAGCTGGAAGTGCTGCGCGAGAAGAACCGCGAGCTGGCACGACGCTTGGCCGATCTCGGCGCGACCGCACAGGTCAACGAGCGTCTGGCGGTGCGCACGCACCAGTTGACCCTGGCGCTGATGAAGCAGGACAACGCCGCCGACACCCTGCGTGCGATGGCCGCCTCGCTGCAGGAAGACTTCGCCGGCGACCTGGTGCGGCTGGTGGTGCACACGCCGGTGGCAGGACTGGAACAGGCCGACTGGCTGCAGGTGATCGCCGCCGATGATGCGCAGCTCGGTCCGTTCCGCGATTGCCTGAAGGACGGCGAGCCGATCTGTGGCCGCCTGCAGCCGGAAAAGAACGCCGTGCTGTATGGCGTACGCAGCGAAGAAGTGCAGACCACCGCATTGCTGCCACTGCCGGGCGTAGGCCTGATCGCGGTCGGCAGCCATGACCCGAACCGCTTCTACCCAGGCATGGGCACGCTGTTCCTGCGCATGATGGGCGATGCGCTGGTCACCGGCCTGAAGCGCTTCCCGGGCTGAGCAGGGCACGACGATGAGCGCGGTACAGGCCTTCCTGCAGCACCTGCAGGTGGAGCGGCGGATGTCGGCGCATACGCTCGATGCCTACCGCCGTGACCTGGACGCGCTGTCGGTGTGGGCCGAGCCGCGTGGCATGGCGGTGGAAGCACTCGATGCCGAAACGCTGCGCCAGTTCGTTGCCGACGAACACCGCCGCGGACTGTCGGCCAAGAGCCTGCAGCGCCGCTTGTCCGCCTGCCGCAGCTTCTATGCCTGGCTGCTCAAGCACGGCCGTATCGAGGTCAATCCGGCGGCGACGCTGAAGGCGCCACGCGCGCCACGCCGGCTGCCGCAGGTGCTCGATGCCGATGAAGCCGTGCAGCTGGTTGAACTGGAGCCCGAGGGTGAACTCGGCCGTCGTGATCGTGCGTTGCTGGAACTGTTCTATTCCTCCGGCCTGCGCCTGAGCGAAGTGTGTGCGTTGACCTGGCGCGACCTGGATTTTGCCAGCGGCCTGGTCAACGTGATGGGCAAGGGCAATCGCCAGCGCCGGGTGCCGTTCGGCCGGCCGGCGCGCGAAGCGCTGCAGGCATGGCGTGCGGAAAGTGGTGGTGGCCCGGCGATGCCGGTATTTCCCGGCCGCAACGGGCCGATCAGCCAACGGGCGGTACAGATCCGAATCCGCCAGCTGGCGCAGCGCCAGGGCCTGTTCAAGCACGTGCATCCGCACATGCTGCGGCATAGTTTCGCCAGCCATATCCTGGAATCCTCCGGCGACCTGCGCGGCGTGCAGGAGCTGCTCGGCCATGCTGACATCGCCACCACGCAGATCTATACCCACCTCGATTTCCAGCACCTGGCCAAGGTCTACGACGCCGCGCATCCACGCGCCAAGCGCCGCAGCAAGGACGATAAGGGCGGGTAGCGCCGGGCCATGCCCGGCGGCTGTGTGATCCATTTCCCGTGCATGCGACGCGGCCCGCGCTGCGCGCTCGCCGGGCACGGCCCGACGCTACCGGAATAGACCGCCCTTGATCTGGATCAGGGCAGGGCGGCCGCAACCGGCGCACCGTGGCCGCAGGCCACGAGGAAACCGCCTGCCATGGCGAAGCCCATTCCGCTGCACCCCAAGCATCCCGAGCGCATCTGCTGGGGCTGCGACCGCTACTGCGCGGCTGACGCGCTGGCCTGCGGCAATGGTTCCGGCCGCACCCAGCATCCGATCGAGACGCAGGGCGAGGACTGGTACATCGCCTGGGGCATCGAGCCGAATCCGGATCGGCCGTCGCAGGCAAAACGCTGAACGGCAGGTGTTCCACGTTCGGGCGGTGGGATCCGCGCGCATTGCGATGCGCTCGTCAGAAAGGCGCCCTCCTGTCGATGGGGCGCGGCCAAGCGCTGAACGGCAGCCATCCGCACAGGCTTGATCGCACCCGGCGCTGTCCCCATCTCCCGTGAACAGCTATCGGAGGCCGCATGGACCCCAGTCAGAATCCCAACGTTTTCCACGCCACCACCATCGTCTGCGTCCGTCGCGGCGAGCACGTGGCCATTGCCGGCGACGGCCAGGTCACGCTGGGCCACACCGTGATGAAGGGCAATGCGCGCAAGGTGCGCCGGCTTGGCCGTGACGGCCAGGTGCTGGCCGGCTTCGCCGGTGCCGCCGCCGATGCCTTCACCCTGTTCGAGCTGTTCGAGGCCAAGCTGGAAAAGCACGGCCAGCTGCAGCGCGCTGCGGTCGAGCTGGCCAAGGATTGGCGCACCGAGCGCCGTCTGGGCAAGCTCGAAGCCCTGCTGGCGGTGGCCGACAAGGAAACCTCGCTGATCATCAGCGGCACCGGTGATGTGATCGAGCCGGAGGACGGCATCATCGCCATCGGTTCCGGTGGTTCCTATGCACTGTCGGCCGCCCGCGCGCTGATGGCGCACACCGAACTGGATGCGCGCACCATCGCCAGTGAAGCGATCGGCATTGCCGGTGACATCTGCATCTACACCAACCGCAACGTGGTGGTCGAGGAGTTGTGACGGGGAACCCGTCACAGACGTTCCAGATTCGCCGGGCATGGCCCGGCGCTACCGTCCGGGGCCGTTCGGTTCCGGCATCGTAGACAACGAATTCGTGAGCACATCCATGTCGAAGATCGAAGTTTCATCCGCCACCATGACCCCGCGCGAGATCGTGCAGGAGCTGGACCGGCATATCGTGGGCCAGCACGACGCCAAGCGCGCGGTGGCCATCGCCCTGCGCAACCGCTGGCGCCGCATGCAGCTGGTGCCTGAGCTGCGCAATGAAGTGATGCCGAAGAACATCCTGATGATCGGCCCGACCGGCGTCGGCAAGACCGAGATCGCACGCCGCCTGGCCACGCTGGCCAACGCGCCGTTCGTCAAGGTCGAAGCAACCCGCTTCACCGAAGTCGGCTACGTCGGCAAGGACGTCGAGCAGATCATCCGTGACCTGGCCGATACCGCAGTGAAGCTTTACCGCGAACAGGCCAAGGTGCGCGTGCGTACCCAGGCCGAAGAACGCGCCGAAGACCGCATCCTCGATGCGCTGCTGCCGCGTCGTAGTGGCGGCATCGGTTTCGATCCTGAAGTGGCGCGCAACGAGCCGTCGGCACAGGACAACGAGACCCGCATCAAGTTCCGCAAGATGCTGCGCAATGGCGAGTTGGACGATCGCGAGATCGAGCTGGACCTGGCCGCCAACGTCAGCATGGACATCATGACCCCGCCGGGCATGGAGGAAATGGGCCAGCAGCTGAAGTCGATGTTCGCCAACCTCGGCGGCGGCGCCAAGGCGCACAAGCGCACGCTGACCATCAAGGCCGCGCGTCCGCTGCTGATCGAAGAAGAAGCCGGCAAGCTGGTCAACGAGGACGACATCCGTACCGCGGCGATCGAAGCCTGCGAGCAGCACGGCATCGTCTTCATCGACGAGATCGACAAGGTCGCCAAGCGTGGTGACAACGTGGGTGGTGGCGACGTCTCGCGCGAAGGCGTGCAGCGCGACCTGCTGCCACTGGTGGAAGGTTCCAACGTGTCCACCAAGTACGGCACGATCAAGACCGACCACATCCTGTTCATTGCCTCCGGCGCATTCCATCTGGCCAAGCCCAGCGACCTGATTCCCGAGCTGCAGGGTCGTTTCCCGATCCGCGTCGAGCTGGGTGCGCTGAGCAAGAACGACTTCGTGCGCATCCTGACCGAGCCGAAGGCCGCGCTGACCAAGCAGTACGAAGCGCTGCTGGCCACCGAGGGCGTCAAGGTCAGTTTCACCGCCGATGCCATCGATCGCCTGGCCGAGATCGCTTTCCAGGTGAACGAACGCCAGGAGAACATCGGTGCCCGCCGCCTGCACACCGTGCTGGAGCGGCTGCTGGATTCGCTCAGCTACGAAGCGCCGGACCGTGATGGCGAGACCCTGGTGATCGACAGCGCCTACGTCGATACGCACCTGGGCGAGCTGGTGCAGGATCCGGACCTGAGCCGCTACATCCTGTAACGCAGAAGGCCGCTATCCGATGGGGTCGGATCCCTCGCCGTGGCGAGGGCTCTGACCCCGGCCGCTGCACCATAGAAGGCCGCCGCAAGGCGGCCTTTTCGTTGGGCTTTCGGTAGCGTCGGGCCATGCCCGGCGGCTGTTCGGCCCGATGTTGGTGTTACCCGACGCAGGTCGCGCTGCGTGCTCGCCGGGCATGGCCCGGCGCTACCTGGGCGCGGTCAACCCGGCGCTACCGTTGCGTTCGGTAGGCCTGCAGCACCTGGTCCATCACCGCATTGGTACGGGCGGCGCTGGCGCCGTTCGACGGCGAGTGGCCGTTGCCGCGCAGCTCATCCACCAGAGTGGCGATCAACGGCTGCTGGATCGACGGCGGGTTCGGGATGTCGAACGCCTGCACGCCGGCCCCGGTCTCCAGCACTACCGGAACATCCTCGAAGGTGGCAAAGCGTAGCTGACCGTGGTCGCCGGTGATCTCGACCTCATCCTGGCGGCGGAACGCGCAGAAACTCCACTGCGCGATGCCATGCACCCCGCGACCGGCACGGAAGCACATCGAGACGCTGTCCTCGGCGGCATACGCGCCTGCCTGGGAACTGGCCAGGCCACGCACATCGGTCAAAGGCCCGAGCAGATGATCGAGCAGGTCCAGGGTGTGCGAGCCCAGATCAACGAACAGGCCGCCGCCGGAGATTGCTGGATTGGTCCGCCAGAAGTCCGGCGACGCAGCGTTCGCCGAATGCGGTCGATGCAGGGTGGCGCGCACGCTGCGCGGTTCACCGATCGCGCCGCTGTCCAGCAGCTGCTTCACCTTCTCGAAGCGGGGCAGGGCGCGGCGGTAATAGGCCACGAACACCGGCACGCTGCTGCGTGCGCTGGCCTCCATGATGCGTTGGCACTGGTCATGGTCCATGGCCATCGGCTTCTCGATGTAGACCGGCTTGCCCGCGGCAATCGCCTGCAACGCGTACTGCATGTGCGTCGAGGGTGGCGTTGCGACGTACACCGCGTTCACTTCCGGATCGGCGATGAGCGCATCGGCCTCCGTGTACCAGCAGGGAATCGCATGGCGCCGTGCGTAGTCTTCGGCCAGTGCCGCATTGCGGCGCATCACCGCGGCCACCCGTGAGCCGGGCGTGCCGGCCAGAGCGGGGCCGCTCTTCTTCTCGGTGACGCTGCCGCAACCGATGAAACCCCACACCACATTGTCCAGGATCATGGGGCCGTCCTCAGATGGGGGCCGTAGTGGCGGCAGCAACGCCGCTCACGCTTCCGGCAGGGGCTCGGGCACCGTGCCCGGCACGAACACGCCTTCCTTCACGTAGGCGGCCAGGGTCATGTCCAGTGCCAGCATGCCATCGCGCTTGAGGTCCATCAGGTCCGGTTCGACCATCGCCCCGTGCAGCACGCCCAGTACCGTGGCATGCAGCATGCGTGCGGCGATCTTCGGGTCGGCACCTTCGCGCAGCTGGCCCAGGTCCTGCGCACGGCGCAGGGCGCGCTCCATCCGGTCCAGCGCATCGCGGAAGCCAGCCTGCTGCAGTTCGGTCAGTACCTTGGTATCGGCGGAGGCATCGCTGCGCAGCATGATCTCCATGGTCTTGCGCAGGCGCTCGTCCTCGGACAGCTCGATGAACGAATGGATCATCACCGCGCGCAGGTCGTGCACCGGGGTGTCGCGCTGGTCGGTGGAGGTGCGCTCCAGTTCCTGCATGAAAGGCAGGTGCACGCGCTCGACGATCGCGGTCAGCACCTCGCTCTTGTTCTTGAAGTGCCAGTAGACCGCGCCACGGGTATAGCCGGCACGGGCACCGATCATCTCCAGCGTGGTACGGGCCACGCCGTGTTCATGGAAGCAGGCTTCGGCGGCGTCAAGGATGCCTTCCCGGGTTGCCTGGGTGTCCTCTTTGGTCTTGCGGGCCATGGGTAGGTACGAGTGCGGGTGAAACGTGGCTGAATTGTACCTGTTTACAAACAAACACGCATGTATGTATATTTCGTTCCCATCATTGCCGTCGTGTGCGTGGCAGGCCAGTCCGGCCCCCACGCCGCATCGGGTGGGCGCTGTTCGCACGGTCTTCACTAGTTCTGGTGGAGGGTCCGCCGTATCAGCGCTGGCTGAGACCCTTTCCTTCAAGAGCCTTTCCGTCATGTTGCTGAGCCGAATCCGACCCTTTGCACTGTCGCTGGCGATCGCCGCGACCGTGGCTGCCTGTGGCGGCCAACCCCAGGCCCCCGAGCAGGGCCCGGGCGATGTCACCGTGGTAACGCTGAAGTCCGAAACCGTGGGCCTGACCCGCGAACTGCCGGGTCGTACCAATGCGTTCCTGGTCGCCGAAGTGCGCCCGCAGGTCAATGGCATCGTCGCCAAGCGCTTGTTCACCGAAG
Source organism: Stenotrophomonas sp. 1L-E-5-B-C3 (assembly GCF_057292075.1). Taxonomy (NCBI): domain Bacteria; kingdom Pseudomonadati; phylum Pseudomonadota; class Gammaproteobacteria; order Lysobacterales; family Lysobacteraceae; genus Stenotrophomonas; species Stenotrophomonas sp. 1L-E-5-B-C3. The sequence goes on from NZ_JBXAWS010000019.1 coordinate 30,406, forward strand.
GCGGAATGGTCAAGGCCGGCGAGCCGCTGTACCAGATCGAGGACGCCAGCTATCGCGCCCAGGCCAACAGCGCCCGCGCGCAGCTGGCCCGTGCCGAAGCCACTGCCAATGCCGCCCGCCTGAGCGCCAAGCGCATCACCGAGCTGGCCAAGGTCGACGCGGTCAGCCAGCAGGATCTGGAAAACGCCGTGGCTGCGCAGAAGCAGGCCGAAGCAGACGTCGGTGCCGCCAAGGCATCGCTGGATGCGGCCAACGTCACCCTCGGCTACGCGCGCATCACCGCGCCGATCAGCGGCCGCATCGGCAAGTCCAGCGTCACCCAGGGCGCGCTGGTCAGCGCCGGCCAGGCCACCGCGCTGGCCACCGTGCAGCAGCTGGACCCGATCTACGTCGACCTCACCCAGTCCTCGGCCGAGCTGCTGCAGCTGCGCCGCGAACTGGCCGCCGGCCGCCTGCAGGACAACCAGCAGACCCCGGTCAGCATCCTGATGGAAGACGGCAGCGAATTCGCCCACAAGGGCACGCTGGAGTTCTCCGAAGTCAGCGTCGATCCGGCCACCGGCAGCTTCGGGCTGCGGGTCAAGGTCGACAATCCCGATGGCCTGCTGATGCCCGGCATGTACGTGCGCGCCGTGATCGGCGGCGGCGTGCGCAGTGATGCGGTGCTGGTGCCGATGCAGGGCATCGCCCGTGATCCGAAGGGCGACACCAGCGCCATGGTGGTCGGCAAGGACAACAAGGTCGAAGCGCGCCCGGTCAAGGTCAGCCGCACGGTTGGCGACAAATGGCTGGTCGAGGACGGCCTGAAGGCCGGCGACAAGGTCATCGTCGAAGGCCTGCAGAAGATCGGCCCGGGCATGCCCGTGAACGTCACCGAACAGGGTGCCGCTCCGGCCAAGCCGGCTGCCGCCCAACCTGCAGCTGCGGCCGCAGGCGCGAAGTAAGCGGAGAACCCCATGGCACGTTTCTTCATCGATCGACCCATCTTCGCGTGGGTCATCGCGATCATCATCATGCTCGCCGGCGGCCTGGCCCTGTTCAAGCTGCCGATCTCGATGTACCCCAACGTCGCACCGCCGGCGGTGGAAATCAGCGCCAGCTATCCGGGTGCTTCGGCCAAGGTGGTCGAAGACTCGGTGACGCAGATCATCGAGCAGAACATGAAGGGCCTGGATGGCCTGATCTACTTCTCCTCCAACAGCTCGTCCAATGGCCAGGCCACCATCACCCTGACCTTCGAGAGCGGAACCAACCCGGACATCGCCCAGGTGCAGGTGCAGAACAAGCTGCAGCTGGCCATGCCGCTGCTGCCGCAGGAAGTGCAGCGGCAGGGCATCAACGTGGCCAAGTCCAGCTCGGGCTTCCTGAACGTCATCGCCTTCGTGTCCGAAGACGGCAGCATGGATGCCAACGACATCGCCGACTACGTCGGTTCCAACGTCGTTGACCGTCTGAGCCGCGTGCCGGGCGTGGGCAACATCCAGGTCTTCGGTGGCAAGTACGCCATGCGCATCTGGCTGGACCCGAACAAGCTGCATACCTATGGCCTGTCGGTGCCGGAAGTGACTGCCGCGATCAAGGCCCAGAACGCGCAGGTGGCCATTGGCCAGCTGGGCGGTGCGCCGTCGGTGAAGGGCCAGCAGCTCAACGCCACCATCAATGCGCAGTCGCGCCTGCAGACCCCGGAACAGTTCCGCAACATCATCGTGCGCGGCGCGCAGGACGGTGCCGAACTGCGCCTGGGCGATGTCGCCCGCGTCGAGCTGGGCGCCGAGTCCTACGATTTCGTCACCCGCTACAACGGCCAGCCGGCCAGCGGCCTGGCCGTTACCCTGGCCACCGGCGCCAACGCGCTGGATACCGCTGCCGGTGTCGATGCAACCCTGAAGGAACTGGAAGGTTTCTTCCCGGCCGGCCTGAAGGCCGAGATCCCGTACGACACCACTCCGTTCGTGCGCGTGTCGATCAAGGGCGTGGTGCAGACCCTGCTTGAAGCGATCGTGCTGGTGTTCGTGGTGATGTACCTGTTCCTGCAGAACTTCCGCGCCACCCTGATCCCGACCATCGCCGTGCCGGTGGTGCTGCTGGGTACCTTCGGCGTGCTGTCGGTGCTGGGCTTCTCGGTGAACATGCTGACCATGTTCGCGATGGTGCTGGCCATTGGCCTGCTGGTGGACGATGCCATCGTGGTGGTGGAGAACGTCGAGCGCATCATGTCCGAAGAAGGACTATCGCCGCTGGAGGCCACCCGCAAGTCGATGGGCCAGATCACCGGCGCACTGGTGGGTATCGGTCTGGTGTTGTCGGCGGTGTTCGTGCCGATGGCCTTCATGAGCGGCTCCACCGGTGTGATCTACCGGCAGTTCTCGGCCACGATCGTTTCGGCGATGGCATTGTCCGTGCTGGTCGCGATCGTGCTGACCCCGGCACTGTGCGCCACCATGCTCAAGCCGCTGAAGAAGGGCGAGCACCACGTTGCACACAAGGGCTGGTCGGGCCGCTTCTTCAATGGCTTCAACCGTGGCTTCGACCGCACCAGCGAGAGCTACCAGCGTGGCGTGCGCGGCATCCTGCATCGCCCGTGGCGGTTCATGGGCATCGTCGCCGCACTGTTCCTGCTGATGGGCGTGCTGTTCGTGCGCCTGCCCAGCTCGTTCCTGCCCAATGAAGACCAGGGCGTGCTGATGGCGCTGGTGCAGGCACCGGTCGGTGCCACCCAGGAGCGCACGCTGGAGTCGATCGCCGCGCTTGAAAAGCACTTCATGGAAAACGAGAAGGACGCGGTCGAGTCGGTGTTCTCGGTGCAGGGCTTCAGCTTCGCCGGCATGGGCCAGAACGCGGGCATGGCCTTCGTCAAGCTGAAGGACTGGAAGGACCGTGATGCCGACAACGGCGTGATGCCGATCACCGGCCGCGCGATGGCAGCACTGGGCCAGATCAAGGATGCCTTCATCTTCGCCTTCCCGCCGCCGGCCATTCCAGAACTGGGCACCGCCTCGGGTTACACCTTCTTCCTGAAGGACAACAGCGGCCAGGGCCATGAAGCCCTGGTGGCGGCGCGCAACCAGCTGCTGGGCCTGGCCGCCCAGAGCAGCAAGCTGGCCAACGTGCGTCCGAACGGCCAGGAAGACACGCCGCAGTTCCGCATCGATATCGATGTGGCCAAGGCGACGTCGCTGGGGCTGTCGATCGACCAGATCAACACCACCCTGGCCACCGCGTGGGGCAGCTCGTACATCGATGACTTCGTCGATCGCGGCCGCGTCAAGCGCGTGTTCGTGCAGGCCGACCAGGCGTTCCGCATGGTGCCGGAGGACTTTGATCTCTGGTCGGTGAAGAACGACAAGGGCGAGATGGTTCCGTTCAGCGCCTTCGCCAGCAAGCGCTGGGACTACGGTTCGCCGCGCCTGGAGCGCTACAACGGCGTGTCGGCCACCGAGATCCAGGGTGAGCCGGCGCCGGGCGTGGCCTCGGGTGATGCGATGGCCGAGATCGAACAGCTGGCCAAGCAGCTGCCGCAGGGCTTCGGTGTCGAGTGGACGGCGATGTCCTACCAGGAACGCCAGGCCGGTTCGCAGACGCCGCTGCTGTACACGCTGTCGCTGATGATCGTGTTCCTGTGCCTTGCCGCCCTGTATGAAAGCTGGAGCGTGCCGACTTCGGTGCTGCTGGTGGCGCCGCTGGGCATCCTCGGTGCAGTGCTGGCCAATACCTTCCGCGGCATGGAGCGCGACATCTACTTCCAGGTGGCGATGCTGACCACGGTGGGCCTGACCAGCAAGAACGCGATCCTGATCGTCGAATTCGCCAAGGAGCATCTGGAGAAGGGCGCGGGGCTGATCGAAGCGACGATGCATGCGGTCCGTGACCGCCTGCGTCCGATCATCATGACCTCGCTGGCCTTCGGCATGGGCGTGTTGCCGCTGGCGATCTCCACCGGTGCCGGTTCCGGCGCCAAGCAGGCGATCGGCACCGGCGTGCTCGGCGGCATGGTCGTCGGCACCGTGCTCGGCGTGTTCTTCGTGCCGCTGTTCTTCGTCGTGGTGCAGCGCGTGTTCAAGCGCAAGTCCACGACGTGACCTGAAACGGTAGTGCCGGCCGCTGGCCGGCACCTACTGCTCGCGTGATGTGAATCCAACGAGGTTGCCGGCCAGCGGCCGGCACTACCTCCTGCCATCCGGCAGTACCGATGGAAGTCATTCCCATGAAAAGTGCATCCCTGTTTCTTTCCATTGCCGCCGTGCTCGCGCTCGCCGGCTGCTCCACCCTGGTGCCGAAGGACACCGCCGTTGCGCCTGCCATTCCGGCGCAGTGGCCGGCCGAGGCCGCGCAGGGCCAGGTGGCTGACGTCGCCGCCGTCGGCTGGCGCGACTTCTTCACCGATGCGCGCCTGCAGCAGGTGATCGACCAGTCCCTGCAGAACAACCGCGACCTGCGTGTGGCGGTGCTCAATGTTGAACGTGCGCGTGGCCAGTACCGCGTGCAGCGCGCTGATCGCGTGCCGGGCGTGGCCGTTACCGGCCAGATGGATCGCCGTGGTACGGACGCTGGCGTCACCGAGCAGTTCACTGCCGGTGTTGGCGTAGCCGAGTTCGAGCTGGACCTGTTCGGTCGCGTGCGCAATCTCAGCGAGGCCGCCCTGCAGCAGTACTTCGCCGTGGCTGCGAACCGTCGCAACGCGCAGCTGAGCCTGGTGGCCGAGACCGCCACCGCGTGGTTGACCTACGGGGCGGACGCGCAGCGGTTGAAGATCGCCGAAGCGACGCTGAAGACCTACGAGGATTCGCTGCGCCTGGCCGAGGCCCGCCACGAACGCGGTGGCAGTTCGGCACTGGAGCTGACCCAGACCCGCACCCTGGTCGAAACCGCACGCACCGATGCCGCGCGCCTGCGTGGCCAGCTGGCCCAGGACCGCAACGCGCTGGCGCTGCTGGCCGGTGGCCAGCTCGACCCGGCGCTGCTGCCCGACGCTGTCGCGCCGAGCCTGCTGGCACTGGCGCCGCCGCCGGCCGGGCTGCCCAGCGACGTGCTGCTGCAACGCCCGGACATCATGTCCGCCGAGCATCAGCTGCTGGCCGCCAACGCCAGCATCGGTGCGGCGCGCGCGGCGTTCTTCCCGAGCATCTCGCTGACCGGCAGCATCGGCAGCGGTTCGAACGAACTGTCCAACCTGTTCGACAGTGGCACCCGTGTATGGAGCTTCCTGCCGAAGATCACGCTGCCGATCTTCCAGGGCGGCAAGCTGCGCGCGAACCTGGCCATCGCCAATGCCGATCGTGACATTGCGCTGGCGCAGTACGAGAAAGCGATCCAGGTGGGCTTCCGCGAGACCGCCGACGCACTGGCGCTGAATGTCAGCCTGGATGAACAGGTCGCTTCGCAGCAGCGCCTGGTCGAGGCTGCCGAGCAGGCCAACCGCCTGTCGCAGGCACGCTATGACGCTGGCCTGGACAGCTTCGTGACCCTGCTCGACGCGCGTCGTACCGCCTACAACGCGCAGCAGACGCAGCTGCAGGCGCAGCTGGCCCAGCAGTCCAACCGCATCACCCTGTACAAGGTGCTGGGCGGCGGCTGGCACGAACGCAGCTGAAGGACAGCCGGCCAGCGGCCGGCTCTACCTTGATGATCGATGGTAGTGCCGGCCGCTGGCCGGCATTGTCATTTCAGGACCTGCTACACCGCTTCATCGTCGCGCCGCGCTGCATGGCAGGCGCGTACGCGCGCCAGTGCGTCACCGGCCTCGCGCGCCATCTGCTCGTATTCGGCGCGGATCTCCTCCAGGCGCTCTTCGTCCAATTCCTCCAGGTCCAGAAGCTCGTTGTTGGCTTCGGCCGTCGCCCGGATCAGTTCGTCCAGCTTGATCTGCATCGCCGCGGTATCGGCGTTCTGCGTGTGCTGGATCAGGAACACCATCAGGAAGGTGATGATCGTGGTGCCGGTGTTGATCACCAGCTGCCAGGTGTCGTTGAATCCAAACACGGGCCCGCTGATGCCCCATATCACCACGATCATCACCGCAGCCAGGAAGGTCCACGGCGAACCGGTGGCGGCCGCAGCCTTCTTGGCGATCGTATTGAACAGGTTTCTTGCTTTCATCGTCGTCGTCCTACTCAGATGACGAGGATGATCGGCAGTGGCCCGTGCAGGGGCCGTGCAGCCGTGGATCGGCTCAGGCGCGCAGGCGCGGAGCGTCCTGCAGCCGCACCGGGCTGGTCTGGTAGACATGCTGCCAGCAGCGGTCGACGAACTCGCGGGCCTGGGACTCGCTCAGCCGCGGCATGATCTGCAGCGCGTACTGGGTCTGGAACATCTCGTCGCGCTGGGCATTGCTTGCGCGCGGCTGGGTGATCAGCGAATCGCAGGCGAACTTGATCCACGGCACGTACGAACCGAACGAGTTGTGCGGTAGTGCGCCGTCGGCATGCTGGCGGCGCCAGTGATCAAGCTCGGCATCGACATTGATGACCGGGGGAATGGTGGGAACTTCAGCGTGCATGTCGATCCAATCGGTTGAGGTGGATGGGAGTGGGGGTTCATCGCAGTGTGGCGTATGCGCCGGTGCATGCCGCGTCAGCGCGGCGTGCAGCCGGTGTTGCCATCGAGCAGCTGCGCGTGGGTCACTGCACCGAGGTCTTCGGCGATGTCGGCCATGGCGTTGCACAGCCGGACATGATCACGCGGGTGGGCGTGGATCACTTCCTGCTGCAATCCCTGGTAAGCGGTCCAGAACGGCGCGGTGCGTCGATGCAGCGCGAACTGCTGCGTCAATCGGTCGCGGATGCCGGCAAGGGCCGGGTCGGGCGTGGAGCGTAGGGCGAGCGCGCACATGGCTGGCTCCGCCGGGGAAAGGGGCCCCGGTCATTCCACCCTAGGTGCGATGGCGGGCTGGGGTGTTACCGGCGCGTGTGCATGCAGGGCAACTGACTGTGCACCGGTTCACGGCGATTGCCGCAAACGCTGCCGGCACAAGGATGTGCCGGCACTGAAGCGTTCATTAAGCGGGTTCAACAGGAGGCTGCGCGGTGTTCATTCACCGATGTCTTCGTTCCAGATCTCCGGGTGCTGCGCAATGAAGCCGCCCAGCAGGTCCACGCATTCCTGGCTGTCCAGGTCGATCACCTTGACGCCGTTTTCGCGCAGCCAGTCGATGCCGCCTTGGAAGGTGCGCGATTCGCCGACCACCACGGTGCCGATGTTGAACTGGCGCACCAGGCCCGAGCAGTACCAGCACGGCGCCAGGGTGGTGACCATGATGGTGTCCTGGTAACGGCGCTGGCGGCCGGCCTTGCGGAAGGCATCGGTCTCGCCATGCACTGACGGGTCGCTTTCCTGCACGCGGCGGTTGTGGCCGCAGCCAAGCAGACGGCCGTCGTTGTGGTACAGCGCCGCGCCGATCGGCACGCCACCCTCGGCCAGGCCCTGGCGGGCTTCGGCGATGGCGGTCTGCAGCAGGGCCTGGTAGTCGGGCGTGGTGATCATGCGGGGCTCCGGTAAGTCATGGCCCGCCATGATACGGGCAGGGGGTGCCGATGGCCCCCGGCGGTGCGATAATCGGGGCATGAGCGAATCCCCCTACAAATCCGGTACCACCCATTTCGGGTTCCGCGACGTCGCCGCCAAGGACAAGCAGAAGCTGGTCGGCCAGGTGTTCACGTCGGTCGCGCGCAACTACGACCTGATGAACGACCTGATGAGCATGGGCGTGCACCGGGCGTGGAAGCGCTACTACGTCGCCACTGCGCAGGTGAAGCCGGGTGACCGCGTGCTCGATCTGGCCGGCGGCACCGGTGACATCGCCGCGCTGCTGAAAGAGCGCGTCGGCGTCGAAGGTTCGGTGGTGCTGGGCGACATCAACGCCGGCATGCTGTCGGTCGGCCGCGACCGCCTGACCAACCGCGGCCTGGTGCTCGGCCTGGACTACGTGCAGTGCAACGCCGAAGCCCTGCCGTTCCCGGACAACAGCTTCGACCTGGTGACCATTGCCTTTGGCCTGCGCAACGTGACCGACAAGGACGCCGGCCTGCGCGAGATGTACCGCGTGCTGAAGGTCGGCGGCCAGGCCCGCGTGCTGGAGTTCTCCGAAGTCACCGCCGACTGGTTCAAGCCGATCTACGACTTCCATTCGTTCAAGATCCTGCCGAAGCTGGGCAAGCTGTTCGCCAACGATTCGGACAGCTACCAGTACCTGGCCGAGAGCATCCGCAAGCACCCGCCGCAGGAAGAGCTGAAGGCGATGATGGGGCAGGCCGGTTTCGAGCGTTGCCACTACAAGAACCTGACCGGCGGCATCGTCTCGATCCATTCCGGCTACAAGCTTTAAGCCTTGAAGGTCGCCGGGCATGGCCCGGCGCTACCACGCAACGTCCCGGCACCCCCGGTAGCGCCGGGCCATGCCCGGCGAGCAGGCGGCCCCGCCCGCCATTACCCCGCACCGCGCAACGCCTGCGGGGCCGGAGGGAGGTACCATTGGGGGTCTGATCCCCGTAACGGTCCCGATTCATGCGTAATCCGCTGATGCTCCTTCCGCTGGCCGTGGCCCTGGCCGCCGGCTGCTCCCAGGAGGCGGCCGCGCCCGCCGCCGCCCCGACTGCCGAAAAGGCCCCCGCCGCTCCCGTGAACGCCGAAAACCGCAGCCACGACGAAAGCTCCTATGCCGAGCCGGACAAGGTCGTCATCAAGGACATCGCGCTGGACCTGAAGCTGGACTTCGACCAGAAGCAGATCGGCGGCACCGCCACTTACACCCTGGAGTGGAAACAGAAGGACGCCAAGCAGCTGGTGCTCGACACCCGCGAGCTGAGCGTGTCCAAGGTCGAGGCGATCGCCGCCGATGGCGCGCGCAGCCCGCTGCAGTTCGTGCTCGCCCCGGTCGACAAGGTGTTCGGCAGCAAGCTGACCATCGAGACCCCGGCGCAGCCGGCCAAGGTGGAAGTGACCTACCACACCGCACCGACCGCCTCGGGCCTGCAGTGGCTGGCGCCGTCGATGACCGAGGGCAAGAAGCTGCCCTTCATGTTCAGCCAGTCGCAGGCCATCCACGCCCGTTCCTGGGTGCCGCTGCAGGACACCCCGAGCGTGCGCTTCACCTACAGCGCGCACGTGGTCTCGCGCCCGGACGTGATGGTGCTGATGAGCGCTGACAACGATCCGAAGGCCGCGCGTGACGGTGACTACACCTTCAAGATGCCGCAGCCGATTCCGTCCTACCTGCTGGCCATCGCTGCCGGTGACCTGGTGTTCGAGCCGATCTCCGGCCGCTCCGGCGTCTGGGCCGAGCCGACCATGGTCAACAAGGCCGCCAAGGAATTCGAAGACACCGAGAAGATGATCGGTGCCGCCGAGAAGCTGTACGGCGAATACCGCTGGGGCCGCTACGACATGCTGGTGCTGCCGCCGTCGTTCCCGTTCGGCGGCATGGAGAACCCGCGCCTGACCTTCGCCACCCCGACCGTGATCGTCGGCGACAAGTCGCTGGTCTCGCTGGTGGCCCACGAACTGGCGCACAGCTGGTCGGGCAACCTGGTGACCAACGCCAGCTGGAAGGACATCTGGCTCAATGAAGGCTTCACCACCTACGTCCAGGGCCGCATCACCGAAGCCCTGTACGGCAAGGAGATGGCCGAGATGGAGAAGCAGATCGACCAGACCGATCTGCTGGCCGAAGTGAAGGACATGAGCCCGGCCGACCAGGCGCTGGCGCTGCCGCCGCTGAACGAGCGTGACCCTGACGAAGCCCTGAGCCAGGTCGCCTACGTCAAGGGTTCGTGGTTCCTGGAGTTCCTGGAACAGCGCTTCGGCCGCGAGACCTTCGATCCGTTCCTGCGTGGCTGGTTCGATGACCACGCCTTCCAGAGCGCGAACACCGACCAGTTCGTGGAGTATCTGAAGAAGAACCTGCTGCCGAAGAATCCGTCGGCAGTGACCGATGCCGAACTGAAGGCGTGGCTGGACGAGCCGGGCATCCCGGCGTTCGCGGCCAAGGCGCAGTCGCGCAACTTCAGCAGCGTCGATACCGCACGCATCGCCTTTGCCAGCGCCGGCACCGTGCCGAGCAGCCAGGTCATCGCCGACTGGAGCACGCAGGAATGGGTGCGCTTCATCGACGGCCTGGGCGCGACCCAGCCGCTGGACAAGCTGGCCACGCTGGACAAGGCGTTCCACTTCACCGGTACCCCGAATGGCGAGATCGCCATGCGCTGGTATCCGCTGGCGATCCGCAGCGGCTACGAGCAGGCCAATGAAGGCGCCGCAGCATTCATCGAGCGCGTCGGCCGTCGCAAGCTGATCCTGCCGATCTACGCCGAACTGGTGAAGACCCCGAAGGGTCTGGAGCTGGCCAAGCAGGCCTTCGAGAAGGCCAAGCCGGGCTACCACCCGATCACCACCGGCTCGGTGCAGGACATGCTGTCCAAGGCTGAAGCCAAGTAAGCAGAAGCGCCGGGCAACCCCCGGCGCTTTTTTTGTAGAGTCGAGCCATGCTCGACTGCTGTTGAAGCGCCAGTCGAGCATGGCTCGACTCTACAGAAATGCGAAAACACGAAGGACCTCCGCCATGAAACGACTGATCCTGCTCACCGCCTGCACCCTGGCCCTGGCTGCCTGCAGCAACCCCGAGGAAGAGCGCAAGGCGCAGGAAGCCGCCGCGGCCGCCGTGCAGGCACAGAAGGAAGCCAAGGCCGAGGACGTGGCCAAGCAGTACGACATGGCCGTGGCCGCGCAGGACTGGGAGCGTGCGCGCCTGCATGGTGCCTCGCTGCTGGACCAGTACAAGGACACCGCCGCCGCCGAGCGCATCGCGGCTGGCTTCGACGAAGTAAAGGCCAAGGGCGATGCCGCGCGCGACCTGCGCCGCATGCAGGGGCTGTGGCAGTACAACCAGATCCCGGTCGGCAGCAAGGGCAACCAGGTCTCGGCACAGATTTACAGCAAGGAACGGGTGGACGTGGATGGCAGCGGTGCCAAGCCGGTGCAGTTGGTGTTCCGCGATCATCCGGAGTGGAAGCGGCATGCCTACCTGGTGCTGCAGGCCGGCGATTTCCGTTGCCCGCAGTGCACGGTGAAGGTGACCGTGGACGACGGCAAGCCGATTTCCATGGCCGCCTGGCGGCCGAAGACCGATGAAGCCATCGCCCTGTTCATCACTGACCAGAAAGCGCTGTGGAAGCTGGCAGCCAAGGGCAAGTCGATCAGCGTCGAGTTCCCGGTCAAGGCCGGTGGCACCCGTACTGCGGTGTTCGAGACCGGTGGCATCGACGCCAGCCGCATGCCGACGTGGTGGCGATGACCCTGGCGGTACCCGTGGTGGACGCCAGGGCAGTACCGGCGTTGTCGGCAATCCGGCACTGGGTGTTCGACATGGATGGCACGTTGACCGTGGCGATGCATGATTTCGCGCGGATCAAGCGCGAACTGGCGATTCCGGCGCAGGACGACATCCTCACCCACCTGGCTGCTCTGCCCGCTGCAGAGGCCAGTGCCAAGCATGCCTGGCTGCTGGCCCACGAGCGTGAACTGGCCGCGGCCTCCGTGCCGGCGACGGGCGCGGTGGCGCTGGTGCGTGCGCTGCAGGGCGCCGGTTGCCGGCTGGGCATCCTCACCCGCAACGTGCGCAACCTGGCCCAGGTCACGCTGCAGGCGATCGGGCTGGGCGATGTGTTTGCCGAAGAGGACATCATCGGCCGCGACGAAGCCGAGCCCAAGCCCTCGCCGGACGGCCTGCAGTACTTCCTGCAGCGCTGGCAGGTGGATCCGGCGCAGGTGGTGATGGTGGGCGATTACCGCTTCGACCTGGAATGCGGCCGGGCCGCGGGCACGCGCACCCTGCTGGTCAATGCCCCGGACAACCCGTGGCCGGACATGGCCTGCTGGCACATGGCCGATTGTGCGGCGGTGCTGGAGCACTGGCAGCGCTAGGGGGCGCCCTCTGCGCGCCATGGCGGGCAGGGGGAAAGGGTTCAGATGTCGAAAGCCGTCGAAGTAGACGGTCATCACAGTGTATTGTGCGCGATCACTGCGCAGGACTGTGTCTGGCGGGATGCCCGGCCGGAGCTGAGGCCGGGGGCGGTTGGGGAACCGCTGCCGACGACTGTCGTGGCCTGATCGGGCGCTGGCGATGGTGTCAGGTAACACGTTGGTCGATGTAGCCCGCTGCCAGGGACGCGGCGAGGGTCTCCGTTGTTCCATTCCAGGATTCCTTTCATGCCTCGAGCTGTGCTGCTGTCGTTGTACCGGCGTCTGTGTCCGATCGCCGCCTTCTTCCTGTTTGGCCTGGTGGCCCTGTCGCTGTCGCGGCTGGGGCTGGCGCTGTGGCATGCCGCGCGGGTCAGTGCTGCCGACGGTTGGTCCACGATTTTCCTGCAGGGACTGCGTGTGGACGTGTCCACGCTGTGCCTGCTCTTTGGCATCCCGGCAGTGCTGTCGCTGCTGTTGCCGGTCGAAGGACGGTTGGGCCGCGCCTGGAGGCATGTCCTGCGCGGGTGGCTGATCGTGGCAAGCGTGCTGCTGGTGTTCATGGAACTGGCCACGCCAAGCTTCATGGCCGAGTACGGCCTGCGGCCCAATCGTTTGTTCCTTGAGTATCTGATCTACCCCGAAGAAGTCGGAATGACGCTGCTGCGGGGGCATCTGCTGGCGGTGGTGATCGAAGTGGTCGCCGTGATCGTGCTGTGCTGGGCGCTGTTGCGTGGCTCGCGTCGCTGGGTGGAAACCCGCCCGGCGGCCGTGGCCGAAGCCGGGTGGCTGTGGCGATTGCCGCTGGCGGTGCTGGTGCTGCTGCTGGCGGCGATGGGTGTGCGTTCGAGCCTCGGCCATCGGCCGTTGAATCCGGCGCTGGTGGCGTTCTCCACCGACCCCACCGTCAACGTGCTGCCACTCAACTCGCTGTACACCGTCGGCTATGCGGCGCGCCAGCTGGCCGCCCGCAGCGAGACCTCGCGCATCTATGGCGAGCTGCCGCTGGCGCAGGTGGTCGACGAGCTGCACGCGACCAGTGGCCTGCCTGCCACGGCGTACGTGTCCGAGGCGCTGCCGAGCCTGGCATTGCGTCCACCGCTGCACCAGGGCAAGCCGCGCAACCTGGTGATCGTGCTGGAAGAAAGCCTCGGTGCACAGTTCATCGGCAGCCTTGGCGGGAGGCCGCTGTCGCCGCATTACGACCGCCTGAGCAAGCAGGGCTGGGCGTTCGAGCGGCTGTATGCCACCGGTACGCGTTCGGTGCGCGGGATCGAAGCGGTGCTGACCGGCTTCCCGCCGACCCCGGCCGAATCGGTAGTCAAGTTGCCGGCCAGCCGCCAACGCTTCTTCACCCTGGCCGATGTACTGGGCCGGCATGGCTACGACACCGGCTTCTACTACGGCGGCGAAAGTCACTTCGACAACATGCGCGAGTTCTTCCTCGCCAATGGCTTCACCCGCATCGTGGATCGCAAGGACTACCGCACGCCGACGTTCGTCGGATCATGGGGGGCATCGGACGAGGATCTGTTCAACCGCGCCGATGAGCAGTTCCAGCAGTTGAATGCGCAGGGCAAGCCGTTCTTCGGCCTGGTGTTCACCTCCAGCAACCATGATCCGTTCGAGTTCCCGGACGGCCGCATCGAACTGTACGAGCAGCCCAAGCAGACCCGCGACAATGCAGCCAAGTACGCCGATCACGCGCTGGGAGAATTCTTCCGCAAGGCGATGGCCTCACCGTACTGGGAAAACACCGTGTTCCTGGTGGTGGCCGACCATGACTCGCGCGTGTTCGGCAAGGACATGGTGCCCATCGCCAACTTCCATATCCCGGGCTTGATCCTTGGCGGCGGCATCGAACCGCGGCGGGATACCCGCATCGTCAGCCAGATCGATCTGGCGCCGACGCTGCTGTCGCTGCTGGGCATCGCCGACCCCACGCCGCTGGTGGGCCAGGACCTGACCGACATGCGGCGGCTGCAACCGGGCCGCGCGCTGATGCAGTACGACCGCAACCTGGCATGGATGGAGGGCAACGACGTCGCCATCCTGCAGCCGGACAAGCCGGCGCAGGGATTCCGCTACGACCCGGCGACCGATCAGCTGCAGCCACACCCACTGCGGCCGGAGCTGGCACGGCGCGCACATGCCTATGCCATGTGGGGCACGCTGGCTTACGAGAAAGAGCTGTACCGGTTGCCGGAGAAAGCCAAGCCCTGAGCCGGAAGGTAGCGCCGGGCCATGCCCGGCGAGCGCACAGCGCGGGCGGCGTCCGGCAATATCTGATTGGAAAGCCGCCGGGCTTGGCCCGGCGCTACCGGAATCTCCGCTGTCGCGCGGGCAATTCGCTTACGCGTTCAACGCGTAACCGAACTGCTGCTTGAACTGCTCGTTGAACTCTTCGAAGGTGAAACGCTGGTTCTGGGTGCCCGGGTGCTCCACCTTCAGCGCGCCCATCAGGTTGCCCATGCGGCCGATGGTCAGCCAGTCGTAGCCCTTCTGGATGCCGTAGATCAGGCCGGCGCGGAAGGCGTCGCCACAACCGGTCGGGTCGACCACGCGGCGCTCGTGCGCCGGCGGGATGTCGTAGCTCTTTTCCGGGGTGTGGATGACCGCGCCCTTCGGGCCACGGGTGGTGATGTAGGCCTTGACCCGGCTGACGATCTCCTTCTCGTCCCAACCGGTGCGTTCCTGCAGCAGGTTCGACTCGTAGTCGTTGACCACCACGTAGTCGGCCTGGTCGATGAAGGCGCGCAGCTCCGGTCCGTTGAACAGCGGCATGGCCTGGCCCGGGTCGAAGATGAACGGGATGCCGTCTTCGTGGAATTCCTGCGCGTTCTGGATCATGCCTTCGCGACCGTCCGGGCCGACCAGGCCGAGGGTCACGCCGGGCACGCCACGCACGTGGTTCTCGTAGGAACGCATCATCGCGCCTGGATGGAAGGCGGTGATCTGGTTGTTGTCATGGTCGGTGGTGATGAACGCCTGCGGGGTGAACAGCTCATCGATCACGCGCACGCGGGTCAGGTCGATGCCCAGGCCTTCGAAATACTCGCGGTACGGGCCGAAGTCCGAACCGACGGTGCCCATCGGGATCGGCTGGCCGCCCAGCAGGTGCAGGTTGTAGGCGATGTTGCCGGCGCAGCCACCGAACTCGCGGCGCATGCGCGGCACCAGGAAGGACACGTTCAGGATGTGCACCTTGTCCGGCAGGATGTGATTCTTGAACTGGTCCGGGAACACCATGATGGTGTCGAAGGCAAGAGAACCACAGATCAGAGCGGACATCGATGTAAGCCTATGCGGTGAATTTTGGGGTGGGCCGGCCCGGTTCAGCAGGCAAGCAAACGGCGCCCTTGGGCGCCCGACGGCGCAAAGGTTACCCGCTGGTGCCGCTCAGGGCCAGAACCGGGTGATGCCCGATCGGGCCGAAAGCCTGTCAAGGCGCGGGTTCAGCTAGTTTTTTCCTTGCTCGGCGGCAGGCGGGTTGCTAGGCTTGTCGGCCTCGATTTCTGCCCATTTTTTCGCCATCCCGCGGCGGGCACGACACCCCTCAGGACTCCTTCCTCAGATGTTCAAGAAACTCCGTGGCATGTTCTCCAACGACCTGTCCATCGACCTGGGCACGGCCAACACCCTCATCTACGTGCGCGGGCAGGGGATCGTGCTGAACGAGCCGTCGGTGGTCGCAGTGCGTCAGGATCGCGCCATCGGTGGTACACGCTCGGTGGCAGCCGTCGGCGCCGAGGCCAAGCAGATGCTGGGCCGTACCCCGGGCCACATCACCACCATCCGCCCGATGAAGGACGGCGTCATCGCCGACTTCACCTATACCGAGGCGATGCTCAAGCACTTCATCAAGAAGGTGCACAAGTCGCGCGTGCTGCGCCCGAGCCCGCGCGTGCTGGTCTGCGTGCCGGCCGGCTCGACCCAGGTCGAGCGCCGCGCGATCAAGGAATCGGCCGAGGAAGCCGGCGCCCGTGACGTGTTCCTGATCGAAGAGCCGATGGCCGCCGCGATCGGCGCCGGCATGCCGGTCACCGAAGCCCGTGGCTCGATGGTCATCGACATCGGCGGCGGCACCACCGAAGTGGCGGTGATCTCGCTCAACGGCATCGTCTACTCGGCCTCGGTCCGTATCGGCGGCGACCGCTTCGACGAGTCGATCACCAACTACGTGCGCCGCAACCACGGCATGCTGATCGGTGAAGCCACCGCCGAGCGCATCAAGGTCGAACTGGGCTGCGCCTACCCGCAGGCGGAAGTGATCGAGATGGAAATCTCCGGCCGCAACCTCGCCGAGGGCGTGCCGAAGATGATCAAGATCAGCTCCAACGAAGTGCTCGAAGCCCTGCACGAACCGCTTTCGGGCATCGTCAGCGCGGTCAAGCTGGCGCTGGAGCAGACCCCGCCGGAACTGTGCGCCGACGTCGCCGAGCGCGGCATCGTGCTGACCGGTGGTGGCGCCCTGCTGCGTGACCTGGACCGCCTGATCTCCGAGGAAACCGGCCTGCACGTGCAGGTGGCCGATGACCCGCTGACCTGCGTGGCCCGCGGTGGTGGCCGTGCACTGGAGCTGGTCGACATGCACGGCAACGAGTTCTTTGCGCCGGAGTAAGCCGTCCCGGCTGCCTGCGCCCGCAGCGCCCCACCGGGGTGCGGCCCGCCATGATGGTGGGTCGGCACCGGCGGGGCGTCCGCGTGTTTCCCCTCCGCCTTCTGCCAGTTGAATCGTTGCCGTGCCGCCCTACGCCGGACCTCCCGTCGCTTCCCGATCCGGTGATGCCGCCAGCCCGCTGCGGCTGCTGGCTTACCTCGCGCTGGCCATCACCCTGATCGTGCTTGACGACCAGGCCGGCTGGCTGGCGCGCCTGCGCGGGCAGGCCAACAGTCTGGTGCAGCCGGTGTGGGCACTGGCCGGCCTGCCCGGCAAGCTCGGCAACCAGGTCAAGGACTCTGCAGCCAGCCACAGCCAGTTGGTGACCGAGAACCGCGAACTGCGCAACCAGCTGCTGCTGGCCAACGCCCGCCTGACCCGGTTGCAGACCGCCGCGCTGGACAACGCCCAGCTGCGCGAGCTGCTGAACGTAGCCGAGCGCAGTGGCCTGGACGTGCAGCTGGCGCCGATCCTGGACATCGACCTGGACCCGGTGAAGCAGCGCCTGGTGCTGGATGCGGGCAGCCGCGAAGGCGTGCACGTCGGCCAGGCCGTGATCGATGTCGGGGGCCTGATGGGCCAGGTGATCAGCGTCACCGGCAGCACCTCAACGGTGCTGCTGCTGACCGACCCCGACCATGCGGTACCGGTCACCGTGGCCCGCAACGGCGTTCGCCTGATCGTCTATGGCCGCGGTGACAAGCTGGAACTGCGCGACATCCCGCTCAGCGCCGGCGTGGAAGTGGGCGACGAGATCGTCACCTCCGGCCTCGGCGGCCGTTTCCCGGCAGGCTTCCCGGTCGGCACCATCACCGGCCTGCGCCCGGACGACACCCATGCCTTCCTGGTCGGCGAACTGAAGCCGGCGGCACAGCTCGACCGTGGCCGCGACGTGCTGCTGCTGCGCCCGGGTGCGGCGATCCGCATTCCGCCGGAACTGCGCCTGCAGCTGGAAGAGACCGCCCCGGGTGGCCCGGCGGCGGGCGGAACTGTGCCGGCGGCAACCGCACCGGCCACCACCACGCCGGCACCCGCACCTGCAACGCCTGCACCGACTGTGGGCCGGTCACCGGCTCCGTCCGCGTCGCCGACGGTGGCCCCGGCATCTCCAGCCAGCTCCACGGTAGTGCCGGCCGCTGGCCGGCAGCAATCCCCGTCTGCGACGAGGAATGCTGCCCCCGCATCTTTCCTTAACCCCGCGCCTGCGGCGCGCCCCCTTGAACAACAAGGGGGCTCCACTCCAGCCAGCGCTCCGGTAGTGCCGGCCGCTGGCCGGCAACCGACCACGCCGGAGGCCCAGCGATGAGCCGCCTGCGCGACAACCCCTGGGTGCTGCCGGCCAGCCTGGTAGTGGCCCTGCTGCTGGGCCTGCTGCCGTTGCCGGCGCTGCTGCAGCCGCTGCGTCCGTACTGGCTGGCGCTGGTGCTGGCGTACTGGGTGATCGAAGCGCCCGAGCGCGTCGGCCTGGGCATCGCCTTCGCCAGTGGCGTCATCGCCGATCTGCTGTACGGCGGCGTGCTGGGAGAACAGGCGCTGCGGCTGGTGATGCTGGCCTTCATCCTCCAGCGCTTCCGCGCCCGCATCCGCTTCTTCCCGATGTCGCAGCAGATGCTCGCCATTGGCGGCCTGCTGTTCAACGACCGCATCGTCAGCGCGCTGGTCCACATCGTGGTGGATGAGCCGACCCTGCCGTGGTCGTACTGGTGGGCGCCGCTGCTGGGCATGGGCCTGTGGCCGCTGGTGTTCGTGCTGCTGGACGCGGTGCGTTTCGGCAAGCGCGGGCGCTGAGCCATGATTCCGCGCCGCCAGGTCAAGAACCCGCACGCCGAAGCCGAGCAGTTCCGCCGCCGCGCGGCGCTGGGTTTCCTTGGCGTGCTGGTCTGCCTGCTGGGCCTGGGCGGCTGGTACTTCAAGCTGCAGGTGCTGGACCACGACGTCTACGCCACCCGCTCGGAAGCCAACCGCATCAAGCCACGGCCGGTAGTGCCCGGGCGCGGCATGATCTACGACCGCAACGGCCGCCTGCTGGCCGAGAACGTGCCGGCCTTCCGCCTGGACGTGACCCCGGACAAGGTCAAGGACATGGATGCCACCCTGGAAGGGCTGGCGAAGATCATCAGCATCAGCCCGGAAGAGCTGGAAGCATTCGACAAGTCGCGCAAGGCGCGCCGCAAGTTCCTGCCGGTCACGCTGAAGCTGCGCATGAGCGACGAGGAGATGGCGCGCTTCGCGGTCGATCGCTGGCGTTTCCCCGGCGTCGAGCTGGAACCCTATCTGACCCGGCGCTACCCGTACGGTGACCTGTTCGCGCACATCATCGGCTACGTCGGCCGCGTCGATGAAAAGGATCTGGAAATCCTCGGCGAGGGCAATGCAGCCCTGACCCACATCGGCAAGTCCGGGTTGGAGCGCTATTACGAGCAGCAGCTGCGCGGCAAGGTCGGCTACGAACAGGTCGAGACCAACGTACAGGGCCGTGCGATCCGTACCATCGGCCGCGTCGCCGCGCAGTCCGGCGCCGACCTGCGGTTGTCGATCGATGCCGACCTGCAGCGCGCAATGGTGGCCGCCTTCGGCGAACAGGAAGGCTCGGCCGTGGCGATGGACCCGCGCACCGGAGAGGTGCTGGCAATGGTCAGCCTGCCGTCCTACGACCCCAACCTGTTCGTCAACGGTATTTCCCATGCCGACTTCAAGGCGCTGAACGACAACCCATCACGGCCTCAGTTCAACCGCCTGGTGCTGGGTGGCGTCGCTCCCGGTTCTACCCTGAAGCCGCTGATCGGCCTGGCCGGCCTCGATTCGGGCGTGCGCCGGCCCGAAGACAAAGTGCTGTCCACCGGCATGTTCTACCTGCCCGGCACCTCGCGTGGCTGGGGTGACTCGCACCGCGGCGGCCATGGCTGGACCGACCTGCGCAAGTCCATCGCGCAGTCGGTCAACACCTACTACTACAAGCTGGCGCTGGACCTGGGCATCGAGCGCTTCGACCATTACATGGAGTACTACGGCTTCGGCCAGCCGACCGGCATCGACCTGACCGGCGAGATCGGGGGCATCCTGCCGTCTCCGGCGTACAAGCGGAAGAGCCGCAAGGAAGCGTGGTACCCCGGCGACACGGTCAACATCAGCATCGGCCAGGGCGACTGGAAGGTCACTCCGTTGCAGCTGGCACGGGGTGTCAGTGGGCTGGCCAACGGGCAGCTGCGCACGCCGCACCTGGTGATCCAGCAACGTGCAGGTTTCGACCATGACTGGATGGCCACCGACCCGGGCGAGAGCAAGCCGGTCAGCCCGAACCCGAACAATCTGCAGGCGGTGCGCGAAGGCATGATGGCCACCATGCTGCCCGGCGGCAGCGCTGCGCGGATGGCGGCCGGCGCACCCTATACGATGGCAGGCAAGACCGGTACCGCGCAGGTCGTCAGCCGCAAGGGCACCGCCGCAGTGAACCCGAAGAGCCTGCCGATGCACCTGCGCCACCGCGCGCTGTTTGTCGGTTTCGCGCCGGTCGATCAGCCGGTGATCGCGCTGGCGATCGCGGTGGAAGGTGGTGGTTACGGCGGTGCGGCGGCCGCACCAATCGCCCGCAAGGTGTTTGATGCCTATCTGCTGGGCAAGATGCCTGAAGGCATGCAGCCGCTGGACAGCGAACGTGGCACCACTGCCATCGGTGCGACCGCATTCGACAACGAAGATGTGGGCGCGCGCCAGGCGGGCGACCTCGCCGCCGCACAGGTGGGTGAACACCAGGTGCTGGTCGGCGTGCCTGCGCCGGAGCCGGTACCTGCACCACAGCCGGGTACGCCGGCTGCCGCCGCACTGCCGGTCACACCACGCCCGACCGCCGCGGAGCCCGCGCGATGAAAGTATTCCTGCGCTGGGCCGGCGACATGCTGCGCCGCTTCTTCAGCACGCTGGACTGGGTGTTGTGCCTGGCGCTGGGCGCGTTGATGGTGATCGGTCTGGCGACACTCAAGAGCGCGGGCGGCGACAGCCTGGTGATGGCCCAGGGCGCGCGTTTCGCGGTGGGCATGGCCGCGCTGTGGGGCATCTCGCGGGTACCGATACTGCGTATCCGCTCGGCCACGCCGATGATCTATGCGATCTCGATGATTCCGCTGCTGGCAGTGTTCGTGCTTGGCACAGGCAAGTACGGTCGGCAGTGGCTGGACCTGAAATTCTTCTATCTGCAGCCGGCCGAACTGCTGAAGGTCAGCCTGCCGATGATGGTGGCCTGGTACCTGCACAAGATGCCGCTGCCGCCGCGCTTCAATACCGTGCTCGTGTCCCTGGTCATCATAGGTGTGCCGACCGGCCTGGTGATGCTGCAGCCCGACTTCGGCACCGGCGTGCTGATCGCTGCCAGCGGCGTGTTCGTGCTGCTGCTGGCCGGCTTGCCGTGGTGGTGGGTTGGCCTGGGTGTGGGTGGTGTGGCCGCGGTCGCACCGGTGGCCTGGTTCTGGCTGCTGCGGCCCTACCAGAAGGACCGCATCATGATGTTCCTGGACCCGGAGATGGATGCGCTGGGTGCTGGCTGGAACATCATCCAGTCGAAGATCGCGATCGGTTCTGGCGGCTTCGATGGCAAGGGCTGGGGCGAGGGCTCGCAGTCGCACCTGAACTTCATTCCCGAGCAGACCACCGACTTCGCGTTCTCGGTACTGAGCGAGGAATTCGGCTGGATCGGCGTGGCCACCGTGCTGGCGCTGTACCTGGTGGTGATCGGTCGCTGCCTGTGGATCGCCAGCCAGTCGCGCGATTCCTATTCGCGGCTGCTGGCCGGTGCCACCGGGCTGGCGTTCTTCGTCTACGTGCTGGTCAACGGCGGGATGATTTCCGGACTGCTGCCGGTGGTGGGCGTGCCGATGCCGCTGATCAGCTACGGCGGTACGTCGGCGGTTTCGCTGCTGGCCGGCTTCGGCTTGGTGATGGCGGTACGCAGCCACAATCCGGTACACGGCGGCTACGGGTAACACCGGCTGCGCGCTTCGCGAGCCGCCGCCGGGCATGGCCCGGCGCTACCTGCCTTCGCCTTCCCGTAGAGTCGAGCTTGCTCGACCGCTTCTGATTTCTGTAGAGCCGAGCCATGCTCGGCTCAGGGCCTGCATACACTGTACGAAAGGCAGTCGAGCATGGCTCGACTCTACAAATACAGAAGCAGCCTGACAGCTTCACGCAAGGGCGCGTTGCTACCGTGGCCCGCGTGGAATGGAAACGAATGCTTGGCGGCTGCCGTGAGGCGATGCGCACGATCGATCTGCCGTTGCTGATCGCGCTGTTGATCCTGATGGCCGCCGGCCTGGCAGTGCTGCACAGCGTGTCCGGTCCGGTAACGGGGCAGGCGGCGCGCTTTGCCGGTGGCCTGGTGGCGATGTGGTTGCTGTCGCGGGTCTCGCTGCTGCGCCTGCGCGCATGGACGCCGGCGCTGTACGCGCTGTCGATGCTGCCGCTGATGGCGGTATATGTGATTGGCACCGGCAAGTACGGGCAGCGCTGGCTCAACCTGGGCGTGTTCTATCTGCAGCCGTCCGAACTGCTCAAGCTCAGCCTGCCGTTGATGATGGCCTGGTACCTGCATCGGCAGCCGTTGCCGCCCTCGCCACGCACGGTACTCACCGCCGCGGTGCTGATTGGCGTGCCAGCGGTTCTGATCCTGATGCAGCCCAACCTCGGCACCGCCACGCTGGTGACCGCCAGCGGCGTATTCGCGTTATTGCTGGCCGGCTTGCATTGGGGCTGGGTGGCGGCGGGTGTGGCGGGGCTGGCGGTGGCCGCGCCGCTGGCGTGGTTCGGACTGCTGCGGCAGTACCAGAAGGATCGCGTGCTGACCTTCCTCGACCCGACGGCGGACCCGCTCGGCACCGGCTGGAACATCCTGCAGTCGCGCATCGCGATCGGTTCGGGTGGCTGGCAGGGGCGCGGCTGGGGGCAGGGCACCCAGGCCACACTGGATTTCCTGCCCGAGTACACGACCGACTTCGCATTTTCAGTGCTCGCCGAGGAGTTCGGTTGGATCGGCGTGGCGACAGTGTTCGCACTCTATCTATTTGTGGTCGGGCGCTGCCTGTGGATCGCGGTGCAGGCGCGCGACACCCATGCACGGTTGTTGGCCGGCAGCCTGGGGCTGGCGTTCTTCGTCTACGTGCTGGTGAACGGTGGAATGATTTCCGGCCTGCTGCCGGTGGTGGGCATTCCGATGCCGTTGATCAGTTATGGCGGGACATCAGCGGTCTCGCTGCTGGCCGGCATCGGCCTGGTGATGGCGGTACGTGGGCACCGGCCCGTGCACGGGGGATAGGGTTTCCAGCGAACGGCGCAGCCCCTCGTGGGTGGTGTCTGGGTGGTCGCGGAAAGCAGAAGCCGCGGGTGGGCCGGTCGGGTTGGGTACGCGGGGGACGCCGTGAATCCGTCCCTGGAGGCTTGGCAGCCGCATCCATGCGGCTGACACCCCCGCGTACCCAACCCGACCGGCCTCTGACAGATTTTGGCGGTCTGCCACCCACGGAGAAGAAAGAGAAGATCAAAAGCGGGTCGCGGCGCTGCGCTTGCTCGTGAACCGAGCATGGCTATGCCGGTCGTCCTGACCGGCACCCTTCGGGCCGTCGCCGTGGGCGACGTTGGCAGCGGCTCCTGCCGCTGCCTTCGGCTCCACACAAGGCAATGAAGCGCCCCGCCAGGCCGCTTTTGCTTTTGATCTTCTCTTTCTTCTCCGTGGGTGGACGCGCACGGAAACTGTCAGGGGGCGGGCGCGGTGGGTTCGCGGGACCGTTGGCGCCATGGATGGCGCCATCGAGCCCCCAGGGACGGGTTTACGGCGTGTCCCGCGAACCCACCGCGCCCGCCCCAATTACATGAGCCGCTTTTCGCGACCACACACGAGGGGCCGCGCCGTTGGCCGGAAACTTCCTGACTCTGCGCAACGCTCGTTGTGGAAGCGTTCTCACCACGATGCACGACAGCACGCCCGACGACCAAAGTCCGTAAAAAGCGTTAGCTGGTTCACACTTTTACAGCGCGTTGATCCTGATCAATGGACTTGTCGTAATCGGCCTGCACAATGACGGCCCGTTCGGCACGGCGCGCCGTCAATCGTTGCAGCGCGAGGGGGCGTCGGGCGGGAAAGCAGTACTGGTCCAACGGGTACAGGGAGCGCGGGGTACTGCCACTGGGGAGCGGCAGCCGCGCAGGTACCGACCGGATCCGGTCGCCGGTTGCGTCTGCGGGGATGGGGACGCAACCGGCAACCTCTATCTGAATGGGGAAACGGGATCACGAGGCCTTCACATTTCCCGCTGCTCGCATGCAAATCGTTGTGATTCATGGTGTTAGGGGTTTTAATTCATCCATGACCTGCTAACCTGCGACGATGATTCGACGCACTCTGGCCTGCATGCTCACCCTCGGCCTGGTCGCCTGCGCGACCCAGCCGAAGTCCCCACCGTCTTCGCCCCAGGCCAGCAGTACGCCGCGCCAGCCTGCCGCCAAGGCCCATGGCCCGGCCGAGGCCGCGCCTGAGGCCGCCGCTGCTACCGCGCCGCCGGTCGACCTCACCCCGGTCCCGTTCGAGGTCGCGCGTGCCCGCTTCGTTGCCGATACCGCCAAGCGCTATGGCCTGAAACCGGAGCAGATCAGCAACGTGCTCGACCAGGCTCAGGTGCGCCAGCCGATCATCGCCGCCATGTCGCGCCCGGCCGAACGGGTCAAGCCGTGGAACGAATATCGGCCGATGTTCATCAGCAAGGCGCGCATCGATGGCGGCCGCGCGTTCCTGGCCCAGCACCGTGCCGAACTGGATCGCGTGCAGCAGCGCACCGGGGTGCCGGCCGAAGTGATCGTGGCAATCATCGGCGTGGAAACCAGCTACGGAAAGAATGCCGGCAACCATCGCGTGCTCGATGCGCTGTACACGCTGGCGTTCTATTACCCGCGCAGTGGTGATCCGGCCAAGCTGGAGCGCGAAGTGCGCCGCGAACTGTTCTTCCGCGATGAACTGGCCAAACTGTTCGAACTGGGCCGCGAAGAGAAACTGGACATCACCACGCTCAAGGGCAGCTATGCCGGCGCGATGGGCATGGGCCAGTTCATGCCGTCCAGCTATCTGGATTACGCCGTGGACGGAAACGGTGATGGCCGCCGCGACCTGTTCACCAGCTATGACGACGTGTTCTCGTCCATCGCCAATTACTTCGTGAAGAAGGGCGGCTGGGTGCGTGGCGGCCAGGTCG
The DNA here is from genome assembly GCF_057292075.1 of Stenotrophomonas sp. 1L-E-5-B-C3. NCBI lineage: Bacteria > Pseudomonadati > Pseudomonadota > Gammaproteobacteria > Lysobacterales > Lysobacteraceae > Stenotrophomonas > Stenotrophomonas sp. 1L-E-5-B-C3. The sequence continues at coordinate 55,243 of NZ_JBXAWS010000019.1, forward strand.
CCGTGCCCGCAACGCTGGCCGCTGGGCGCGAGGAATTCAACCCGACCGAGTGGATGCCCACCTGGTCGCTGGCCGATCTGGCGCAGCGCGGCTACCAGCCGAATGCACCGGTGCAGCCGGGTGCCACCGCCACCCCGATCACCCTGGAAGGCAGCACCGGCAAGCAGTACTGGCTGGGCTTCCAGAACTACTATGCGATCACCCGCTACAACCTCTCGAAGATGTATGCGATGGCCGTGTTCCAGTTGTCCCAGGCCATCGCCGGACAGGAGCTGCCCCCGGCATGAACATCAGATGGCTGGTCCCAGGCTTGATCGTCCTCGCGCTGGCTGCCTGCAGCAGCGCGCCGAAGAAGCCGGCCACGGCCGGCCATGGCGGCAAGTCCGGCGGTACGCTGGTGCAGGGCCGTGGCTCACGCCCGGCGCATTGCCCGGAGGGCTCGCCGTATGCGGCCGCCAAGGAAGACCTCAATACCCGCGGCAACTACACTGCCGGCGGCCTGTACAAGCCGGGCGTGCGTGACAGCACGCCGGACTACATTCCCAACGTGGCCTGCATCCCCGAGCCGGAAGTGACCGCGGAAGATCGCTCGGCGATCGGCAACAAGACCCCGTACGTGGTGCTGGGCAAGTCCTACAAGGTGCTCGACGATACCCGCAACTATGTCGAACGCGGTACCGCGTCGTACTACGGTGCCAAGTTCCATGGCCGCCTGACCTCCAACCGCGAGGTCTACGACATGTACCAGTTCACCGCCGCGCACAAGACGCTGCCGCTGCCCAGCTTCGCCCGAGTGACCAACCTGGACAACGGCGAATCGGTGATCGTGCGCGTCAACGATCGTGGTCCGTTCCATGATGGTCGCGTGGTCGATCTCAGTTATGCCGCCGCCGTGCGCCTGGGCATCACCCAGCGCGGCACCGGCAACGTCGAAGTGCGCGCGCTGCAGCCGGGCGAAAGCAACCTGATGGCGCAGAAACCGTCGCGTCGCGAACGTCGTGCTGCGGAAGCGGCCGCTGCGGCAACTGCGGTGGCCAGTGCGCGGCCGGTACCGGCCGCACGTGCCGCCGCCGACAGCGACATCGATCGCCTGGTCAAGGGCCTGCCTGCCGATGGCATGCCGGCGCGTGGCCAGCCGGCCACCACCCAGGGCGTGGCCAGCACCGTGCCGGACGTGGCGGTCAGCAGCCTGCCGCCGAGTGCGCCGCCGGTGCGCGGCACCGCGCCGGCACAGGCGGTCGCTGCCAGCACCACGCCGCGCGCTGTTGCGCCGGCGCCGGTCCGCACCACGCCAGCGGCACCCAGCCTGTCGCAGCAGGTAGTGGGCGCGGTGATGGTGCAGGTCGCCAGTTTCTCCAGCCGCGACAATGCCAACCGCGCGATGGGCCAGCTCAACGCCGCCGGTATCGTCGGCGCGACCATCAGCGACATCGCCGCCGGTGGCCGCACCCTGTTCCGCCTGCGCGTTCCCGCCAGCGACCATGCCAGTGCCGCGGAACTTGCCGGCCGTATCGCCGGTCTGGGCCTGGGTTCGCCGCAGATCGTCAAGGATTGATCCGCCCGGGCCGGTGCTGCCGGCCCATGCTCCCCCGGCCTTACAATGGCCGTTACGTTCCACCCTCCATTCCCGGCCGTCCCCTGGAGCCTGCTGTCCAATGAATTTCCGTTCCGCCGCCACCGCCCTGGCCGCCACCCTGGTGGTGGGCCTGGCCTCCGCCCAGACGCCGCTGCCGACCCCGGCCACGCCGACGCCTGCCGCCGCCGCTGCTGCCCCGGCCACCGTCGCCACCCCGCCGGCACCCGCGCCCAGCGTGTCCAAAGCCTGGGTGCTGATGGATTACGCCACCGGCCAGGTGCTGGCTGGTGAAAACATCAACGAACAGCTGGCCCCGGCCAGCATCACCAAGGTGATGACGTCCTACGTGATCGCCGCCGAGGTCAAGAACGGCAAGGTCCGTCCGGACGACCAGGTGATGATGAGCGAGCGCGCCTGGCGCGAAGGTGGCGCGGGTACCGATGGCAGCTACAGCGGCTTCCCGGTCAACCAGACTGCACGCCTGGAAGACATGGAAAAGGGCATGGCGATCCAGTCCGGCAACGACGCCGCGATCGCCCTGGCCGAGCACGTGGCAGGCAGCGAAGAAGCTTTTGCTTCGCTGATGAACAGCTACGCGGCCAAGATCGGCATGAAGAATTCGCACTTCGTGAATGCCCATGGCCTGACCGCCCCGGGCCACCACAGCAGCGCCTACGATCTGGCACTGCTGGGCCGCGCGATGGTGCGCGATTACCCGGAAACCTACGCGTACAACAAGATCAAGGAATTCCAGGTCGGCAACATCAAGCAGCCGAACCGCAACCTGCTGCTGTGGCGCGATGGCAGCGTGGACGGCATCAAGACCGGCCACACCTCGGAAGCCGGTTACTGCCTGATGAGTTCTGCCCAGCGTGGTGACCAGCGCCTGGTGGCCGTGGTGCTGGGCGGCCAGTCGGAAAAGCAGCGTGCCGATGACAGCCTGGCCCTGTTGAACTGGGGCTTCCGCTTCTTCGAGACCCATCGCCTGTACGAGCCGGGCAAGGCCGTGGCCGAGCACAAGGTCTGGAAGGGCACCACCGACAAGGTGCAGCTGGGCGTGGCCCAGCCGATGCTGGTGAGCGTGCCGCGCGGTCGCTACAACGACCTGAAGCCGAGCATCGACGTGCCCAAGACGCTGGAAGCGCCGTTCACCGCCGGCCAGCAGATCGGCACCGTGAAGGTGATGCTGGATGGCAAGCTGGTGGCCGAAGCGCCGCTGGTGGCGGTGGCTGCCGTCGAACAGGCCGGCTTCTTCAAGCGCCTGTGGGACAGCTTCTGGATGTGGTGGGAATCGGAATGATCCACGCCCCGGCGTGGTGAAGGAAAAGGCCGGCAAATGCCGGCCTTTTCCGTTTCGGGATGCCGCTTGCGCATGAATCCTGCCGGATGTGGGTAGTGCCGGCCGCTGGCCGGCTCCTCATGAACCCATCCGGATATGCCGGCCCCGGTGTGCCGACCAACGGTCGGCACCTACCTACAGCGAGCGGCTGATGGTGAAGCTGCCGAACACGGGCGCCTCGCGCTGGCCGTTGAACTCGCGCGTGCTGTGATAGCGCGCTGCGGCGAACTTCCAGCGTCCGTACATCACGGCCACGCCGTAGCCGCCGTAGGCCACCACATGACGCTTGTCCACGCTGTGACTGCTGCGGAACGTGTTGCCATCCAGCGTGATGTCGCGGATCACCCAGGCAGCGTCCGAGGTCGCGAACAGGTGCCAGGACCAGCCATTGGGACGGCCGCTGCGGGTCGGCGCAGTATTCTCACCGGCCGGGCGCAGCGGCGTGCTGCCGAAGTCGTCCGGCAGCTTCCAGCCGAAGCGCACTTCACCGCCGAGGTTGGCCTTGGTTTCCAGGTTGCCGATCGACCCGCCGTAGTGGCTGATCGCGTCCCAACCCCAACCGTCGGCATTGATGCTGGCATCGCCCGGCCAGCGGCGCATGCGCTCATGGGTCAGCATGAACAGCGGTTCGTTGTGCAGCTGGTTGTCCCAGCCCTTGAATTTCTCGTCGCCCAGTACTTCGTGCACCGCATTCTGCACCTGCTTGCCCTGTGCCCACGGGCCGACCACGCCCAGCGTCAGCTGGGTGGTCTGCAGACGGTCGCCGCTGCGCGCATTGAAACCGAAGTTTGCGATCAGTACGCCGGCGTAAGGGCGGTCGTCCTCGATCAGGTCCCTGCGGCTGAAATCAGTCGGGGTGAAAATGCCCTGGCCGATGCTGAAGATCATGTTCTGCTGTTCGAACTTGCCCGGATGCAGTCCTTCCAGGTACTGGTTCACCCAGCGCGCCATGCGCGGCAGGCACGGGTCATCGGTGTAATCGACCAGGTTGGGCGAGACCAGGGTCAACAGCGCACCGTTGGTATAGCCCTGGTCCTGGTGGCGGCCACCGAACAGGTCGTTGTCGACGCGGAAATTGATCTGCGGCGGGTGGTCGCGCATCGCGTCCGGGCCACATTGTTCGGCCGCCTGGGCGGCAAGGGGGAGGGCAGCGGCCAGCAGGCCGGACAGCCCGAGGGCCGTGAGGCGGCGTTGGGAAGGGGGGCTCATGAGGAGGTTTTTTCTGTCTGTCGTTATCTGCCGCGACACGGTACTCGTGCGGGCGTGATGGAACGAGCGCGTTCGAATCACTTGTCTGTTCCGAAAACGACATTGTCTCGTGAAGACAATCCTGTACTGCCCTGCGGCGCCTGCGCGGGCAATGGCCAATGCTGAACGCCTGTTCAGGTGCAACGCAGCGACTCATTGGTGGGTCTGCTGACTTCGATGAATACTCTTGGGTTTGTTGCCTTGCGGCCCGATAATGGGGGCATGGAAATCAAGTCCGACAACCCCGACCACGGCTTCCAGTTCCCCGGCCAGTTCGAGCTCAGCGCGATGGGCCCGGCCAACCGCGGCCTGGAACATGAGCTTCCCCGCCTGCTGCTGGCTGCCGGTATCGATGTGGTCAATGAACGCATCAGCTGGAAGCATTCGACCAACGGCAAGTACGTGTCTGTGCGCATGGTGTTCAAGGCCGAGAGCCGCGAACAGTACGATCTGGCGCACCAGGCACTGCGCGACCACCCGGAAGTGAAGTGGACGCTGTAGCCGACAGCTGCCCGGCCGAAGCCGCCCCGGAACACCGCGCGCCGCGCCCGGCGGTGGTCCGTGATCTCGGTCGCCAGCCCTATGAGCCGGTGTGGCGTGCCATGCAGCGCTTCACCTACCAGCGCAGCGACGCCGATGCCGACGAGCTGTGGGTGGTCGAGCACGATCCGGTGTTCACTCTCGGCCAGGCTGGCAAGGATGAGCACGTGCTGGCGCCCGGTGAGATCCCGGTGCTGCACGTGGATCGTGGTGGCCAGGTGACCTACCACGGCCCCGGCCAGATCGTGGTCTACCCGCTGCTGCGCCTGCCGCGGCTGGGCATCGGCGTGCGCGACTACGTGTGCCGCATCGAACAGGCGATCATCGACACGCTCGCCGAATGGAACATCGGCGCTGAGCGCCGCGAGGGCGCCCCCGGCGTCTATGTCGGTAACGCCAAGATCGCCGCGCTCGGCATCCGCGTGCGCCGTGGCTGCACCTTCCATGGCCTGGCCTTCAACGTGGCCATGGACCTGGAACCCTTCCACCGTATCAACCCCTGTGGCTATCAGGGGTTGCAGGTGACCTCGGTGGTAGACTTGGGTGGCCCCTCCGGGATGGATGCCGTCAAGCCGGTGCTGCTGGACCACCTGGCCCGCCAGTTCGGCCTGCTGCTGCAGCACACGCCCGAACTGCCTGATTTTTCTGCGGCCGCCTGACCGCCACCCGGAACTGCCATGACTGAATCCACCGCCCGTTCCATTCCCCTGCAGATCGTGCAGGGCGATTCTCCGTCCGCCGCGCCGTTGCAGGCCGGAGTCAAGCAGCTGGGCGGTGACAAGATCAACCGCTCGCCGGTGCAGTTCGCCGACGCGCCGGTGCTGCGCAAGCCGTCGTGGATCCGCGTGCGCATTCCCTCGGGCAATGCGGTGCAGAACCTGAAGGCCAAGCTGCGCGAGAACCGCCTGGTGACGGTGTGCGAGGAAGCCAGTTGCCCGAACATCCACGAGTGCTTCGGCCACGGCACGGCAACGTTCATGATCCTCGGCGAAGTCTGCACCCGTCGCTGCTCGTTCTGCGACGTCGCCCATGGCCGCCCGAAGCCGCCGGATGCCAACGAACCGGCCAGCCTCGGCCAGACCGTGGCCGACATGGGCCTGAAGTACGTGGTGGTGACCAGCGTCGACCGCGATGACCTGCGCGACGGCGGTGCCCAGCACTTCGTCGACTGCATCAGCGCCATCCGCGAGAAGTCGCCGGGCACCCGCATCGAAGTGCTGACCCCGGATTTCCGTGGCAAGGGCCGCATGGAGCGCGCGCTGGAGATCCTGGCGCAGAACCCGCCGGATGTGTTCAACCACAACATCGAGACCGTGCCGGACCTGTACCGCAACGTACGCCCGGGCGCGGACTACCAGTGGTCGCTGAACCTGCTGAAGAACTTCAAGGCGCAGCACCCGGAGGTGCCGACCAAGAGCGGCATCATGCTGGGCCTGGGCGAAGAGTTCGAACAGATCAAGGCCACCATGCGCGACCTGCGCGCGCACGACGTGGACATGATCACCATCGGCCAGTACCTGCAGCCGACCGCGCACCACCACCCGGTGCTGAAGTACTGGACCCCCGAGGACTACAAGGCGCTGGAAGACTACGGCTACGAGCTGGGCTTCAGCCACGTGGCCTCCGGCCCGATGGTGCGCTCGTCGTACCACGCCGACGTGCAGGCCAAGGGCGCCGGCGTCTCCTGATCGGTAGCGCCGGGCCATGCCCGGCGAGCGCAGCGGGAAAGAGCCGCCGGGCATGGCCCGGCGCTACCGATCGGTGGCCCACCGCTACCGATGGGCGCGCCCACCGTTGGTGGTGGGTGCGGACCGTTGGTCCGCACGCCTTCGCCTGCATTCACAATTTGCTACACCGGCCCCGCTAGGCTGGTTTTCCACCGAACGCGGCCGGATGACAAACCCGGCAACTTTCGGCACTGTCGCGGTGTCTGAACACCCCGCAGTCTCCCCCTTGGCAAGGCGCCTTCGAGCACGTCAATGAAATTCAAAGCCCCCGCATTCCTGATGGCCCTGGCGCTGGTCGCGCCGCTGGCGTTGGCGGCCAAGGCCGACTCGCCCGCATTGCCTGCTGCGGCCACCGCCGATCAGGTGACCACCTCCAAGCTGGTGTACGGCCTGTTGTCCGACAGTCGTTATGCCTACCGCCCGCGCGCGCTGGACGAGGCCACCTCCAAGGACGTGTTCAAGCGCTATCTGGAAACGCTGGACGGCGGCAAGCAGTACTTCACCCAGGCCGACGTGGCGCGCTTCGCGCCGTTCGAAGCCAACATTTCTTCGGCCATCCGTGGCGGCGAGCTGGAGCCGGCGTTCCAGGTATTCGCCGTGTACAAGCAGCGGGTCGGCGAACGCGTGGCCTATGCGCGCAAGCTGCTCAAGCAGGAACCGGACTTCACCGCCGACGAGCGCTTCGAATACGACCGCAAGAAGGTGCCGTGGGCGGCCAGCAGCGCCGAACTGGACGAGCTGTGGCGCAAGTCGGTCAAGAACGATTGGCTGCGCCTGAAGTTGGCGGGCAAGAAGCCGGACGACATCCGCAAGACGCTGGACAAGCGCTATGCGACGCTGCAGAAATCGGTCAACGAACTGAAGGGCGAAGACGTCTTCCAGTTCTTCATGAATTCGTACACCAGCGCGGTCGATCCGCATACTGACTACTTCACCCCGCGCACCGCCGAGAACTTCAACCAGGCGATGTCGCTGTCGCTGGAAGGCATTGGCGCGCAGCTGCAGCGCCAGGACGACGTGGTGGTGATCCGCGAGATCATCGCCGGTGGTCCGGCGGCGGTGGACGGCACGCTGAAGCCGGGTGACCGCATCGTTGGCGTCGGCCAGGGCAAGTCCGGCCTGATCGAGGACGTGATCGGCTGGCGCATCGACGATGTCGTGGCCAAGATCCGCGGCGCCAAGGACACCGAGGTCAAGCTGGAATTCATTCCGGCGGCCGAAGGTGCCGACGGCAAGCATCACACCCTGGTGCTGACCCGGCAGAAGGTGCGCCTGGCCGAACAGGCCGCCAAGGGCGAGACCATGAGCATCCCGGCTGCCAACGGCGAGCCGGCACGCAAGGTCGGCGTGATCAAGCTGCCGACCTTCTACCAGGACTTCGAAGGTCGTCGTCGCAACGCCGCCGACTACGCTTCGGCGACCCGTGACGTGGCCAAGCTACTGGCCGGCTTCAAGAACGACAAGCTGGACGGCGTGGTACTGGACCTGCGCAACAACGGCGGTGGTTCGCTGGACGAAGCAATTGAACTGACCGGTCTGTTCATCGAGCAGGGCCCGGTGGTGCAGGTGCGTGAATCCGGTGGCCGCATCACCGTCAACAGTGACCGCAACCAGGGCGTGGCCTGGGACGGTCCGCTGGCGGTGTTGATCAACCGTGGCTCGGCCTCGGCCTCCGAGATTTTCGCCGGCGCCATCCAGGACTACGGTCGTGGCCTGGTGATCGGTGAAACCAGCTTCGGCAAGGGCACCGTGCAGAACATCGTCGATCTCGACCGTTGGCCGAGTGGCGAAACCCAGCGCTTCGGCCAGGTCAAGCTGACCATCGCCCAGTTCTTCCGCATCAGCGGCAGCAGCACCCAGCACAAGGGTGTGGTGCCCGACCTGGCGTTCCCGGCCAGCGTCGATGCCACCGAATTCGGCGAGAGCACCTACGACAACGCCCTGCCGTGGACCCGCATTGCTGCCGTGCCGCACACCCAGTACGGCAACTTCGCGCCGCTGCTGCCGAAGCTGGAAACCCGCCATGACGCGCGCATTGCCGCCGACAAGGAATTCCAGTGGTGGAACGAGGACGTGCAGCAGTTCCGCACCGAGGCCGCGAAGAAGTACATCTCGCTCAACGAGGCCACCCGCCGCGCCGAGCGTGAGCGCCAGGACACCCAGCGCAAGGAGCGCCAGGCGATGCGCAAGGAACTGGGCCTGGCCCTGGACCCGCTGGCCGATGACAGCAACGACGACGGCCTGACTGGCAACGAGCGCGACATCGTGAAGGATGCCGCCCGCGAGAAGGCTGCCGAGAAGCGTCCGGATCCGCTGCTGCGCGAGTCGGCCTCGATCCTGGCCGATGCGGTGAACCTGCTGGCCAATGACCGCCCGCTGTCGGCGCAGGTGCTGCCGCAGTCCACCGGCGCTGGTCGCTGGGCGGACTGAGCCGGCGACGGCATGTGATAGCCGAGGGGCCGGCATTGCCGGCCCCTTTCTGTCTGGGGACCTCGTTCACGGTAGCGCCGGGCCGTGCCCGGCGAGCGAAGTGGATCGCGCGCTTCCGCCGGGCATGGCCCGGCGCTACCGGCGCATGAACAGGCTGCAACGACGGGGGCTGGCGGGCGCACTTTCGACCTGCTGCACACGGGCGCGGGACTACCCTTGGCGGTACTGTCCTCGCAGGAGTACCCATGCGGGCCTCTCGTTTTTCCAGTGCTGCCGTAGCCCTCGCCAGCGCTCTGGTCCTGTCGGCCTGCGGTGGTCGTGCCGCCGACAGCACCGTGCTGCGCGAATCCTTTGATTCCGGCGATACCTTCTCGCGCACGGTCGATGGTCGGCCGGCTGATGCCTGCGAAGCGGCGCGGCGCACCCTGCTCAGCCAAGGCTATGCAATCGCCCGTTCCGACGATACGCAGGTGGAAGGCAACAAGAACTTCCAGCCGCGCGAGGATGACCACGAACAGCTGGTGCTGCGCATCTCCTGCGCGCCACGCGGCAGCCAGGCGTTGGTGTTCGTCAGCGCGGTGCAGGACCGCTATGCGTTGAAGAAGAGCCCAACCTCGGCCAGTGTTGGTGTCGGTGCGCTGGGCTCGGTGTCGCTGCCGTTCGGCAGCAATGACGACTCGCTGGTGAAAGTGGCCAGCAGCACGGTCACCGATGCCGAGTTCTATCGCCGCTTCTTCCAGCGCCTGCAACAGTACCTGCCGGCGGCTGCGGGCACGCCATCGCCGTTGCCGCCGCCACCACCCGCTGCAGCTCCCGAGCCCGCACCGGCCCGCACGGACCAGGGCTGAACGTGCACGGCGGGTTGATGGGCGCGGCCCTGATGCTTGCGCCTGTGCTGGGCATGGCGGCCACAGCCGCCGACTGCACGCAGGGGCTGCTGCAGCGGCTGGGCTGGCGTTTCGATGAAGTCGCGCTCAGTACGCCGCAGGAGCACGGCGGCGCGGTGTGTACGCGCGCGTCGCTGGCCGAGGCGCAGGCCGCCGGCGATCTGCGCGTGCGCTGGCCGGCAGACATGCCCGCTGCAACGCGCCAGGCCTTGCTGCAGCGGCTGCTGGATGATCCGGCCACGGTCTGTGCCTATGCGTTCCAGCTGGGCGCAGCCACACAACGTGCGACCTCGGCATTGCAGGCCAATACCCGCTTCCGATTTTCCGGCCCGCAGCTGGGCTGGATCGGCTTCGGCCTGCAGGGCCCACGCGCCCAAGGCTGGCAGCGCACGCGCAGTTTCGGCCGCGGCTATGTTCCCGAGGCGGGCAACAGCCATGCACTGCAGGCCTTCTACGGCGGTGCCGTGCGTGCCGAATGCGGGGTCGGCCGCCAGGTCGCGCAGCTGGCCACGCAACGAGAGCTTTATGGTGATGCCGCGTTCGATACTGAGTTCGCAGCAGATGAACTGTCGATCGGCACCTTCCTCGCCCTGCACGAGACCGACAGCATCCTGCTCGGTGCCCACGCGGGTGATTTCTTCGCTGATGGCAAGGCGGTGCGCACCTCGGCGATGGGACGGCAGGCCTTCGTCGGCGTGCCCGGTTTCATCGAGCACGTGTACGACAAGGGCACGCTGGATGACCTGAGCAACCAGGCCGAGAACTTCGTCGTGGTCGAGGTGGGCGAGGGCGCCGCGCAGGCACTGGCTGAGCATGGCGGCCTGGCCTGGTACGACCAGCGCAATGTTGAACTTTGGACGCTGGCCCAGCGCATTCCGCGCGTCGGCCGGCGCTACTTCGAGCGTCTGTTGTTCGAGCGCGACCCGGACCTTCGTGCACGGCTGGAACCGCGCTACCACGCCACGCTGGCACGCATGGACCAGCTGCTGGACGATCCGTTCTACCAGCAGTTCGTGATCTATGTGCATCCACGCGGTATACGTCCCATCGGCTACCACATCGCCCGCCTGCTCGATCGCAACCCGCGAACGCCGTTTTCGATCGACCTGGCGGTGCACAATCTGCATACCACGCTCTACCGGCGTTGGCGCGAGGCGCAGCTGCGCCACTGCGCGGCTACCGGCAGGCCAGGCAGCCTGACCCTAGACCCCAACTGAAGGTGAAACAATGGATATTGCAATGATCGGCCTCGGCCGCATGGGCGCCAACATGGCCCAGCGCCTGCATCGCGGCGGCCACCGCGTGGTCGGCTACGACCCGGGCGAAGGCGCCCGACAGCGCGCCGCCGAGGCCGGCCTGGAGGTGGTTGATTCGCTGGCCGCCGCAGTTGCCGCGCTGCCGGTGCCGCGCGTGGTGTGGCTGATGGTGCCGGCCGGCGAAACCGTCGACCAGACCCTGGGCCAGCTGACCCCGCACCTGGCCGAGGGTGACATCGTCATTGATGGCGGCAACTCCAACTACCAGGACTCGATCCGCCGCGCGAAGGCGCTGGCCGAGGACGACCTGGGCTATGTCGACTGCGGCACCAGCGGTGGCGTGTGGGGCCTGCAGGAAGGCTACAGCCTGATGGTCGGTGGCGAGGCCTCGGTGGTCGAGCAGATCGCGCCGCTGCTGCGCACCCTGGCCCCGGCCGAGGATCGCGGCTGGGCGCGTGTCGGCCCGTCTGGCGCCGGCCACTTCACCAAGATGGTCCACAACGGCATCGAGTACGGAATGATGCAGGCCTACGCCGAAGGCTTCGCACTGATGGAGCGCAAGCAGGAAATGGAGCTGGACCTGGCCCAGGTGGCCGAGGTGTGGCGCCACGGCAGCGTGGTGCGCTCGTGGCTGCTGGACCTGAGCACCGAAGCCCTAAAGCGCAATCCGTCGTTGGATGGCATTGCACCGTACGTGGAAGACTCCGGCGAAGGCCGCTGGACGGTTGCCGAAGCGATCGCACTGGATGTACCGGCACCGGTGATCACCCTGTCGCTGCTGGAACGCCTGCGCTCGCGCGAATCGAATTCGTTCACCGACCGCCTGCTGTCGGCGATGCGCAACGAGTTCGGCGGCCACGCCATCAAGAAATCGTAAGCACCGCGGTGGGGTCGGACCCCTTCGGCGTTGCCGAAGGGGTCCGACCCCATGAAGCCAGTCGAGCATGGCTCGACTCTACAAAAGCCGTCTCCGATGGTTTCCACGTCGATGTGTCGACCAAGGTCGACACCTACCAACAGCGGCTTGAAACTGTCGAAGGCGGGGTGGGTCCGGTTGCGGGGGCGTGAGCCGCATGGATGCGGCGACCGAGCCTCCATGGACGGATTCACGGCGTCCCCCGCAACCGGACCCACCCCGCCATCCCACGGAATGCCCGCTTTTGACGTTGCCGTTGCCGTTGATTCGGCAGGTGCAGGGCGCAGCCCTGCCGGTCACCCCAACTGAACCCGCCGCCCTTCGCGCGCGCTGTCCATCCCCGCCTGCAGCAACCGCATCAGCTGCAGCGCCTGCATCGGACTGACCGTCGCTTCGCCGTCACCGTGCATCGCCGCAGCGAACTGCGCATACAGCCGCCGGTAGTCACCGGGCAGGTTGTCGACGGTACTGCGCTGTACGTTGTCCTCCGCATCGCAGTGCACCAGCTCACCATGCCGCGGATCGATGCCCCAGCCTGGCGCCCCCGGCGCAACCCCACGCCGCAGCTGCGCTTCCTGCACGTCCAGGCCGTGCTTGATCCAACTGGCTTTGCTGCCATGCACGCTGAAGTGTGGTGTCTGCGCCGCAACCAGCGAACCGGCATGCACGATCGCGCGATGCCGCGGGTAGTGCAGCACCGCGTGGAAGTAATCGATGCCGCTGCCACCTTCGCGCTGCACGGCCAGATCGGCATCGATCGACTGTGGCCAGCCGAACAGCTCCAGCATCTGGTCCAGCAGGTGCGGGCCGAGGTCGTACCACAGGCCACTGCCGGGGCCATCCTGCTCGCGCCAGCGCTCGCGCACCTGTGGCCGGTAGCGGTCGAAGTGCGCATGGCACTCGGCCACGTCGCCGAGCGTACCTTCGGCCAGCAGCGCCTGCAGGGTGAGGAAATCGGCATCGAAGCGCCGGTTCTGGAACACGGTGGCGATGCGTCCGGCATCACGTGCCGCAGCCAGCACCGCTTCGGCTTCAGCGACATCCAGCGCGAACGGCTTGTCGACCAGCACGTGCTTGCCCGCGGCCAACGCCGCGATGGCCAGCGGCGCGTGCTGTTCGTTCGGTGTGGCAATCACTACCGCATCCACTGCAGGATCGTCGAACACTTCCTGCGGCGTGGCACGCACGTGCACGTCGCTGAACGCGCGCAACAGGGTGTCGCGCTGCGAACTGACGATGCTGTGCAGCACCAGGCCGGGCGTGTGCTGGATCAGTGGCGCATGGAAGACACGGCCGGCGAGGCCGTAGCCGATCAGGGCCAGTTGCAGGTCGGGGCGCATGGCAGAGCTCCGGCAGTGGGGAAGGGCAGGGTAAACGACGGGGCATGGCAGGCCAAAACTGAACCGTTGCCGTTGGAAACGCTTCGATTCACGGCGGCATGACCGTAACGCCACGCCTGCTCTACGCCGGTGTGTCCAGACTGGCAGCACATCCCGAAGGAGTACGACACGATGAGCAATACCACCCGCACGCTGATCGCTTCCGCCCTGACGCTGGGCCTGGCGCTGTCCTCCTCGGCTGCATTCGCCAAGGATCCGGCCGCGAAGAGCCCGCCGACCAGCACCCATCCGGCCACCCACGCCGACCGCCATGATTCCAACGAGCCGGTGACCGACAGCTGGATCACCACCAAGGTGAAGGCCGACCTGCTGGCCAGCAGCAACGTCCCGGGCACCGAAATCAAGGTGGAAACGGTGAATGGCGTGGTCAGCCTGAGCGGTGCCGTGGCCACCCAGGCCGAGAAAGACAAGGCGGTCACCACCGCCAAGGGCATCAAGGGCGTGACCCGCGTCGATGCCGCCGCATTGAAGGTCAGCGCGGCCGCCAAGCGCTGAACCCGGTGGGCGCCCCGCGTGGGGCGCCCGCTGCTATGTAGAGCCGAGCCCATGCTCGGCTCTACAGCACCGGATTCCGAACCCGTTCAGCCAACCCGGCTGGAAACTCCAGAGTTGTGACCGCCTGCGCTATATTGCCCGTTCCGCCGCAGCCGGGCCGGTATCGGCCTATGCTCCGCGGCCGTGCTGACGAGGAACTATGGCGCAGGTTTTCAGTGACGACGTCTGGGATCGCTGGCGATTGCCGGCCCTGGCGCTGGCGGCTGCCGCGATCATCGTGGTGCCGTGGTTGACCCTGCGCAAACTGCAGCAGGACAACGAACAAGCGATGGCCTGGGTCAACCACACCCAGGCCGTGGGCGTGGCCCTGCAACAGCTGCAGGCCGATGTCCGCGATGTCGAATCGGCTGCGCTGACGCTGTCCAAGGGTGTGGACGCACCGGGCCTGCGTGAACGCATGGCCAAAGCGAATGAAATACCGGGCCGCCTGGCCCAGCTCGGCCGCATGACCCGCGATAATCCCGAACAGCTGATCCGCATTGGCCGCATCGAGTCGATGCTGGACGGGCGCCTGGCGGTGGCGCGCGAACTGGCCAAGTCCGAACCGAACAGCGACCAGCGCGAACTGGTGCAGGACCTGAGCACGCGTTACCCGATCCGTGGCCTGGTTGAGGAACTGCAGGCCAGCGAGGAAAAGTTGCTGGCACTTCGCGCCGAGCAGGCCGCACGCCAGCGCAGGCAGACCGAGTTTGTTTCCTGGAGCTCGCTGGTGGTGCAGCTGGCCCTGCTGGGCCTGGTGCTGTGGTTGTTGCAGCGTCAGATCGGCCGCCGCCTGCACGCCGAACGGCAATCGCAGCGCTCGGCCGCGCGCGCTGCGTCGGTACTGCAGACCGTGCGTGAGCCGATCGTGCTGCTGGATCGTGAGTTGCGCGTACAGCTGCACAATCCTGCATTCGCTGAGCTGTACGGGTTGCAGGATGAGCGGGCCGATGGCCTGCTGCTGGAATCGGTCGGTGATGGCGCCTGGCGGGATCCGGTCATGCGCCAGCGCCTGTCCGATGTGCTGCTGCGTGGCCGCGAACTGTGGGACTTCGAGCACGAACAGCGCGCCGCCGATGGCATGGTGCGCTACATGCTGCTCAACGCCCGGCGCATGCCACTGCCCGATACCGATGACGAAGTGGTGCTGATGACCGTCAGTGACGTTACCGTGCAGCGGGCCGTGCAGCTGCGCGTGGAAGAGCTGAACCGCCAGCTGGAAGGCAAGGTGGCACAGGTATCTGAGGTCAATCGCGAACTGGAGGCGTTCAGCTATTCGGTCTCGCATGACCTGCGTGCGCCGCTGCGCCATGTTGCCGGTTTCTCCGACAAGCTGTCGCGCCATCTGGGTGAACAGGCCGACGACAAGAGCCGCCATTACCTTGAAGTGATCTCCAGTTCGGCGCGGCGCATGGCAGCCCTGATCGACGACCTGCTGGTCTACTCGCGCCTGGGGCGCGTGGCGATGCGCCAGCAGGCGGTGGACATGCAGTCGCTGGTGGCCGATACCCGTGCCATGCTCGATTCCAACCTGCAGGCCGAGGCCGAAAACAGCGGCCATGCGCATCAGGTGGAGTGGAGCATCGCACCGCTGCCGATCGTGGTCGGCGATGAAAACATGATCCGCCAGGTCTGGCTGAACCTGCTCGGCAACGCGGTGAAGTACTCGGGCAACCGCGAGCCGGCAAAGATCCGCGTTGACTACCAGCTGCAGCCCGACGGTGGCCATCAGTTCACGGTCAGCGACAATGGTGCAGGCTTTGACATGGCGTACGCCGCCAAACTGTTCGGTGTGTTCCAGCGCCTGCACAAGGCCAGCGACTACCCGGGTACCGGCATCGGCCTGGCCAGCGTGCGCCGCGTGCTGACCCGCCATGGCGGCCGTATCTGGGCAGAAGCCGAGCCTGACGTCGGCGCCACCTTCCACTTCTACCTGCCTCCCGCGATCGACGCGGACAAACAAGGTCCCTCTGCATGACGACTCTGCGCACCATCCTTCTCGCCGAAGACAGCCCGGCCGATGCCGAAATGGCAATCGACGCTCTGGAAGAGGCGCGTCTGGCCAATCCCATCGTGCACGTCGAAGACGGCGTGGAAGTGATGGATTACCTGCTGCGCCGCGGCGCCTTCGCCAACCGTGAGGAAGGCCTGCCGGCGGTGTTGCTGCTGGACATCAAGATGCCGCGCATGGATGGCCTGGAAGTGCTGCGGCAGATCCGCGAGCACGAAGAACTCAAGCGCCTGCCGGTGGTGATCCTGTCGTCCTCGCGCGAGGAAAGCGACCTCGCCCGCAGCTGGGACATGGGCGTGAACGCCTACGTGGTCAAGCCGGTGGACGTGGACCAGTTCTTTGGCGCGGTGCAGACCCTGGGCAAGTTCTGGGCGTTGATCAACCAGGCACCGGAACTCGAGTGAGCCCATGCCCCTGACCGGTCCCGCCCTGGGGGCGCTGCGCATCCTGCTGGTGGAAGATTCCCCGGAAGATGCCGAGCTGATGTCCGAACAGATGCTCGATGCGGGCCTGGAAGCCCGTTTCGAGCGTGTCGAGAGCGAGGTCGAGCTGCGCCAGGCGCTGGCTGCGTTCGTGCCGGACATCGTGCTGTCCGACCTGAGCATGCCGGGATTCTCCGGTGACGATGCACTGCGCATCGTGCGCGAGACCTCACCGGAAGTGCCCTTCATCTTCGTCTCCGGCACCATGGGTGAGGAGAACGCGGTGGCGGCGCTGCAGAAGGGTGCCAACGACTACATCATCAAGCACCTGCCGGCGCGCCTGCCGTCGGCGGTGGCGCGCGCGATCCGCGAGGCGCGCAGTGCGGTTGAACGCGCACGCGTGGAAACCGAGCTGATGCGCGCGCAGCGGCTGGAGAGCCTGTCGCTGCTCGCCGCCGGCCTCAGCCATGACCTGCGCAACATCCTGCAGCCGCTGCTGATCATGCCGGACCTGCTGAAGGCCCGTACCGACGATCCACAGCTGCACCACCTGGCCGATGTCATCGCCGAGTGCGGCCGTCGTGGCCACGAGATGGCCGAATCCATGCTGTCGTTCGTGCGTGGCTCGCGCAAGCCGAGTGAACGCATCGAGATCGATGGCCTGTTCGATGCGGTGGCACTGCTGTTGCGCAGCAACGTGCCCGATGCCGTGCGTCTGGAACTGCAGGTGCAGGACCAGGGCCTGGTGGTCGATGCCAATTACACCGAGTTGCAGCAGGTGATGTTGAATCTGGCGCTCAACGCGATCCAGGCGATGCCCAACGGTGGCCGGCTGAGCCTGACCGCCAGCCATGCCGGCCAGCGCGATGGCGTGGACTGGATGCAGATCCGTGTGGTCGATGAGGGCATCGGCATGGATGCGGACACGCTCTCGCACCTGTTCAACCCGTTCTTCACCACCAAGGCCGATGGCACCGGCCTGGGCCTGATTTCCTGCAAGCGCATCGTTGAAGGTGCCGGCGGCAGCATCCACGTCAGCAGCCAGCCGGGGCAGGGAACGTGTTTTGAACTGCGACTGCCGATGCACGAGGCCATTGATGGCAGCGAGCCGATCGAGCAGCTGGTGGCGCTGGGCAGTGGCCAGTCGATCCTGGTGGTCGATGGCGAAGCCACCCGCCTGTCGCTGCTCGGTAATGCGCTGTCCAGCCAGGGCTATCAGCTGCAGTTGGCATCCGATGGTCCGGCGGCGCTGCGCTGGATGCAGCAGGAGGCGTTGCCGGCACTGGTGATCGCCGACGCCGGTTCCAAGCTGCTGCCGGCCAGCCAGCTGCTGGGCGAGATGGCTGTACTGGGCTATCGCGGCCCGGCGCTGGTGCTGGAAGACGCAACGGTGGATGTATCGGCCGATGCATTCCCCGCTGGCGTGGAAGTGCACGTGCTGCGCAAGCCGCTGCAGATGCAGCAGGTGTTCCGCGCGGTGGCCGAAGCGCTGGGCTGACTGCGCCTCGCCGGGCATGGCCCGGCGCTACCGAAGGTTGTGGGTAGCGCCGGGCCATGCCCGGCGGCAGGTCAGACCGGGCGATCCGTGGTTTCCCACGGAAACCGCGGCAGGCTGTCCACCGCCTGCTCCAGCCGTCGCGACCAGTTCTGGTGGATGTCGGCATACAGCGCTGAATCCGCACCCAGCCGCAGCTGCTGGCCGATGCGCAGTTCGCCATCGCGCAGCAGCGCCAGGTCGATCGGCAGGCCCACCGACAGGTTGGAGCGGATGGTGGAGTCCAGCGAGACGATGGCCGTGCGTGCGGCATCTTCCAGACGTGTTGCCGGGCTGAGGATGCGGTCGAGGATCGGCTTGCCGTACTTGGATTCGCCGATCTGCAGGTAGGGCGTCTCCGGCGAGGCGGCGATGGCGTTGCCCAACGGGTAGACCATGTACAACCCTGGGCGTTCACCGGCAACCTGGCCGCCGAAGATCAGCGTGGCCTGGGTGTTGACCCCGTCATGGCCGTGCTCGCTGTGCTCGGTCTTGACCTGGCTGTCGACCAGCAACTGGCCAACGTAGGCTGCGGCCTCGAACAGGTGGGCCATGTCACGCAGGTTGGGCGTACGCCGCTCGTCGGCGTCGCGGACCAGGCGCGACACCAGCAGCTGGGTGGTGGCCAGGTTGCCAGCCGCCATCAGTACGTAGGCTGCCTGGCCGGGGTACTCGAACACGTGCAGCTTGCGGTGCACGCGCACATCGTCCAGCGAGGCATTGGTCCGGGTGTCGGCGGCGAAGACCAGGCCCTCGTCCACCTCGATTCCAACGCAATAGGTCATGTCGGTGCCCTATCATGTGCGTCCCGGATTGTAGGCAGGCCGCCGTGACGACGGCATGTCCACGCCCCCCAAGTGCCGTCACCTGAACCGCATGACCACCGTGCTCCTGAGCCTGGGCAGCAACGTCCAGCCCCGCCGCTACCTCCACGCCGCGGTGACGGCCCTGCGCGAGCGCTTCGGCGCGCTGCAGGTGTCACCCGCCTACCGTACTGCTGCGGTCGGCTTCGATGGCCCGGCCTTCCTCAACAATGCGGTGGCGATCGAGACCGACCTGCCACTGCAGGAACTGGACAACTGGCTGCATGCGCTGGAAGACGCGCAAGGGCGTGACCGCAGTGGCCCGCGCTTTTCCGACCGGACCCTGGACATCGATGTGGTGTTCTACGGCGACCTGGTGGTGGAGGGCCCCGGCCACCTGCGCATCCCTCGCCCGGAGCTGAAGCATGCCTTCGTACTGAAGCCGCTGGCGGACATCGCGCCGGAGTTCGTTGACCCGGTCAGCGGCCAGGACCTGGCCACGCTGTGGCGTGCGCACAGGCAGTTTGGCGAAGCGTTCGAGGTCGTGGACCTCGAATGATGGCCGCTGCGCTCGCCGGGCATGGCCCGGCGCTACGGATCTACGTGACCCGGTAGCGCCGGGCCATGCCCGGCGGATCGTCAGCTGACCGTACGCCCGCCATCCACGCGCAGGGTATGGCCGGTGACGAAGCTGGCATCGGCCACCAGCCAGTACACCGCCTCGGCGATCTCTTCCACGGTGCCGATCCGCGCCAGCGGCGTGCGCGCCAGCAGCGCCTCGCGGGCGAAATCGTCCTTGCCCTGTTCCGGCCACAGGATCGCGCCGGGGGCCACTGCGTTGACCCGCACCTTCGGCGCCAGTTCCAGCGCCAGCGAGCGGGTGGCCATCTCCAGCGCGGCCTTGGCCATCGTGTAGGCGATGTGGTCGCGCATCGGGTCGGTGCCGTGCAGGTCGGTCAGGTTGACGATGCAGCCGTGCTGGCGGCGCAGGTACGGAGCTGCCGCCTGTGACAGCAGCAGTGGCGCCCGTGCGTTGACTGCATACAGCTCGTCCATCGCCTCGGCGGTGACCTGGCCCAGCGGGGTAGGGAAGAAGTTGGAGGCGTTGTTGACCAGCGCATCCAGGCGGCCGAAGTGGGTCACGGCCTGTTCCACCAGATCGGTCAGGGCATCGGCGTCACGCAGGTCGGCCTGCAGCGCCAGCACGCTGCCGGGGCGCACGTTGTCGAAATCGAACGCGGCCTGCTGCAGCTCGGCGCTGGAGGTGTTGGCATGCAGCACCACCGACCAGCCACAGGCATGGAACTGGCGGGCAATGGCCGCACCGATCCGGCGCGCGCTGCCGGTGATCAGGACCACGGGGGTGGTGTCGCTCATCGAGGGTCCTCCAAGGCTCGGCTATCCTGTGCACCATTGTCACCGCATTCGAAGACGCCATGCAGCCCACGTTCCCTCTGCCCGAAGCCGATGCCCTGGCCCACAGCGACCAGCTGGCCGCCGCCCTGCGCGCTGAAATCCTTGCGCAGGGCGGGGCGATGCCGTTCTCGCGGTTCATGGAGCTGTGCCTGTATGCCCCCGGCTGGGGCTATTACAGCGCCGGCGCCAGCAAGTTCGGCGGCAGCGGCGATTTCACCACCGCGCCCGAGCTCGGCAGCCTGTTCGCCGGCAGCGTGGCCAATGCGCTGGCCCCGGTGTTCGCCCAGTTGGGCGCTCAGGCGCGCATGCTGGAGCTGGGCGGCGGCACCGGCGCCTTCGCCGAAGCGGTGCTGCTGCGCCTGGCCGAGCTGGACGCACTGCCGGCGCGCTACGCCATCCTCGAACCCAGTGCGGACCTGCGCGAGCGCCAGCAGCAGCGCCTGCAGCAGAACCTGCCGGCCGAGCTGGCCGCGCGCGTGGACTGGGTCGACCGCCCGTTTGAAGAGGATTGGGAGGGCGTGGTGTTCGCCAACGAGGTGATCGACGCGCTGCCGACTCCACGCTTCCTGATCAGGGACGGCGAGGTCTACGAGGAAACCGTCGAGCTCGATGGCGATGGCAACTTCATCCGCGGTGCGCAGCCGGCCGACGTCCTGCTCAACGGTGCGGTGCGCCATCTTGAACGCTACCTGGAAAAGCCTTTTGCCGAGGGCTACCGCTCCGAAGTGCTGCCGCAGCTGCCGTACTGGCTGCAGGCGGTGGCCGGTGGCCTGCAGCGTGGCGCGATGCTGTTCGTCGACTACGGCTACAACCGTGGCGAGTTCTACATGGAAGATCGCGATGACGGCACCGTGCGCGCGTTCTATCGCCAGCACGTGCACAACGAGATCTACCGCTGGCCGGGCCTGCAGGACATCACGGCGTCGGTGGATTTCACCGCGATGGCCGAGGCCGGCATGCACGCCGGTTTCGAGCTGGCCGGTTACTGCAGCCAGGCCAGTTTCCTGCTTGGCAACGGCCTGGACCAGGTGCTGCTGCTGGCCGAGGAACGCACCGATGAAGTGGGGCGCATCCAGCTGCGTGACCAGGTGAAGAAGCTGACCCTGCCGACCGAGATGGGCGAGCGCTTCCAGGCCATCGGCCTGCAGCGCGACGTCGATTTCGAGCCGGCGTTCGAGCTGGGTGACCTGAGCTGGCGCCTGTGAGCCACGCGTTGCCAGTGATCAAGCCGCTGCAGCGGCCGCGCCTGTGGGCCGTGCTGTGGGCGCTGGCGGTGCTGTTGGTGATCGTGGTCTGCCTGATCCCGCCGCCGCCGATTCCGCTGCCGGAAAACAGCGACAAGGGCGAGCACTTCCTCGCCTATTTCATCCTCGCCGGCAGCGCGGTGCAGCTGTTCCGTCGCGGCCGCCCGCTGCTGTGGGTGGGCGTGGGCCTGGTACTGATGGGCATCGGTATCGAGTTCGCGCAGGGCGCGCTGACCAGCAATCGCATGGCCGACCCGATGGATGCCATCGCCAATACGATCGGCGTGTTGGCCGGTATGGTCACCGCGCTGACCCCGCTGCGCGACCTGCTGCTGCGCTGGCGCGGGTAAAGGCGTGCTGTAGATACCGTGTCGCCCTCGCCTAGGCAAGGACGACGTCAGGCTCAAAGGGTCGGCCACTTCTCAGTACGCCCCAAATCAGATGGATGAGC
>NZ_JBXAWS010000020.1:0-64984 GCF_057292075.1 Stenotrophomonas sp. 1L-E-5-B-C3
TCCAAAGCACTCTCCGGCCCTGCACGAACCGGTAGTGGCCAACCTTGGTTGGCCCGCGAAATGCTCGTGTGCCAACCAAGGTTGGCACCTACCAAAGCACTCTCCGGCCCTGCATGAACCGGTAGTGGCCAACCTTGGTTGGCCCGCGGAGTGCTCGTGTGCCAACCAAGGTTGGCACCTTCCAAAGCACTCTCCGGCCCTGCACGAACCGGTAGTGGCCAACCTTGGTTGGCCCGCGAAATGCTCGTGTGCCAACCAAGGTTGGCACCTACCAAGGCGTCCCCCACGCCCCAAAAAGAAGGCCCGCTTTTCAGCGGGCCTTCTGCCTTCTCACGACGAGTGAGTGCGGTGCATCAAGCCGCCGGCTTTTCGCCGGTGGCTTCGGTGGTGATGCGGATCTTCACTTCATCGCTGACGTTCGGGGCATACGCGCCGACGCCGAAATCGCTGCGCTTCAGGGTGGTGGTGGCATCGAAGCCGGCGGCCGGAACCTTGGCCATCGGGTGCTCGCCGCCGCCGTTGACGGTGACGTCCAGGGTGACCGGCTTGGTGATGCCCTTGATGGTCAGGTCGCCGGTGACGGTCAGCTTGTTGGTGCCAGCGGCTTCCACCTTGGTGCTCTTGAAGGTGGCATCGGCGAACTTGGCGGCGTCGAAGAAGTCGGCGCTCTTCAGGTGCTCGTCGAACTTGGCGGTGAAGCTGTTCAGGCCGCTCAGCGGCAGCTTCACTTCCACGGTGGACTTGGTCACGTCTTCGGCGTTGTACACCAGGGTGCCTTCAACGTTGCCGAAGTGCGCGCTCGGGTTGGAGAAGCCGAAGTGGCTCCACTGGGCCAGCACGTCGGTGTGGGTCGGGTCCAGCTTGTAGGTGCCCGAGGCGATCTGGATCGCTTCGGCGGCCGGCGCGGCGGCAGCGGCATCGGCAGCCGGGGTGGCAGCCTGTTCGGTGGTGGCCGGGGCGGCAGCGTCAGCAGCCGGGGCAGCGGTGTCGGCCGGCTTGGAGCAGGCGGCGATGGCCAGGGTCAGGGCCAGCGGCAGCAGCAGTTTACGGGTGGCGCTCATCTGAGGAACTCTCCGGATCGTAGGGTGGGTACACGGTGCAGCAAGAGCCTGCCACGGGACGGCAGGCCCGAAACCGATACAACGACTTACGCGATGCGCGCCGCTTCGTCGAACGACAGGCGCGGCAGACGCGGGAACAGGCCCGCCGAGTCACCGTAACCCAGGTTGACCAGGAAATTCGACTTGATGGAGGTGCCGGCGAAGAAGGCTTCATCCACCTTGGCCGCATCGAAGCCGGACATCGGGCCGGCATCCAGGCCCAGCGCGCGTGCGGCCAGGATCAGGTAGGCGCCCTGCAGGCTGCCGTTGCGGATGGCGGCTTCGTGGCGGCCTTCCCGCGGGCCGTCGAACCAGGCCTTGGCATCGGTGTGCGGGAACAGGTACGGCAGCTTCTCGTGGAAGTCCAGGTCGAAGCCGATGATGACGGTGACCGGGGCGGCCATGGTCTTGTCGTGGTTGCCTTCGGACAGGGCCGGGGCCAGCTTGGCCTTCGCTTCCTTCGAGGTGACGAAGACGAAGCGGGCCGGCGTGGTGTTGGCGGCGGTCGGGCCCCACTTCACCAGGTCGTACAGTTCCTGCAACAGGCTGGCCGGGACCGGCTTGTCGAGGAAGGCGTTCTGGGTGCGGGCAGTACGGAACAGCTGGTCGAGGGCAGCAGCGTCGAGCGCGTGGGACATCGGTGGATCTCCAGGGCGGCTAAGGGAAGTCAGTGCCCGCGGGCGGCGCGGGGCGAAACGACGAGCCGCAGTGTAGAGTGTCGCGACTGTTGCAACACCCAGCAGGGCTGAAACGAATTAATGCCACAGGTGAAACGATCGAGTGCGCCTTGGACGGTCACGGACGGCCGTGCCGGCAATGTCCGCCAGGCGGTCGCGCTGGCCTCTGCGCTGCGCCAGGGCACCCATCGCCCGCTGGTCCTGCAGCCCCGCGCACCCTGGCGCTGGCTGTCGCCGCGGCGGCTGCCTGGTGATGTGAACGGCTACGGCGAGGCATTCGCAACGCTGGCCGCGGATGCACCGCCGCTGGCGATCGGCTGTGGCCGCCAGGCCGCCGGCGCACTGCGCGTGCTGCGCGCACGTGGCAGCCAGGTGGTGCAGATCCTCGACCCGCGCATCAATGCCCGCCACTGGGACATGGTGGTGGTGCCCGAACACGATGCCCTGCGTGGCAGCAACGTACTGACCCTGCTCGGCAGCCTCAACCCGGTGGACGATGACTGGCTGGCCTGGGGCCGCGCCGCGTTCGCCGGCTTCAGTACCCTGCCCGGCCCGCGCACCGCGCTGCTGGTGGGCGGGCCGACACCGCTGGCGCCCTGGGACGAGACCGCGATGGTGGGCGTGTTCCAGGCGTTGGCCGAGCAGATCCGCAGCGAGGGCGGCAGCCTACTGGCCACCACCTCGCGGCGCACGCCACCGGCCTTGGCCGAGATCCTGCGCGCGACGTTCGCCGACCTGCCGCACGTGATCTGGGGCGACGGCGGCGACGGTACGAATCCTTATGGCGGCCTGCTCGGCTGGGCCAACCGCGTGGTGGTCTCGCCCGATTCGGTGAACCTGCTGTCTGAAGCCTGCGCCACGCGCATGCCGGTGATGGTGGCGCTGGCCGATACCGTGCAGGGCCGGCTGGCGCGTTTCCAGCAGCAGCTGCGCGAGCGTGGGCGGTTGCAGGCGCACTGGCTGGACTGGCAGTACGACCGTATCGAGCCGCTGCGCGAGACCGCGCGGGTGGCGGCAGAGGTGAAGCAGCGCCTGGCATTGGGGTAGTGCCGGCCGCTGGCCGGCAACCCTCGGCGCCTGGCATCACGGTAGTGCCGGCCGCTGGCCGGCACTACCCGACCGCGCAGCGATTTCTGAACATTTCGATCCGGCTACGCGGTTAGAGTCCAGCGTCCCCCATCACTCTGAACGTCTTCATGCGCACCCTGCTCCTGCTGCCCCTGGCCCTGCTCGCTGCCTGTTCCACCACGCCCACCGAGCTGGATCCGATTTCGTATCAATGCCAGCAGCAGTTGGACGCGTACCGCGAACAACCGGCGCTGCGCGATCCGAAGGGCCAGCGCCCACCGCTGCCGGTGGCCCCGATCAGCGATGCCTGCGACAAGGAGCTCCAGCGCAAGGGCGTGGATCGTCCCCTGCGCTGAGCAGCGTATGATCGGCGCGCGGGCCTGCCCGCCGTTGAAGGTATCGACATGGATCGTTTCTCCCACCTGCCGCGCGCCGCGCTGCTGATCGCCAGCCTGCTGGCGACCGCACCGGCCTGGGCCAACAGCACCGAATGCCGCGAGCGCTACCCGAGCGTGGCCGCGCAGGCGGCGATGCTGGACGTGGCCTGGACCACCGCTGAGCGTCTCGATGCGCTGCCCGATGTGGACGTGGTGGTCGCCGCGCGCGGTGGCCAGGACCTGAGCCGCTACGGCCTGCGCCACAGCCACCTGGCCTTCCTGCTGCGCGAGGACGACGGCCGCTGGCGCGCGATGCACCTGCTCAACCGCTGCAAGACCGACAGCTCGCAGCTGTACCACGAGGGCCTGGGCAACTTCGTCGGCGAGAGCGGCGGCCATACCGACCTGCGCATCGGCGTGCCCTCGGCGCCGCTGCGTGCCGCGTTGAAAGCGATGCTGGTGTCGCCGTCGATCCAGCCGAAGGCGCTGCACGAAACCAAATACAACGTGGTTGCCTACCCGTTTGCCACCGACTACCAGAACTCCAACCAGTGGGTGCTGGAAGTGCTGGCCGCGGCGATGGCGCAGACCGAAGGCGCGCCGGCCATCGTCAAGCGCGAACAGGCGCAGCAGTGGCTGCGCCAGCAGAAGTACCAGCCCAGCGTGCTGCATATCGGCCTCGGCAAGCGCGTGGGTGCGCGCCTGTTCGTGGCCAACGCCACCACCACTGACCATCCGGCCGGCGAACGCATCTCCGGCAACTATTCGGTGGTGACGGTGGAATCGGTGTTCGATTTCCTGCACCAGCGCAGCCAGCTGCAGCAGGAACTGGTGATCCCTCACGTGCCGGTAGCTGGTGCTGCCGCCGCCACGCCCTGAATCCAGCAAGGAGAACGACATGCGTACCCTGCCCGCCGTCCTGATGTCGATGCTGATCGTCGCAAGCCTGGCCTGGTCCACGGCCGCTCATGCAGAGCGCCGCATCGTGATCATCCACGACCCGGGCCCGCAGGGACCGAGCCTGGAGATGTCCACACAGATGGTGACGTCGGCCCGCGCGGCGGCGGCGAAGGAAGCCCAGGATGCCGCCGACGCTGGCCAGCCGCTGGCCCGCCCGCAGCAGATCAAGCTGCCGCAGATGCAGGTGAGTGCGATCGCCACCACCGTGGATGGCCGCCGCGAAGTGCTGCTGCGCGATGCCAACGACCCGCAGAACACCGCATCGATGCAGTACCCGCGCGGCATCGGCGATCCCGCCGTGCAGTTCACCGTGGGCCAGACCGTGAACTTCGAACCGACCGGCGCCGACCAGGGCTGGCAGCTGAAGGACAACCAGGGCCGTCCACTGGAATATCTACCCGAGGCCACCGGCCCGCGCGACATCTTCGATACCCGGCGCTGAGCCGCCGTCCCCACCCTGACCAGGAGGTCTCCATGTTCCGTTGCCTGCGCGTTCCCGCCACTGCCCTGCTGCTTTCGGCGCTGGCGGTGCCCACCGTCCATGCCGGCGCCGCGCCGCAGTTGAACAGCGGCCAGACCAGCGTGCTGGTCACGTCGCTGATCGTGCTGTCGATTCCGTTGGCCACGTCGATGGGACTGGCCGAACTGTCCAAGGCCCCGTTCAAGGCCAGCGAGCGCAACGGCAAGGTCGCCGCACGCACGCCGGCGGTGCCGCTGCCACCGATGGAAGTGAAGCAGGTCGCCACCACGCCAGCCGGTGATCGCCAGGTGCACCTGCAGGTGCCCGGCAAGGCCGACCAGACCGCAACGCTGCAATGGCCGGCGGCTGCAGGCGAT
Source organism: Stenotrophomonas sp. 1L-E-5-B-C3 (assembly GCF_057292075.1). Classification (NCBI taxonomy): domain Bacteria; kingdom Pseudomonadati; phylum Pseudomonadota; class Gammaproteobacteria; order Lysobacterales; family Lysobacteraceae; genus Stenotrophomonas; species Stenotrophomonas sp. 1L-E-5-B-C3. The sequence goes on from NZ_JBXAWS010000020.1 coordinate 5,020, forward strand.
GACCCGATTGCCGGTTTCGTCGTCGGCCAGCAGGTGCGCTTCGACCCGACCGACGCGGGTGCCGGCTGGACCGTGAAGAGCGCGCAGGGCCAGGCGCTGGCCTATGTGCCGACCGCCTATGCCGCCGGCGATGTGATGAGCGAAACGCTGTAAAGCTGAACGGCCGGTTTTGGCATTGCCGCGGGCCGGGCGGATAATGGGCGATCCCCTTTGTCCCCCTGGCTCGCCATGTCCGTGCGTCCTGCCCCTGTGTTTGCCTCGCTGACCCCGCGCGCCCTGGTGCTGGCGGTGCTGGCCATGGGCGCGGTGGTGCTGCTGTCCAACGTACTGGTGCAGTACCCGATCAACGATTGGCTGACGTGGGGTGCTTTCAGTTACCCGGTCGCGTTCCTGGTCAGCAACCTGATCAACCGCCGCTTCGGCCCGGGCCCTGCCCGCCGCGTGGCGTGGATTGGTTTCGCGGTGGCGGTGCTGCTGTCGATCTGGGTGGCCACCCCGCGCATCGCCATTGCCTCGTGCTCGGCCTTCATCGTGGCCCAGCTGCTGGACATCACCGTGTTCGACCGCCTGCGCCGTGGCAGCTGGTGGCGCGCACCGATGGTGGCCACCACCTGCAGTGCGACGGTGGATACCACCATTTTCTGGTCGATCGCGTTTGCCGGTTCGACCCTGCCGTGGGTGAGCTGGGCTGCCGGCGACCTGGCGGTGAAGCTGGCGATTGGCGTCTGCCTGCTGGCCCCGTTCCGCGCGCTGTTGTGGAAGATGGCGCCGCTGCGCACCACCAGCTGACCGCCGTTGCTCTGGTAGCTGCCAACCTTGGTTGGCACACACCTTGAACCCGGTGGGTGCCGACCGTTGGTCGGCACGTTCCATCAGAGTTCATCGCTGCCGACAGATTGTGCCGACCAACGGTCGGCACCTACCAACAGCGGGCCAACGCTCAGATCATTGATCCGGCGGGCCATCGCAGGGCCATTGATCCGGTGGGCCATCCGCAGGACCATTGATCCGGTGGGTGCCGACCGTTGGTCGGCACGCCCTGCAGAACCCATCGCTGCCGACAGATTGTGCCGACCAACGGTCGGCACCCACCCAAAGTTGTTGCAGCATTTGCACCCACTCAGGCGAACGGCAGCTCCGCGGCGATGCACGCGGCGGTAATCGCGGCACATGCCTCTTCAATCGCGGGCGTGGTCGGTGCCAGTCGTGGACGTCGATCCAGCGTGCAGGCCAGCCCAACATCCAGCAGCGTGGCATGTGCTCCGTGCAGCGCCTGCGCGGTGTCTTCCGGCAGGAAACCGGCAACGGCCAGCGCATCGATCAACGACGGCGTGTCGCGCGGCTGCAGCAGCGCTGCATGCTGCGCGCTACGCGCCAACACGCCGGTCTGCAGCAGGAACTCCAGGTCCACCACGCCACCCGCGCCCTGCTTCAGGTCCAGCCGCGCGGCATCGCTGCGGTCCAGTTCGGTGCGCATGCGGCCGCGCATCTTCAGCACGTCCGCGTACAGCACACCCGTGTCGCGCTCACGCCCAAGCGTCTGCGCACGCACCTGCTCGAAGTCGGCCAGCAGGCTGGCATCGCCGGCCACGCCACGCGCGCGCACCAGCGCCTGGTGTTCCCAGGTCCACGCGCGTTCGCGCTGGTATTCGGTGTAACTGGCCAACGAAGACACCAGCGAACCCTTGCCACCATCAGGGCGCAGGCGCACGTCGATGTCGTACAGGCGCCCGGCGGCGGTCACCGCACCGAGCAGCGCCATCACCTTCTGCGCCAGGCGTGCATACCAGCGCCCCGGCTCCAGCGGACGCGCGCCATCACTGGCATCCACGCCGGCCGGGTTGTCGTGCAGGAACACCAGGTCCAGATCGGAACCGAAGCCCAGTTCAAGCCCACCAAGGCTGCCGTAGCCGATGATCGCAAAACGCCCGCCGGGAATCTCGCCGTGTGCGGCATGCATGTCCGCTTCGGCCATCGCCAACACGGTGACCACCACGGCCTGCGCCAGCTCGGCCAGTTGCCGGGTGCTGTCCACCGCACCCTGGCGGCCATCCAGCGTGGCCATCGCCATGCGGAAGCTGAGTGCCAGCCGCGTTTCATTGAGCCAGCGCAGCGCGGATTCGGGATCTTCCACCGCCAGCACCTGCTGGCACTCGGCCAGCATGCTGGCGGCATCCGGCATCGGCCCGGACACGCGCACGTCCAGCAGTTCGTCCAGCAGCAGCGGATACGCCGCCAACCGTTCGGCCAGCAGCGCGCTGCGCGCCAGCACGTCCACCAGCCGCGCCAGTGCGCTGGGCTGTTCGTCCAGCAAGGCGAGATAGCTCGTCCGGCGCAGCACCGCCTGCAGCAGGCCAAGCACGCGCTTGAGCGCGGCATCGGGCTGTGGCGAGCGCGTGGCCGCATGCAGCAGCGCGGGCAGCACGCGATCCAGCCGCGCACGCGCGGCATCGGACAACGACTTCACGCCGGTGCCTTGGGCGAAGTCGCGCAGCGACTGGTCGGCGCCGTTGGCATCGAGGAAACCGGCTTCGGCCAGCAGTGGTGCATTGCTGCCTTCGGGCAGGCTGCGCCAATAGTTGGCCAGTGCATCGGGCGCGGCCTGGCCCTTGCGCGGTGCCAGCAGTGCGGCGAATTCGGTACTGACCCGTTGCTGCTGCACGGCCAGCGCCGCGCGCAGCACCTCCCAGTCCGGATACCCGAGCCCAACAGCGATGCGTTCGCGGTCAAGCGCGTCGCTGGGCAGCACGTGGGTCTGCGCGTCACGCAGCATCTGCAGGCGGTTTTCCAGCCGGCGCAGGAACAGGTAGGCCTCGCGCAGCGCGTTGCCATCCTCAGTCGCGATCTGCCCGGCGGCCACCAGTGCCTCCAGCGCCACCAGCAGCCGACGCTCGCGCAATGCCGGTTCGCGACCACCGCGGATCAGCTGCAGCGCCTGGCACAGGAATTCGATCTCGCGGATGCCACCGGCGCCGCGCTTGATGTCGTCGTGCAGTTCGCGGCGTGCGACTTCGGCGGTGATGGCCGCCTTCATTTCGCGCAGGCCATCGAGCGCGGTGAAATCCAGGTAGCGGCGGTACACGAACGGGCGCAGGGTCTGCAGCCACGCCTCGCCGGCATCGATGTCACCGGCCACCGCGCGCGCCTTCAGCCAAGCATAGCGTTCCCAGTCGCGGCCCTCGCGCTGGAAATACTGGTCCATCGCCGCGAACGACAGCGCGACCCGACCGGCGCTGCCGAACGGGCGCAGGCGCAGATCGACGCGGTGGCTGAAGCCATCGACGGTGGTTTCGTCCAGCAGCTTGGCCAGGCGCTGGCCGAGGCGGGCGAAATATTCTTCGGCGGCCAGCGGGCGCGGGCCGTCCGATTCGCCGCCCTGCGGGTAGGCGTAGACCAGATCCACATCGGAACTGAAGTTGAGCTCGCCACCGCCGAGCTTGCCGAGGCCGAACACCACCAGCTGCTGCGGGATGCCGTGTTCATCGGCGATCACACCGTGGCGCTGGGCGAATTCCTGCTGCAGGGCGTCCAGTGCCAGCCGCAGGCAGTCCTCGGCCAGCGTGGTGGCACCTGCGAGGGTCTGCGGCACGTCGTCGAGGCCGGCCAGGTCGCGCCAGATCAGCCGTGTGGACATCGCGGTGCGCCAGCGCCGGATCTGCGCCGGCCAGTCGCTGGGCTGCAGCGGATCGAGCACCGGCGCCGGGATCGGCGGGCAGCCTGGGGCGGCCAGCTGCGCCAGCAAGGCCGGTTGCCGCACCAGGGTGTCCAGCGCGAAGTCACTGGTCACCGCCAGCCGGGTCAGCAGCGGCAACAGATCGGTCGGAACGGGCTCGGGCAGGACCTGGGCCAGGCGCGCCAGAGCGCGGTCGACAAGAGGCTGCAGGGAGGCGGGCAGGTCAGCGGGGGCGAGGGTCATGGGCTGATTCTCGCGGGGTCGGATCCCTTTGCCAACGGCGAAGGGCTCTGACCCCGAGATGCCGCCGGTTGATGCCCCTGGTGGGGTCAGAGCCTTTTGCCTGTGGCAAAAGGATCCGACCCCCGATGGGAACCGCGCATTCATACTGGACGACAGGCAATAAAAAAGCCCGCTTGCAGCGAACTGCCAGCGGGCTCTGCTCCCTCCCCCACGTCGGGATGCAGGTCCATCGTGCGGGCTGCGAAAGCACTTTGCACGCTGCACTGCAAAACAAAACCGACGGGTTTGGGTGAGCCCCCGGGGAAAAACCATTCCACGAAGGTAGAACCCCCCGTACGGCGGGGGATGGCCGATAATCGGGATTCCCCCCAGCAACACGTGTCGTCATGTCTGTTGATCGCATCGCCAACGCGCGTCTTCGTGACCGCGTGGTCTCCGCCGAGGCCGCAGCCGCGCTGATCCAGCCCGGTGAAACCGTGGCCATGAGCGGCTTTACCGGCTCTGGTTACCCCAAGGCCGTTCCCGTCGAACTGGCCCGCCGCATCGAAGCGGTGCACGCCCAGGGCCTGCCCTTCCAGATCAGCCTGATGACCGGCGCCTCCACTGCGCCGGAACTCGATGGCGCGCTGGCCAAGGCCGATGGCATCGCCATGCGCATGCCTTTCCAGAGCGACCCGGATGCGCGCAACCGCATCAACGAGGGCAAGCTGGATTACATCGACATCCACCTCAGCCACGTTGCCCAGCACGTGTGGTTCGGTTTCTATGGCGAGATCGATACCGCGGTGATCGAAGTCTCGGCCATCCGCGAAGATGGCTCGTTGGTGCCCTCCACCTCGGTCGGCAACAACAAGACCTGGCTGGACCTGGCGAAGAAGGTGATCGTCGAGGTCAACGAATGGCAGCCGGCCGGCGTCGACGGCATGCATGACATCTACTACGGCACGGCGCTGCCACCGCACCGCAAGCCGATTCCGCTGGTGAACGCCAACGACCGCATCGGTGACACCGCGCTGCGCTGCGACCCGGACAAGATCGTGGCCGTGGTGCGTACCAACGGCCCGGACCGCAACAGCCCGTTCAGCCCGATCGATGCGACCAGCGAGCAGATCGCATCGCACCTGATCGAGTTCCTGCAGCACGAAGTGAAGAAGGGCCGCCTGCCGCCGAACCTGCTGCCGCTGCAATCGGGCGTGGGCAACATCCCGAACGCGGTGCTGGCCGGCCTGGCCAAGAGCGGTTTCCGCGACCTGGCCGCGTTCACCGAAGTGATCCAGGACGGCATGCTCGACCTGCTGCGCGACGGCGTGCTGAGCTACGCCTCGTGCACCGGCTTCGCGCTGAGCCCGCAGGCCAACGAGACGTTCAAGGAAAACATCGATTTCTACCGCGAGCGCATCATCATGCGCACGCAGGAAATCTCCAACCATCCGGAACTGGTGCGCCGCCTCGGCTGCATCGGCATGAACGGCATGATCGAGGTGGACATCTACGGCAACGTCAATTCGACGCACGTGATGGGCACGCGGATCATGAACGGCATCGGCGGTTCCGGTGACTTCGCCCGCAACGGCTTCCTGTCGGCGTTCCTGAGCCCGTCCACCGCCAAGAACGGCACCATCTCGGCGATCGTGCCGATGGCCAGCCATGTGGACCACACCGAGCACGATGTGTCGGTGATCGTGACCGAACAGGGCCTGGCCGACCTGCGTGGCCTGACCCCGCGCAAGCGCGCACAGGTGCTGATCGACAACTGCGCGCATCCGGATTTCCGCCCGCAGCTGCAGGACTACTTCGACCGTGCCAGCCGCGAGAGCTACGGCAAGCACACCCCGCACCTGCTGCCGGAAGCGTTGTCGTGGCACCAGCGTTGGCTGGATACCGGCACGATGAAGGGCTGATCGCCGTCGGGGTCGGATCCCTTTCCATTGGAAAGGGCTCTGACCCCAGGTACGGAAATCGGGTAGAGCCGGCCGCTGGCCGGCTCCCCAGAACAGCCGGCCAGCGGCCGGCTCTACCTTCACGCGGTGCGCAGCGCCGCCAGCGATTCGGCCTGCAGCCGCTCGTAGATCTCGAACTCGTCATTCACCGCCACGCCCAGCGCCTGCTCGAAGGCTTCGCGGTTGGCATGTGCGGCATAGGCGCGCTGTTCTTCACCGCCCAGGTTCGATTGGAAGATGCCTGCGGCACTGACCGGCAGGAAATCCTCGTAGACGATCGGGTCGGCGGTGGCCAGGCCCGCGGCCACCAGCACTTCAGCTGGCAGATCAGCCACGCGTTCCGGCGCAGCGCGGCCAGCGTCGGTCAGCTGGTAGCGGTAATAGCCCAGGCCTTCCTGGCGCAGCGTGTCATGGTCATCCGGGAAGCTGGCGAACACCGCCTGCAGGCGCTGGCCGTAGTCGCCACCAGTGCTGCCTTCGCCACCGGCATCGCGTGCCTGCGACAGCAGCTGGTCGTACAGCGCGCGGCCCTTCGGGGTCAGCGCAAGGCCACGCTGTTCGATCTCGCCGAAGCGCGCGGTATGCGTACCGGCATCGCCACCTTCGCTGTCCGGGAACTGCACGGCTTCTTCCAGTGCCTTGAAACTGGTCTGCCGCAGCAGGATCGGGCAGGCGCGGCGCGGCGGGCCTTCGATCACCGCCTTGGCGGCCATGCCGTATTCGATCATCGCGGCCTGCGCGGCATCGATGTCCAGCGTGCGCGGGGTCAGGTGGTTGATGTGCGGGCCGCGGAAGCTGACCACGTCGGCCACCAGCCGGTGCGCGTTGTGCAGCGCGTGGTAGGTCGGCAGATCGACGGTGGCATCGCCGTGCCAACGGAAGGTTTCCAAGGCTTCATCGACAAAGCGCTCGGCGTCGGCCTGCGACAGCCCGCCGTCACGCTCGGCCTGGTCGATCAGCGCCAGCGCGCCGTCGGTGAAGATGCGGCGACGTGCCAGGATCTTTGCCGACTCGGCACGCAGGGTTTCGTCTTCGATCAGCTCCAGGCGCAGCAGCGAGGTGAACACGCGGAACGGGTTCTGCGCCAGCGCGGCACCGGTGAGCGGGCGGAACGCGGTGGAGTGCACCGGGACGCCGGCCACGGACAGATCGTAGTAGCCCACCGGGTACATGCCCATCACCGCGAACAGGCGGCGCAGCGTGGCCAGTTCCTGCACGGTGCCGACCCGGATCGCGCCGTGGCGCTCTTCATCCAGGCGCGCACGCTCGTCGTTGCGCTGCAGCTGTGCGGCCAGTGCCGGATCCTGCTCCAGCACCTGCGCGTTGATCCGCTCCACCAGTTCCACCAGCGTGCCGTACAGCGGCACTTCGGTGCGGTACATGCGGGACATGGCCTGCGCGAACAGGCGGCGGATCACATCAGGCGAAACGAAAGAGGCGCTCATCAGTCACTCGATTACGGGAACGGGGAACAGCGAGAATCCCTATTGTCGCCGGAGCGCGGGGCCGCGGCGATATGCAGAGCAACATGAGAAATATGGGTAGCGCCGGGCCATGCCCGGCGGATTCCAGGGCCGCGCTGCGCGCTCGCCGGGCGTGGCCCGGCGCTACCGCTTCAACTGACGCCTCAGCGTGGCATCCAGGGTGATTGGCCGGTCCCAGTGCTGGTAGCTGGCCACGATGGCATGGCGCACGGCGCGGTAATGCAGGTTGTCCGGCTTGGTCGGCATGCGCTTCACCACCGTCTCCCAGCCGCCCTCCGGGTCCTGGCTGAAGGCGCGCACGCTGTCGCGGCAGGTCTGGCCGCTGGCCTTGGCCCAGAAGCAGGCGAAGTAGATGTCCCCGGCCTGCCAGCCATGGGTGGTGAACAGCGCGCTGATGTAGCCGCGCGGCACGCCGGCATAGCGCGACACTTCATCGAGGAAGGCGTCCGGGTAGCGTTCGGCGTAGTGATTGATGTCCTGCAGCTGGGCATCGACCCAGCGGTCACCGGTTTCCACCTCGTAGACGGCCGAACGCTCGGCGGTCTGCTGGGCCAGCACGGTGGCCGGCGCCAGCAGCAGGGACAACAACAGTGCGCGCAGTCGGACGTTCATGCCCCGATTCTGCCGCAGCCGCCGCGCCCTGTCAGGCCGCCGCCGAGGCCTTGGCCTCGATCGCCGCCAGTGCGGCCGGCCAATCGTGGGCGGTGTCGGCGGTGACCATGCGCGGTTCGTCGTCGGCCACGCCGTGCTGGGTCTCGTGGGCCCAGGTCACTGCGTACGGGGTATGCACGCCCCAGCCGCCCAGGGTCACCACTGGTTCGATGTCCGAACGCAGCGAGTTGCCGACCATCACGAAGCGCTGCATCGGCAGGTCGAATTCGGCCAGCACGCGGGCGTAGGTTTCCGGGTCCTTCTCCGAGACGATCTCGATGCGCGGGAACAGCTCGGCGAGATTGGCGACCTTGATCTTGGCTTCCTGGTGGAACAGGTCGCCCTTGGTGATCAGCACCACCGGATAATCTTCGGCGATCGCAGCCACTGCTTCACGCACGCCGTCGATCAGCTCGACCGGGTGGCGCAGGGTGTCGTGGCCGATCTCCAGGATGCGCTGGATGTCCTTGGCCTCGATGCGCTGGCCGGTGATGTCGATGGCCGCTTCGATCATCGACAGCGTCATGCTCTTCACGCCGTAGCCGAAGGTACCCAGATGGCGCTGCTGCACTTCCAGCAGGTGACGCGCGGTCTGGGTGTCATGCACGTCGACATAGCGCGACAGCAGGTCAAGATAATCCTGCTCGGCCTTGCGGTAGTAGTCCTCGCTCTTCCACAGCGTATCGTCACCGTCAAAACCGACCAGGCCGATGGCGCGCGACGGCGCAGGCGTGGGGGTATTCATCGGCCAAGGATACAGGGGCGGCGTTGACGAGAAAAACCCGGGCGGCCGCAGCCGCCCGGGTCCCCATGCACCGGTCTTCCCGAATCAGGCGTGGATCAGCGGCCCTGCGCCGCGCCGGCACCTGCACCGGCCTGCTGGGCGGCCACGTAGGCCTTGTACTCATCGGCGCTCAGCTCGCCGTCCTTGTTGGTATCGGCCTGGTCGAACACCTGGGCGAGGCCGGCGTTCACCTGCGCCTCGGTCTTGCTGATGGTGCCGTTGCCATCGGTATCGATGCTGGCCCAGGTCTGGCCACCGCCATTGGCCTGTGCCGAAGCCGCTGCGGCCGCATTGGTCGCCTGGTCAGCCGCCTGCCCTGCCTGTGCCGCCGACTGCTGCGCCTGTGCAGCCTCGTTCTGTGCCTGCGCGGCCTGCTGCTTGGCCGACTGGGCCATCGCCGGAATGGCCAGCACGCTGCCGGCGGCGACGATCAGGGCGATCAGGGGCTTGCGGTTGCGAATAGTCATCAGGGGTGTCTCCTACCAATTGGGTGGTGTTGCGCGGCGTGTTGTCTCCGCACGGCACCTACCCTGCCACCGCGTTTCTGAATCGATTTTGCCTCGCGACCGGCGTCAACACGCACGATTAACCACTGGCCTACGCGCATGCTTTAGCGCGGTGGTTAGCACGAAGTGAGTGGCTCATAAGCTGCGCATTCAGCGCTGCCTGATTTAACCGGCAGCGAACGAAAAACCTGCGTCAGTCGACGTTCTGCGCCGATGACCGCGAACTGAACATCACCCAGCCGAGGGCAACACCGGCAAGCGCACCGGCGATTTCCAGCACTACGCGGCTGCCGAGTTCGTTCGGATCGTGGATGGTGGCGAGGAAAAGGCGCGCATACAGGGGCGACTCCAGACGCACGATGCCCATGTAGAACAGCTTCCAGGCATCGATGCCGGCGGAGATGATCACGGCGATGACACACGACCAGCCGATGGCGTGGCCGACCGTCCAGTGCAGCAGCCGGCACAGCTGCGACCACAGGAAGTACACCAGCAGCCCGACCAGCAGGGCGATGGCGCCCGCTTCGAGGGTACCGAGCAGGCCGAAGTGCAGGGGAAGGTTCATCGGGTGGGCAACGGTGGGATGGCGGCCAGTGTAAGGGTATCGGCAGGGCGGCGCCCTGCTGCGCGCCATCGCGCCAATCCGGTTTCTGGTAGATCCACGCCATGCGTGGACGAAATCTCCATCGAAATCGAGTACTCCGATGATTGAACGAAAGGCGTCCACGCATGGCGTGGATCTACCGTGTCGACCAAGGTCGACACCTACCAACAGCGGCGCCCCTCTGCCGATGTCCCTACCGCACGGGGACGTCGTATGCGGTGCCGGGGTCCGGTTCGGGCTGCAGGGTGTAGTGCCACCACTCCTTCGGGTAGTTGGCGAAGCCTCGCCGGGCCATCGCGCTTACCAGCTGCTGCCGATTGGCCTGCTGTGCATCGCTCAGTCCGCTCGCCTGCGTATGCGCACGTGGGCCGAAGAAATCGAAGTCGGTACCCATGTCGATCGGCTTGCAGCGGCCGTTGCGGCAGTCCAGCAGACCGAGATCGACCGTGGCGCCGCGGCTATGGCCGGAGCGCTCGGCGATGTAGCCGTCGGCCAGCAACCGTGGCTTGTCCAGATCCGGGTACTGCAGCGCCTTCCGCGAAAGCTCGCTGGGGTCGTTCACCCAGGCCATGAAGGCCTGCACCGAACGTACCGGCCGGTAGCAGTCGTAGAGGCGCAGGCCAAAGCCATCCGCGCGCAGGTCCTGTTCCACCTGCGCCAGCGCCTTCGCCACCGGCGCCAGCAGATAGCAGGACGGCGCCTCGTAGCCCGGCACGCGCGCACCGGTGAAGTTGTTGGCGCCGGCGTAGCGGATGTCCATGTTGATGCCTGGCGACAACGTGCGGATCTCCACCAATCCGGCGCTGGCGGCATCAGTGGCCGGTGAAACGCGCGGTGGCTCAGCGGCGCGGGTGGTCGCTGCCAGCGCAGTCGCCAGTACGAGTGAAATGCAGATCCTGGAAGTCATAGCTGAAGTCGATGTCCGGGTCGATGGCACGCAGGTCCAGCGTGGGCGGCGCACCGGCACCGGGCTGCAGCCAGGCCTGTGCGTCTTCGCCCAGCGTATCCCAGCGCAGCAGCCAACGCCCCTGCAACTGCAGCACCGTGGCCCGCAGCTTTGGCGACTTGTCCACGCTGAAGCGCAGGCCGTCCGCGCCCGGGCACAGTGAGGCCGGACCCAGCCACGGATCGCGGTAACGGCCCTGCCAGCGTGGCAGATCCGTGCGGCTCGTCTCCTGCGCCGCAACGGTGGACGGCCGCGAATGGCCGGTCGCCGCCCGCGTTGCCTGGTCCGCCTTCAATTCGGCCAGGTACTCCATCGCAGGCCGCGCTTCATCTGGCGCGGTGAAGCGCTTCAGCGCGGCCTGCATCAACGCGACACGCGCATCCTCGCCTTCGCCATTGATCAGCATCACCACGCCCACCTTGCGGTCGGGCAGCAGCGCCAGCGACGAGTACATGCCCGACAGCGTGCCGGTGTGCGCCACCTTCCACTGCCCATCCATGTCAGACACGCGCCAGCCATAGCCGTAGCCGTAGAAGTGCGCGTTGTCCCAGCGCCGCTGGCGCTCACCCAATGGCATCGGCATGTGCAGGGTCCACAGCGTGCGCCGCTGCTCTCTGCCCAGCCAATCCGGTACCAGCGCAGGATCCAGCAGCACCTGCATCCAACGCGTCATGTCACGCAGGGAACAGCGGATGCCGCCGGCTGCCATCGACGGCAGGTCAGGGCTGGTCTCACCGTCGGCGTTCACCACCTCATTGCGATCTCCGCGCCAGGCATGCGGCTGCGCCACGTTGCCCACGCGCTTCACCGACCACGCCCCCACCTGGCAGCGCGTCATGCCGAGTGGTTCAAACACCTGCTCGCGCATCAGTTGGTCGTACGGCTTGCCACCGGCAACAGCGGCCACTTCGCCGGCCACCACGTACATCAGGTTGTCGTAGGCATAGTGGCTGCGGAAGCTGCTGACCGGCTTCAGGTGCGCCAGTCCGGCAATGATGTCGGCGCGGGTGAACGCATTCGGTTCCGGCCACAGCATCAGATCACCGGCACCCAGGCCGAGCCCACTGTTGTGGATCAGCAGATCGCGCACCTGCATCTGCCGGCCGACCCACGCGTCATGCATGCGGAAGCCTGGCAGATGCCGCTGCACTGGATCGTCCCAGCGCAGCTTGCCCTGTTGCACCAGCCGTGCCAGCAGCGCGGCGGTCATCGCCTTGCTGTTGGAGGCAATCTTGAACAGCGTGTCCTCATCGATGCGACCTCCATCACCACGCGTACCTTCCACATGGCGATGGACCACCTGACCGTTCTCGACCACCGCCATGGCCAACCCGGGCAGATGCTCGACGCGGACCACGGCGGCGACATCCGCATCGATGGATGCGGTATCGGCCGCCGAAGCGGAAGGAGCGGTCAGTGCCGCTGCGAGGATCAGCAGATGGTGCATGCGGGCAGCGCCTCCATTGCCCGCGCCGTCACGGTGGACGGCGCGGATCACGGCCTCAGAAGTTCCAGGTCACCACCAGCTGGGTGTAGCGCGGTGCCTGCCAACGCGTGCCGGTTGCGTAGGTGGCTTCGCGGTACTGTCCCGGCTGCGCTTCATAGCGCTGATGCACGTTGATGGTCTTCTGGTTGTTGAACAGGTTGTACACCGACAGCCGCGCGCTGAGGTCGATGCCCTCCACCGGCAGGCGCCAGGTCACATTGGCACCCATGGTCCAGGTCCACGGCAGGCGACCGAACGCGCCGCGCGGGCTGTACTCGAACTGGCGCTTGTCGTACGGGCCCGAGCAGTTGGCCACGCACAGCCAGCCGGTGCCACCGCCGCTGCCTTCGCTGGAGGTACTACCACCGGCGATGGAATCGTTCGGCCACATCACGCCGTACGCAGTGATCGGGCCACCGGACTGCACCTGCAGCGTGGTGCCGAACGACCATTGCTTGTTCAGTGCGTAGGCGGCACGCAGCTTGAACTGATGGCGGAAGTCGTTGAACAGCACGCCGTAGCGCTCGTTGGTGGCCGGATGATCCCAGAACTGGACCATGCCGGTGTCGCCGTAGTTGGTATCGGAGTTGACCGGGCCCTCGAAGTTGCCCTCGCTCTTCGACCACAGGTAGGACGCGTTGAGCATCCACTTCTCGTCCCATGCACGGTCGATCTGGAACTCCAGCGCCTTGTAGGTGCGCTTGGGCTTGGAGTAACCGATCACCTCGCCACTGCCGCCCTTGCGGTAGCCACTGTTGGCGGTATCGATGGTGATCCAGCCTTCATTGGCGCAGCCGATGCTCTTGTCGCCCCAGATCGTCAGGCTCTCGCCCGGGTTGGCGATCGGCCACAGCGTGCTCGGGGTCGGGCCACAGGGGGTGTAGTTGATGCGGATGTCATCCAGCGCGCGGGTCATGCGCCGATAGGTAGCATTGACGCCCCACGACCAGGCCTGGTTGATCATGTTCTGGAAGCCGAGGATGTACTCATCCTGGTAGACCGCCTTCAGGTCGCGGTCCACGCTCTGGCGCAGATCGGCACCACCGGTGTTCATGCGGGTGTCGGTCGGCCCGATCTGCTGGCCGACGATCGGTGCCATGTACGGCGAGCCGGTCGGCGAGGTCTTCTGCTCCCAGCCGTTGAGCACGTAGTAGCTGTACTCGTCGGTCAGGCCACCGGCGAAGTTCACGTTGATGTTGTTGGTCACCGGCAGGTAGTAGCGGCCTGCGTTGCCGAACAGCTTGGTGCTGCCATCACCGCGCATGTCCCACGAGAAGCCGACGCGCGGTGCGATCAGGTCGTCCATCTTGATGAACGCCTTGCCGGCGGCGGTGCGGTTCTCGAAACGGTCCCAGCGCACACCGAGGTTGAGCATCAGGTTCGGGGTGATGTTCCAGATGTCTTCCAGGTAGAACGCGTTGGCCTCGGTCTCGAACTTGCCGCCGGACTGGCGGTTGCGTGCGCGCAGCATCTCGGTGACGCCGGCCGGAACATAGGCGTTGGCGCCGTCCCACACTTCATCGCCGGGCCGCGCGACGTAGGCGGTATAGCTCAGTGCGGTCGGTCCCGGGTAGCGGGTGGACTGGTCGGTGGTCATCAGCTCGCGGTCCACGCCGAAGCGCAGCAGGTGGTCGCCCAGCTGCCACTCGAAGTCCAGGCGGGCCACGTCGCGGGTGTCATCGCGCTCGGCCACCGCCGTGCCGGTGGGATGGCAGCCGGCGCGCAGGCCCTGCAGCTTGCCCAGGCGCGGACCGTAGGTGCTGTCGGTGAACACCGGGCTGCAGGCCTGGTCCAGCGACGAGTTGGTGAACGCACGCTGCTTGTTCTGGCCAACCATGGCGCGGGCAGTGAAGTTCTGCCCGAAATGACCGGTGTAGGTCGCCGACCAGTTGCGGCCGCCGGTCTCGGTGATCGAGTCCCCCCCCCAGGCGCCAAGCCGGTCGTTGTTCCAGTTGTAGCCATACGAGGCATTGGTGACGTCACCCTCGTCGGAGAACGCCAGCAGTGCCAGGCTGTGGTTGTCGTTGATGTTCCAGTCCAGCTTTGTGCCCCAGAAGCCGTTGCCGGAATCATTCTTGAACCAGGTACTGCCATCGGACGATGTGTTGTGTCCCTTGTCACTGCGGTCCTCGTACATGGCGAACAGGAACAGCTTGTCCTTGATGATCGGGCCGGAACCCCAGACGTTGGTCTTCAGGAACGAATTGTTGTCGCGGCTTCCGTAGGAATGCGGCGTACCGTCACGGTGGAAATGATCGCCGCCACTGGAACGCCACGCGCTCGGTTCAGCGGTCACTTCCACGCCGCCTTCGAACACGTTGCTGCCCGAACGGGTCACCGCATTGATCACGCCACCGGTGGAGCGGCCGAACTCCACCGAGTAGCCACCGGTCTTGACCTGGAACTCGTTGAAGAAGGCGAATGGCGCGGTACTGAAGCCGCGCCGGGTGTACATGTCGGTGACATTGAGGCCGTTGATGAAGACAGCATTCTCGGCCACCGAGGAACCGGCGAACGACAGGCCACCAAACGACGAATTGCCCCCCACCACGCCCGGTGCCATCAGCGCGACCGCGGACAGGTCCTGCGCTACCGGCAGCCGTGAGATCTCCTGGCGATTGATGTTGAACGAGGTTTCGGTGGAGTAGACATCCACGCGGTTGATCACGCGGGTGCCGCGCACCTGCAGTGCATCGAGATTGGTGACACCGCCACCACTTGCCAGGTTGACCGTGGTGGTGCCACCGACGGCGACGCTGACCGCGACCTGATCGCCCAGCGCCTGGCCCTCACGGCTGAGCTGCAGCTGGTAGTCGCCTACCGGCAATTGACCCAGGCGGTAACTGCCATCGGCACCGACGGTGACGGTGCGGGTCAGGCCGGTACTGCTGCTGACCACGGTGACCTGGTCGCCGGCGGTGGCACGGCCGGCCACGGCACCACTGACATTCTGTGCCAACGCGATGCTGGGCAGCATCGCGCCCAGGCACGCCCCGAGGGCGACGCACAACGCCGCCCGCTTGATGGTGTAAGCCTTCATCCCCTGCTCTCTCCTGCAAGAATTGAATGGTGGTGTGGGTGGTGTATCGCGCTAGCGTTGCCCGGCTGGCAGTACCCGCCACTGGAAGTCGTAGTTCCATTGGTCGAAGTACAGGTTGCCGCCTGCCCACTCGGCCTCGCCGCGCTGCGAGTCGACCGTTTCCGAGCGGTGGTGCTGTTTGGCCGGCACCAGGGCCTGGCCGAAATCGTCGTTGAAGGCGATGCGGTAGCCGTCGAGGCCACCGAGGTAGAAATCACGCAGCGCGGGCGTATCGCTGGCCAGCGCACCAGTGGTCACGTCCATCGGCAGCCAGCCATACGGCGCCAGGTAGACCTGCCCCCAGTCATGCAGGTTGTTGTAGCCGCTGCCATCGTCGGAGAACACCATGCCCGATTGCCAGCGCGCGGGAATGCCGTTCATGCGCAGCAGCGCGATCAGCAACAGGGTCTGCTGCCCGCAATCGGCATGGCCGGCGCGCAATGCGTAATCACTGATGTTGCTGATCGTGGAGTATTCGCGCGCGCCGGCCCACGGAATGCGATCAACGGCGGTGAACAGCTTTCGCACGATTTCATACGGACGCGTCTCGCCCTGCAGCACCTGGTCGGAGAACAGCTTCAGTGCCGGAGTGAAGCGCACATGCGGCAATTGTTCGGCCAGGTAGGGTTTCAGTGCCGCATCGGCCGGCGTGGCCTGCACTTTGGCCCGATCGATCGCGGTATGGCGGGCGAGGATCGTCACCGCGTAGCGGATCTCGAAGCGCGTCGGCTGCCCAGCCACCGCCTTTGCTTCCAGATAAGCGGTGCGCTGCAGCGTGCTGGCCGGTGCCACGCGCGCCCTGCCGGGGGTGCTGCCCAGCCACTGCACGCGTTCCTGCTGGCTCTGGATCTCGCGCGGGTATGGAATCCACGCACGAACCATTTCGCCGGCAGGCACGGCATCGGCCTTGACCGTCAGCGACTGGGTGAATTCGATGCGCTGCGGCAGCACCGAGGCCTGGCCGCTCTGTTCTGCCGCCGCGATCACGCGCGCATGGTGTGCATTGAGCACTTCGTTCGGGCCGGGCGCCGGCAGCGGCGCATCCGCGCGGCGGCGTGCGCGCGCTTCGTCGCTGAGCAGGAACAGGTTCGACGGTGCGCGCTTGAAGTACCAGCGCGTGCCGTCGATATCGAGACGTTCGATCAGGCCGAGCTGGTCCCAGCGCGCGAACTCTTCATCGGTCAGATCGGGAATCCAGCGGCGTACGGCCGCCTTGGCAGCGGCTTGGTCCAGGGAGAAATCCAGGCGGATCCGCCGCATGCGCTCCTGCTGGAAGCCGATGTCCTGTTCGCTGACGCCAGGTTCCGCCGCATCCGCTGCCGACCACGTGTTCAGCGCACTTCCCGCTTCGGAGAACCGTCCCGCATCGATCATCTGCACGACCCGCGCGAACTGGATGGCCGAGGGTGGCGGCTCCGCTCCCGCCGACCACGCGCACAGCAGCAGCGCAGCACTCAGGCCGGCAGCAGCAGGCAGACGCAGTTTGCGAACGGCAGGATCCACAGCGACACTTCCCAAGCGCGGGTGGTAACGGCTGTGTAACACGGGCCGGGGGACCGGTCAATAATTTATTCTTGCTTTCGACACCGAAAGGAATAAATATTCCTACAGGCATTCGAGGAGGGTGTGCAGCGCATGATCCTGGCTTCCCGCGAACCGCGCCGGCACTGGCCGCGCCGGTTGACCCTGGCCCTGTGCCTGCTGGCCGCACCGGCCTTTGCACAGGCCACCCCGGCGCCCGATCCCGGCGCACCGCTGCCGTATGTGATCGGCCTGCACGAGGCCTACCTCACGCCGGGCTACTGGGCAGCACGGCTCGAGAACGCCGACACCCCGATCCTCGACCGCACGCAGATCGACGCGCAGAACGCGCGCATGCGGGCGCAGGACAGACACATCCAGGACATCGCCGTGCTGCCCGCACAGCTTGATGCGGCGGCAGTGCGCGGCAGCATCACCGCACTGTCGAGCTGGCCCACCCGCACGCTGTACAACGACGAGGGCCAGGCCATCACCCCGGCACTGCGCAGCGCGATCGAAGCCAATCTCGGTCTTGATGCCATTCCCGCGCAGACGACACCGCAATACGGGCTGGTGGTGAAGCGCGCCGCGCTGCGCACCTTCCCCACCCGCGAGCGCGTCTTCAGCACCGTCGGCGACACCGACATCGACCGCTTCCAGGAATCGGCTCTGTTCCCCGGCGACAAGGTCGCCGTGGTCCATCGCAGCGCCGATGGCCGCTGGCTGTTCGTGCACAGCGAACGCTACAGCGCATGGATCGAGGCCGACGCCATCGCCAGCGGCGACAAGGCCACCGTGCTCGGCTACGGCGCGAAGGGGCCGTACCGCATCGTCACCGGCGCCACCGCACAGACCGCCTACACACCGGAAGAACCGCGTGTCTCGCGCCTGCAGCTGGACATGGGCGTGCGCCTGCCGGTGCTGGCCGACTGGCCGGCTGCCGAGCCGGTGAACGGCCAGCAGGCGCATGCATCGTGGGTGGTGCAGTTGCCGGTCCGCGAGGCCGACGGTCGCCTGAAGCTGGTGCCGGCGCTGCTGCCGCGCTCGCAGGACACCGCCGCCGACTACCTGCCGCTGACCCCACGCCTGCTGCTGCAGCAGGCCTTCAAGTTCCTCGGCGAGCGCTACGGTTGGGGCCACGACTACGACACCCGCGACTGCAGCGGTTTCGTTTCCGAGATCTACCGCAGCTTCGGCGTACTGCTGCCGCGCAATACCAGCGCGCAGGCGGTCAGCCCGGCGCTGGACCGCGTACCGTTCACCGGCAAGGACGGCAAGGCCGTGCGCGACAGCGCCGTCACCGATCTGCAGGTGGGCGATCTGGTCTACATCCCCGGCCACGTGATGATGGCCATCGGCCATGTCGACGGCCGCACCTGGGTCATCCACGATACGGCGGGCGGCAGCTGGTTCGGTGCCGACGGCAAGCGTGTGCAGGCCCATCTCAATGGTGTTTCGGTCACCCCGCTGGAGCCGATGATGGCCAGCGACAGCGTCCGCTACATCGATCGCATCACCAACATCCAACGCCTGCGTGCCAAGACTCCTGAATGAAGATCACTGCCATCGAACTGGGCATGCTGCGCGTGCCGCTGAAAACACCGTTCAAGACCGCCCTGCGCACGGTGGAAACCGTGGAAGACGTGGTGGTGCTGATCCGCACCGATAGCGGCCACACCGGCTATGGCGAAGCGCCGGCCACCGCGGTGATCACCGGTGATACCCACGGCTCGATCATCGAGGCGATCCGCCACTTCATCGCGCCGCGCCTGATCGGCCAGGACGTGGTCAACCTCAACCATCTGTGCACGCTGGTGCAGACCGCGATGGAGCGCAACAGCAGTGCCAAGGCGGCGGTGGAGATCGCGCTGTACGACCTGTGGGCACAGCTGCATGGCGCGCCGCTGTACCAGATGCTGGGCGGCGGCGACCCGGTGATCACCACCGACATCACCATCAGCGTGGACTACATCGACAAGATGGTGGCCGACTCGCTGTCAGCGATCGAGCGCGGCTTCGAGTCGCTGAAGATCAAGGTCGGCAAGGACATCGGTCTGGACATCGAACGGGTCAAGGCAATCCACGCCGCCGTGGAAGGCCGCGCCCTGCTTCGGCTGGATGCCAACCAGGGCTGGACCGCCAAGCAGGCGGTGCATGCGATGCGCACACTGGAAGAGGCCGGCGTGGTGCTGGAACTGCTGGAGCAGCCGGTGAAGGCGGCCGACATCAGTGGCCTGAAGTACGTGACCGACCGCGTCAACACGCCGGTGATGGCCGACGAAAGCGTGTTCAGCCCGAGCCAGGTGATGGACCTGATCCAGCAGCGCGCGGCCGACATCATCAACATCAAGCTGATGAAGACCGGCGGCCTGTCCAACGCGATCCGCATCGCCGACATCGCCGGTATCTACGGTGTGCCCTGCATGATCGGCTGCATGATCGAGTCCAGCATCAGCGTGGCCGCCGCCGTGCATCTGGCCGTGGCCAAGAGCGATGTGATCACCAAGGTCGACCTGGACGGTCCCTCGCTGGGCCAGTTCGACCCGGTCAGCGGCGGCGTGCATTTCAACGAGTCGGAGATCAGCATCAGCGACGTACCAGGATTGGGCATCACCGAAGTGCGCGGGCTGGAGATGCTGGGTTGATCTCTGCCTTGCGGCTGGCCTGGCGTATAACTGACTTTGGGTCGGGCGTTACTTTTCTTTCTGCGGAAAGAAAAGTAACCAAAAGAAGCGCTCCGCCGGCCGCGAGCCGACGTGCTGCGCACGTCGGTGCCCTGCGCTCCTCGGCCCGCCGAGGGACGGCGCGGAACTCGCTACGCTCGGACACCCGCGCCTCTTCGCCCTCGCCGGACCTGCGGTGCTCGGCTCGCTTGAAGGCGGACTCAACGTCAAAGGCAACAACTGCACCCCGTAGATCCACGCCATGCGTGGATGCTCCTGCTCTTGCTTCTGCCCTACCCCGTACCCCCTTCGCGGCTGGCACGCGCGCGATCTGTCCGAGGTCGGGCGGGTGGGGCTTGCGGGGGTGTCCGCCGCATGGATGCGGCGGCCAAGCCTACACGGACGTACTTGCGGCGTCCCCCGCAAACCCCGCCCGCCCGACCCACCACATAATCTGCTCTACGCTGCCAACCGCAACGCGCCTACACATACCCGGACTCCCCGCATGCCGCCCCTGCTGAAGATCCGCTCCGAGCGCGGGCAGATGTCGGCCATCGAGCGCCGCATCGCCGACTTCATCCTCGACAACGCCCACCTGCTGCGCGACTACTCGTCCCAGCAGCTGGCCAGCGCGTTGGGCATCAGCCAGTCCAGCGTGGTGAAGTTCAGCCAGAAGCTCGGCTTCAAGGGCTATCCGGACCTGAAGTATTCGATCGGCCAGGACGTGGCCCGCGCCGGTGCCGATCCGCAACAGGCGCCGAGTGAACCAGACAGCGGTGACGACTACCTGCGCCTGGGCGAGGCCCTGCGCCGCAGCAAGGCACAGGCCGAGGAGGAAACCCGCCAGGCCAATCCGCGCGAGGAGATCGAGCGCATCGTGCAGCTGCTCGATGGGGCACCGAAGCTGTTCGTGTACGGACTGGGTGATGACGGCCTCTACGCGCGTGAGTTCGCCATGCGGCTGTCGCTGCTCGGGCTGCTGGTGGTGCCGCATACCGATCCGATCCTGATGCTGGCCAACCTGTCGGCCGCGCGCCCCGGTGACGCGCTGTTGATGTTCTCCGAGTTCGGCAACCTGCCCCAGCTCTCGCAGCTGTCGCGGCAGTTCCAGGACATGGGCGGCAAGGTGATTTCCATTACCCGCCACACCGCCAACCCGCTGCGCGCGCATGCTGATGCCGCGCTGGCAGTGTGCGCGCACGACCGCACGCCGCAGGTCGCGCAGCTGCTGTACCGTAGCGCCATGCACGCGCTGCTCGATTTCCTGTTCGTGCTGCTCTGCCACGCCAATCCGGACCGCCAGCAGCAACTGGCGGTGAATCTGGAGCGGATCGACCACCTGCTGGATTCCTGACCGGAGCGCACGTTGATGAATTCGCTGGCCCGTCTCGCCACCACTGCGCTGCTGCTTGCCGCTGCGATGTCCGCCCACGCTGCGCCGCTCGATGGTGCACGCCAGTTGATCGTGGTCACCAGCGACAACTGGAACAGCACCCAGGGGCAGCTGCAGGCCTATGTACGCGACGGCAAGGGCTGGCGCGCGCACGGGCAGGCCTTCCCGGTCGCGCTCGGCCGTACCGGCAGCGCGTGGGGCCTGGGCCTGCATCCGGCACAGGGCGAAGGCCCGCAGAAGCAGGAAGGCGATGGCCGCAGCCCGGCCGGCGTGTTCGCGCTCGGCAGCGCCTTCGGCTATGCCATCACCCGCCCCCGAACTGCGATGGCCTACCAGCCCATGCTTGAAAGCAGCTACTGCATGGATGTGCCCGGTTCACCGTTCTACAACCGCATCGTCGATGCGAGGAAGGTCGGCAGCGCCGCGGTCAAGGGCTCCACCGAGCCGATGCGGCTGGACCTGCACAACCAGGGCGACGTGCGCTACCAGGAAGGCTTCGTGATTGCCCACAACCCGGACAACCAGCCCGGCAAGGGTAGCTGCATCTTCGCCCATCTGTGGCGCCAGCCGGGTGAGGCCACCGCCGGCTGCACCGCCATGCCGCAGCCACGCATGCAGGCGCTGCTGGACTGGCTGCGGCCGCAGGATACGCCGCGCTTCGTGCTGCTGCCGCGCGCCGAGTACAAGCGCCTGCAGGCACAGTGGCAACTGCCCGCACTGAGCGGAGACGCCCGTTGAGCGCGCAGGACGAACCGCAGCTGCAGCGCGCGGTCAGCCGCTGGCAGATCGTCGGCCTGTCGATCAACGACGTGATCGGCAGCGGCATCTACCTGCTGCCGGCCGCCACCGTCGCCCTGCTCGGCCCCTTCAGCCTGTGGGGCGTGGTCGCCGCCGGCATCGTCGTCGCGCTGCTGGTGCTGTGCTACGCACAGGCCGCCAGCTACTTCGATGAACCCGGCGGCAGCTACCTGTATGCCCGCGAGGCGTTCGGCCGTTTTGCCGGGTTCGAGATCGGCTGGATGATCTGGCTGACCCGCATCAGCTCGGCGGCCGCGCTCAGCAATGCGCTGGCCGATGCGGTGGCACGCTTCTGGCCCTGGGCCGGCGCCGGCATGGGCCGCATCGCGGTGATCGTGGTGTCGCTGGGCTTCCTCACCGGCGTCAACATCATCGGCGTGCGCTCGGCCGCGCGGACCGGCGTGGTGCTGGTGATCGGCAAGATGCTGCCGCTGCTGCTGTTCGTGGCCATCGGCGCGTTCTACATCGATCCGCAGCTGGTGTTCTCCGGCCAGCGCCCGGACCCGCACGACCTGCAGCGCATGGGCGAAGCCGCCTTGCTGCTGCTGTACGCCTACGCCGGCTTCGAGAACATCCCGGCAGCAGCGGGCGAGTACCGCAATCCGCGCCGCGATATTCCGTTCGCACTGATCACCATGATCATCACCGTCACCGTCATCTATGGAGCGGTGCAGGTGGTGGCGCAGGGCACGCTGGCCGGGCTGTCCAGCTCGGCCACGCCGCTGGCCGACGCCGCCGCAGGCTTCGGTGGTGAGGCACTCGCGCTGATCCTGACCGTGGGCGCGACCATTTCCATCCTCGGCACCAACAGCAACACGATGATGATGGGCCCGCGCTTCCTGTTCGCGCTCGCGCGCGATGGCTACGGGCCGAAGATCCTGGCGCAGGTGCATCCGCGCTTCCATACACCGGCCGCATCGATCCTGTGCCAGGGCCTGATCGCGCTCGGCCTGGCGCTGTCGGGGTCATTCGTGCAGCTGGCGCTGCTGTCGATGACCACGCGCCTGTTCGCCTACATCGGTACTGCCGCCGCAGTCCTGGTACTGGCCAAGCGCTACGCCGACCGCCCCGGTGCGCTGAAGCTGCCCGGTGGCCCGCTGATTCCGGTACTGGCGCTGTTGCTGTGCCTGGCCCTGTTCGCCAGTGCCAGCTGGCAGAACATCGCCGCCGCGCTGGTGGCGTTCGCCATCGGTGCAGTGATCTACAAACTGCCGCGCAAGGATGCCGACGCCGGGTGAGCGGTGGCGCGCCCTGACCGGCAGATTGATCTGACGATCACGCTGCCGGCCCCGGCCGTTAACCGCCACGCAGGCACGATCAGGCTTCGTCAACAACGGAGCCCTTCCATGGCCGAATACCAGATCCCCGGCCGCGTGCCGGATGACAGCACGCCGCGTGATGCAATCTCCAACTACTGGCGCGAGCGCTATGCGTCTGAACCGTACTATGACGATCAGCTGTTCTTCGACGACTACGAACCGGCCTACCGCATCGGCCACTCGGCCCGCGCGCAGGACATGATCCGCGCCTACGAGGAAATGGAGGGCGAACTGGAATCACGCTGGGCCAGCGAACGTGGCAAGAGCCGGCTGGAGTGGGCGCAGGCGCGCAATGCCGTGCGCCGTGGCTGGGAGGAAGCGCAGCAGGTGGAACCGCGCCTGGCACGCGGCCCCTGACGGACCCGATATGCGGCAGCGCCGGGCATGGCCCGGCGCTACCGTTGCTGCATCACTCCTGCTCCGGCAGCGGCGGCACGCCTGCACTGCGCTTGCTTTCACCGCCACCGGCGGCGATCAGGTCACGGGTGTTCTTCTGCACCGCCACCGCGCCGAACAGCGACAGCGCATAGGCCATGCCGTAGAAGCCCTTCTCGCTCAGAACCAGGGTGGCGTTCCACAGGCCAACCAGCAGCAACAACAGCGCAGACAGCAAGGCGAACCAGCACAGCGCGTAATACAGGCCACTCACAGGAATGCCCTCGACACGGTCGCGCACGCTCTTCTGCAGCGACACCGCTGCGAACAGGCCAAACAGCAGCAGGGTGAGGTAGTAGCCCTTCTCGTTCAGCGGCATCTCCGCATTGAACAGGCCTACCAGGTAGGCCACCGCGCCGAGCAGCAGGGCCACCCAGGAGGCGGCAATGAAGGCCGGCGAGGGTCGATGGATGATTGGTGCGTTCATTGCGGTTCCTTGCAGTCAGGCGGGCATGCTTTGCCCGGGCGAACCCACCCTAGACGATCCCGCCGCCGCCGCACAGGGGGAAACAGGACCTTCGGGCCAGGACCGTCACCGCCCCGGTGGTATACAAGGGAGAGCCTGGCCATCCGCATCCCCTTCCGCTGGAGATACCCATGACCCGCACGCCCCTGCTGCTCGCCCTCGGCCTGTTGCCGATCCTCGCCACCACGGCCTGCAGTGCCGCCGGCCCCGATGCCAGCGGGCAGAAAGCTTCCGCTGCAAGCACAGACGCCGCCGACCAGCGACCGTTCACCGCAACCGAAATCAGTCGTTTCGACCAGCCGTGGGCAATGACCTTCCTGCCCGATGGCAGCCTGCTGGTGACCGAGAAGCGCGGCAAGCTGCAGCATCTGGACCTGGCCAGTGGCCAGAAGCATGAAATCACCGGTGTGCCCAAGGTCGCCTACGGTGGCCAGGGCGGTTTCGGCGATGTGATCCTGCATCCGCAGTTCGCCCGCAACCACGTCATTTACGTCAGCTATGCCGAAGAGGGCACGCTGGACACCCGTGGCGCTGCCGTCGCACGCGCCACGCTGGCGCTGGATGCCAAGGGTGGCGGTGAGCTGAAGGACCTGAAGGTGATCTGGCGACAGACGCCCAAGGTCAGCGGCGAGGGCCACTACGGCCACCGCCTCGTCTTCGGCCCGGACGGCAAGCTGTGGATCAGTTCCAGTGAACGGCAGAAGTTCGATCCGGCACAGGACATGGGCGGCAATCTCGGCAAGATCATCCGCCTCAACGACGACGGCAGCCTGCCCGCCGACAACCCGTTCGCCTCGCAGGGCGGTGTTGCCGCGCAGGTGTGGTCGCTGGGCCACCGCAACATCCTCGGCATGGCCTTCGACGCCAACGGCAAGCTGTGGGCGCACGAGATGGGCCCGGCCGGCGGCGACGAGCTGAACCTGATCGTCCGCGGCGCCAACTATGGCTACCCGATCGTCTCCAATGGTGACCATTACGACGGCCGCCCGATTCCCGACCACAGCACCCGCCCGGAATTCGCCGCCCCGAAGGTGACCTGGACGCCGGTGATCTCGCCGGCCGGCTTCGTCATCTACAGCGGTAACCTGTTCCCGCAGTGGAAGGGCAGCGGCTTCATCGGCGGCCTGTCATCCACCTCGCTGGTGCGTGTGGCCTTCGATGGCGACAGCGCGCGCGAAGCCGAACGCTTCAACATGGGCGAACGCATCCGTGAAGTGGAACAGGGCCCGGATGGCGCACTGTGGCTGCTGGAAGACGGCAACAAGGCGCGCCTGCTGAAGCTCACCCCGAAGACCTGATGTCCTGGTAGTGCCGGCCGCTGGCCGGCACCCTGGGTTCTTCCGGCATCCTGCGGTTGCCGGCCAGCGGCCGGCACTACCCATACGAAACGGCCCCGTATGCGGGGCCGTTCGCATTCACTGGATGGTGATGACCTTCACCTCGGTCTTCGTGCAGGCCTGGTCCAGGCACTGCCCGTTCAGCCACACCTGGCCATCGCCGATCATCACGCCCTGCTGGTTGACGAACACCTTGCCGAAGTCCTGTTCGGACACCGCCTTGACCACCGCCGGCGTGATGATCTTCTCGTAGCTGCGCTGGAACTCACCGGGGCCGGTGATCTTCTTTCCGTTAGCGATATTCAGCGGGAAGCGCACCTCTTCCACCACCGCAGCGCGATCACCACCGACCACCGCAGTCCTGAAGGCGTTGAACACCTTTTCGTACTGCGCGGCATCGCCGAGCAGGCTTTCAATGCGCGCACGCGCGTCTTCCGCGGGCGCATCCGTCGGTGCGGCGCCGGCCGGCTCGGCAGCAGCCTTCGCCGGTTCAGCCGCAGGCGTCGCCGCGGCACTGGCCTCCATCGGTGGCGGTGCATCCACCGCAGGCTCGGCCGGCGGCTGCGAACAGGCCGCCAGAAACAGGGCGGGAATCAACACAGCGATCATGCGCATGCGCGGGCATCCATCGGTTCAAGGATGCCGATGGTAGCGCCGCCGCAGTGAGGACAACAAAAAAGGGGACGGAGGGGATTAAGTCGTTTGTGGCACAAACGACTTAATCCCCTCCGTCCCCTTTTTCTCGATCAGGCCTTCAGCAGCTCGAACTGCACGGCCTCGCCCACGGCCGAAGATGCGCACACCCACACATCGAACTGGCCCGGCTCGGCACGCAGCACGCCGTCGCGGCCGGTAAACGCCAACTGCTCGTGGCTCAGGGTGAACACCACCTCGGTGGACTCGCCCGGCTGCAGCGCCACCTTGCGGAAGTCCTTCAGCTCGCGCACCGGACGCACGCGGCTGGCCACGCGGTCGTGGATATACAGCTGCACCACTTCTTCACCGGCCACGTCACCGCTGTTGGTCAGCGTGGTGGTGATGGTCAGGGTGTCGTCCCAGCCAAGCTGGGCTGCGCTCAGTTGCGGCACGCCGTAGGCGAAGCTGGTGTAGCCGATGCCATGCCCGAACGGATACAGCGGCTCGTTCGGAATCTCGCGCCAGCGCGCCTTGAACTCCGACATGGTCGGCAGTTCCGGCCGGCCGGTGCGCGGGTGGTTGTAGAAGTACGGCTGCTGGCCGGACACCTGCGGGAAGCTGACCGGCAGGCGGCCCGACGGGCTGTAATCGCCGAACAGCACATCGGCCACGGCATGGCCGGTCTGCGTGCCCAGGTACCAGGTCACCGCCACCGCCTGCGCATTACGCACGGCGCCCTGCATGGCCAGCGCGCGACCATTGCGCAGCAGCACCACCAGCGGCTTGCCGGTCATCGCCACCGCTTCGGCCAGCGCCTGCTGTGCCGGCGGCAGGGTGATCTCCACGCGCGACTGCGCTTCGCCGCTGTAACGCTGCGGTTCGCCCAGCGCCAGCACCACCACGTCGGCGCGCAGCGCGGCGGCCACGGCCGCTTCGGTGCCACCGGGGATGGCCACTTCCAGTTCGCAGCCAGGCACGATTTCCAGCAGCGATTCATCGCCGATGGCGGCGCGCACGCCGGTTTCCAGGTCCACGTAGCGCTGCTTGTCGCCAAACAGCGTCCAGCAGCCTTCGATGTTCTCGCGGTCCTGCACGAACGGGCCGATCAGTGCGATCTTCTGCCCGGTCTTCTGCAACGGCAGCACGTTGTCGCGGTTGTTCAGCAGCACGATCGAGCGGCGCGCGGCATCGCGCGAGAGTTCGTCATGGTCGGCGATATGCGAGGTATCGGCTTCGCGCGCCGGGTCCAGCGAACGGTACGGGTCGTCGAACAGGCCGATGGTTTCCTTCAACCACAGGATGCGGCGCACGCCTTCATCCAGCACCGCCATCGGCACGTCGCCGCTCTCGACCAGGCCCGGCAGGTGCTCGGCGTAGAAGCCACTCTGCATGCTCAGGTCGAGGCCGGCGGTGAACGCCTTGGCGGTGGCATCGCGGTCGTCGGCGGCATAACCGTGCGCGACCAGTTCCATGTCGGCGGTGTAATCGGAGATCACCACGCCCGGGAACTTCCACTCACCGCGCAGGATGTCGGTCAGCAGTTCGGCGTTGGCACTGGCCGGCACGCCGTTGATGTCATTGAACGAGGACATCACGGTGATCGCGCCGGCGTCGAACGCAGCCTTGAACGGCGGCAGGTGCACGTCGCGCAGGGTCTGCGGCGAGATGTCCACCATGTTGTATTCCATGCCGGCCATCACCGCGCCATAGGCGGCGAAGTGCTTGGGCGTGGCCAGCAGCGAATCGGCAGCGCGCAGGTCGCTGCCCTGGAAGCCGCGCACGCGGGCGGCGGCGAACGCACACCCCAGCACCACGTCCTCACCGGCACCTTCGGCGCCACGGCCCCAGCGCTGGTCGCGGGCGATGTCCACCGCCGGCGCATAGGTCCAGTGCAGGCCGGCAGCGGTGGCCTCGACGGCGGTGGCACGGGCGGTGCGCTCGGCCAGCTCCGGCTCGAAGCTGGCGGCCTCGCCCAGCGGAATCGGGAACACGGTGCGCATGCCGTGGATGACGTCGGCGGCCAGGATCACCGGGATGCCCAGGCGGCTCTCTTCGGTGGCGACCTGCTGGATGCGGCGGCCCAGCTCGGCGCCCACGCCGTTGAACAGGGAACCGACCTTGCCCTCGCGCACCTGCTGCAGCACCTGGTCGGCATTGCGCACGTTGGCTTCCGGGTTCACGTCCGGGGCGAACGGGCGGACCATGTCCGCGAAGACACCCAGCTGGCCGACCTTTTCCTCGACGGTCATCTGGGCAATGAGGGATTCGATGCGATCGGAGGCCACCGGCAGTCCTTGATGAAAACGTTTACAAGCCCGGCATTCTAGCGATCCCGGGCGATTTGGCGAGAGGTTTTTTCATTCAGTTTCAGCCACCAGCGGGGTCCGTATGGCCCCGCCGGAGGCATCGCAGCTTACTCCGAGCCGGCCAACTGGCGCTGCCCGGCCATCAACATGGCGTCACTGGAGGCCTGGAACACGCGCAGGCCGAAGGCCGGCAGGATCGCCAGCAGGTGGTCGAAGATGTCCGACTGCACCGCCTCGTACTCGCCCCAGGCGGTGCTGCGGGTGAAGCAGTACAGCTCCAGCGGCAGGCCCTCGGTGGTCGGCTGCAGCTGCCGTACCAGCAGGGTCATGTCGGTATGGATGCCCGGGTGGTTGCGCAGGTAGCGCTCCACATAGGCCCGGAAGGTACCCAGGTTGGTCACCCGGCGGCTGTTGACCTCGGCCACGCCCTGTTCGCGCAGGCGCCCGTTCCACTGGCCAAGCTCCTGCTCCTTCTCCTGCAGGTAATCACGCAGCAGCGCGAACTGGCCAAGGAAGGCCAGGTCGCCCTCGTCCAGGAAGCCGACACTGTGCTGGTCCAGATACAGCGCACGCTTGATGCGGCGGCCGCCGGCCTCCTGCATGCCGCGCCAGTTCTTGAACGACTCGGTCACCAGTTTCTTGGTCGGGATGGTGGTGATGGTCTTGTCGAAGTTCTGCACGGTGACGGTGTGCAGCGCGATATCGATGACGTCACCGTCGGCATTCTGGCTGGGCATTTCGATCCAGTCGCCGATGCGCACACGGCCATCGCCACTGATCTGCACACTGGCCACCAGCGACAGGATGGTGTCCTGGAAAATCAGCATCAGCACTGCGGTGGCCGCGCCCAGGCCGGTCACCAGCGGGCCCAGCTTCACCCCCAGCAGGGTGGCGATGATGGACAAGCCGGCGGCCACGAACACCACGATCTTGACCACCTGCAGGTAGCCCTTGATCGGCTTGTTGCGCGCATCGGGCTTGCGCTCGTACAGGCTGTTGGCCGCGTCCAGCGCATGCGAGAACGCCATCGACACCGTCAGCACGGCCCATACGATGCACAGCTTGATGATGACGTTGACCAGGCCGGGTGGCAGGTCGGGAATGAGGGTGATGCCCGAGGCGATCACCTGGCTGGGCACCACGTTGGACAGGCGCGAGATGACCCGCATCAGATGGCTGCCGCGCCCGGACTCGGCACCGGGCAGGCGCTGCAGCAGGCGCCGCAGGCCACGCACCAGGATGCGCTTGGTCACCCAGTTGGCCAGGCCGGCTGCGACCAGCAGCGCCGTGATCATCAACGCCAGGTAGGCGCCGGGATAGGGTTCCAGTGTGTTCTGCAGCTTTTCCAGCCACTGTACCGCCACCACCGCGTCCACCATCAGTTGTCTCCTTGCGTTGTCGTTGTTGTTGGGGGTGCCGGCCAGCGGCCGGCACTACCGGATCAGTCCCGCGAGCGCTCGATGATCACGCCCACCGCGCGCGCGCCACGCACCGCGCCCGGCTTGCTCAGTTTCAGACGCAGCCACTTCACGTCGAATTCGTCCAGCACGATCTGTGCGCAGCGCTCGGCCAGGGTTTCCACTAGGCCGAATTCCGACTCGCGCACGAACTGCTCCAGGCGCTTGCTCACCGCCTTGTAGTTCAGGGTATGGGCGATGTCGTCGGAGGCCGCGGGACGACGGTTGTCGAAGCCCATCTCCAGGTCGAACACCAGGTCCTGGCGGATCCGTCGTTCCCAATCGTAGATACCGATCAGGGCGTCGATCGTCAGCCCCTCGATGAAAACCTTGTCCATTGCGCTTACCAGCCCGAGTACAGGGGGCCATGGTAACGGCACGGCGGTGAGCCTGCCCGGAACGGGCGGTGGGTGGCCGGCAGGAATGCGGCACTGGGAAAAACAAAGAGCCCCGCTAGCAGGGCCCTCTGGTACTACCGCTTGTCCCCGGGGGGAGCTGTTGAACAGCCGCGAGTCCCGGTGGCGCAGGCGTCGAAATTGAAGCGGGTGAGGTCTGCGGATCAAGAGGCGATTCCGACTATGCCCGCATTTCCAAAAAACAAAGGGCCCTGCTAGCGGGGCCCTTTGGTACCTCTCAACGTCCTCGGGGGGAGCTGGAATCCAGCCGCGAGTCCCGAAGCACACGATGCAGATCATGACGTTCATTCCCTCGACGGTCCAGAGTCAATCGCGACATGCTGGAGGAAGCCAAGGGCAATACAGGAATTCTGCTGCCTGACGCGGCGGCATTGCCCGATATCACGCCAGCGGCAACCAGCGCAGGCTGATGATCCGCCATGTGGTCCCGCATTTGATGAGAGAGCAACGAATCCTGCAGGCAGCGCTGTCACGCCCACGGTGGGCGACGTACAAACGTATCGCGGACCGGCACTCTTTGGATGCCGCCTCGCTTTACGTATGGAACATGCAGATGTGCGGCGCGCTGCTATCCCCCCTGCACGTCTGTGAAAT
Organism: Stenotrophomonas sp. 1L-E-5-B-C3; assembly: GCF_057292075.1. Classification (NCBI taxonomy): domain Bacteria; kingdom Pseudomonadati; phylum Pseudomonadota; class Gammaproteobacteria; order Lysobacterales; family Lysobacteraceae; genus Stenotrophomonas; species Stenotrophomonas sp. 1L-E-5-B-C3. Next base: position 35,757 of record NZ_JBXAWS010000020.1, read on the forward strand.
CGTAATCCGCAACGCGGTGGCCGCGGCGCTGGCGCATGCCTTTGGGCCGCGCTGGCCCTGGCATCCTGCACTGCTGCAGCGGATGCCAGCAGATGGCGCGTTGTCGGCCTTGCAGGATCTCCATAGACAGGCTGGTCGTCGGATGGACACTCAGGAGATCATCGCCAGCCTTCGCTTCGCGTTCTGGCAGCAGCTTTTCACGCGGCGCTTCGAGGGAGCCATCTGGACGCGGGGCTTGAAGATTGCGTTGCCGAACGCGCCACAGAATGCTCTCAGCGTCGTCCGCACGAGCATCCACGCAGACATCGGACGCATCCGCCTCCTGCGCAATCGGATCGCCCACCACGAACCCATCCTGGAACGCGACATCGGTGCCGACCTGGCTGCGATCGGGCGGCTGATCCATGCGCGCTGCCCGCATACGCTGGGCTGGTTGCAACGCCATGAGCGGGCAACGACGGTATTGGCGGCGTCGCCGTTGGCAGGGCGTCCGTAATGCGTCCGCCGGGTATGGCCCGGCGCTACCGGTTCCGGGGCTTACACCGCAGGCAGGGTCGCCATGTCCCAGCGCGGGGTGACCTCGACCTTCGGCGGGCTGTGCTGGCCGGCCTGCAGCCGCAGCGCGCCGGCGAAGGCGATCATCGCGCCGTTGTCGGTGCACAACGCCGGCCGCGGGAAGCAGGCACGGCCGCCAAGGCGCTCGGCCATCTGCTGCAGGCGTGCGCGCAGGCGCTTGTTGGCGCCGACGCCGCCAGCCACCACGATCACATTGGTGCCGGCCGCTTCCAGCGCGCGCTCGCACTTGATCGACAGGGTCTCGACCACTGCATCTTCAAAGCCACGGGCGATGTCGGCGCGGGTCTGCTCGCTCTGGTCGCTGTCGCGCCAGGCCATCAGGACCTGGGTCTTCAGGCCGGAGAAGCTGAAATCCAGCCCCGGGCGGTCGGTCATCGGCCGCGCGAAGCGGTAGACACCCGGCGTGCCCTGCTCGGCCAGCCTGGCCAGCTGCGGGCCGCCCGGATAGGGCAGGCCCATCATCTTGGCGGTCTTGTCGAAGGCCTCGCCGGCCGCGTCGTCCAGAGTTTCGCCCAGCAGGCGGTACTGGCCGATCGCGTCCACCGCCACCAGCTGGGTATGGCCACCGGACACCAGCAGCGCCACGAACGGCGCTTCCGGCGGGTCGTCCTCCATCAGCGGGGCCAGCAGGTGGCCTTCCATATGGTGTACGCCCACCGCCGGCACCTCCAGCGCCCAGGCCAGCGACCGCGCCACGCCCGCGCCGACCAGCAGCGCGCCGACCAGGCCGGGACCCGCCGTGTAAGCCACGCCGTCGATATCACCTACACCCAGGCCGGCTTCGGCCAGGGTCTGGCGCACCAGCGGCAGCAACTTGCGGACGTGGTCGCGGCTGGCCAGCTCGGGCACCACACCACCGTATTCGGCGTGCAGGGCGATCTGGCTGTAGACCGCATGGGCGCGCAGGGCCGCGCTGCCGGCCAGGTCGGTGTCATACACCGCCACGCCGGTCTCATCACAGGAAGATTCGATGCCAAGGACTCGCATGCCTGCTATTATGACGCCCCTGCCGCCCCCTCGGGGGACGTGCAGGTCTCACTGCTTTCGAACCCCTGGCCCGTATTCAGGGTTGGCCGCTTGCAGTTTGTCTATTCGCCGCTATAATGTGCGGCTCGCCGGGCGTGACCCGGTTCTACTGTGTCCCGGAGATTCCATGCCCAGCGTCAAAGTCCGCGAGAACGAGCCCTTCGAGTTTGCTCTTCGCCGCTTCAAGCGCACTTGCGAAAAGGCCGGTGTGCTGGCCGAAACCCGCAAGCGCGAGTTCTACGAAAAGCCGACCCAGGAGCGCAAGCGCAAGGCCGCCGCTGCTGTGAAGCGTCAGCTGCGCCGCTCGTCGCGCGACGTTACCAAGCGTCAGCGCCTGTACTGATCGGACGCATCTTCATTGCGATGGGCTTGCCTGTCGCGATGGAGCCGAAGCCGGCACGCGCGAGCGTCGCCGGCTTTTTGCGTTTCCGGGTTCGGGCATCCGCCCCGCCCCACCTACCACCACGAGGTTCCTCATGAGCATGAAGCAGCAGCTCACCGAAGACATGAAGGCCGCCATGAAGGCGGGCGAGAAGCACAAGCTGGGCGTGATCCGCCTGATCAACGCCGCCATCAAGCAGCGCGAAGTGGACGAGCGCATCGAGCTGGATGACACCGCCGTGATCGCCGTGCTCGACAAGATGGTCAAGCAGCGCAAGGACTCGGTCAGCCAGTTCGAAGCCGCCAACCGCGAGGACCTGGCCGAGATCGAGCGCGCCGAGATCGTGGTCATCGAAGCCTACCTGCCGGCCAAGATGGGCGAAGCCGAGATCGTCGCCGCGATCCAGGCCGCCATCGCCGAGACCGGCGCTTCCGGTCCGACCGACATGGGCAAGCTGATGGGCGCATTGAAGCCCAAGCTCGCTGGCCAGGCCGACATGGGTCTGGTCTCCAAGCTGGTCAAGCAGCAGCTGGCGTAAGCCATTGCCGGGGTCGGATCCCTTTCGCATCGCGGAAGGGCTCTGACCCCATTGATGCACCCGCTTCACCGCACCTTCGACCCCCGGCTGCTACAACATCCCCATGGTCGAGCAATCGCACTCCCCCGCCGACACGCGTCCCCACGGCATCCCCGCACGGCTTCGCCACTACGCTGACCGCCTGCAGGACAGTTTCCCGATGGCAGTGGCCAAGCGCTTCGTCGAAATCGACGTGCTGACCCAGGCCGCCTCGGTCTCTTTCTATGCCCTGCTGTCGATGGCACCGCTGCTGGTGCTGCTGCTGTGGCTGACCGCCTCGCTGTACCCGCCTGCGCAACAGACGCTGATCAGCCAGATCGGTTCGGTGGCCGGCAGCAGCGTGGCCAGCGTCGCCGACACCGTGCTGCACAACGCCAACAGCCAGCCCAGCGTCGGTTCATTGGCCGGGCTGTGGAGCACGCTGCTGCTGTTCGTCGGCGCCACTGCGGTGTTCGCCCAGCTGCAGAACGCGCTGAACCGCATCTTCCATACCAGTGGCCAGCGCCTGGAAGGGGTCAAGGCCTGGCTGCGCAAGCGCGTGTTCTCGTTCGGCGTGGTGCTGGCGCTGGGCTTCCTGCTGATCCTGTCGATGACCGCCACCACCGCACTGCAGGTGGTGTTCGCGCAGCTGCCCTCGGTACTGCCGGCGATCGGCTACCTGACCTCGCTGCTGCTGTACACGCTGGCCTTCGCCTTCCTCTACCACTACCTGCCGGACCGCCGCGTGGCCTGGCGCCAGGCCTTTATTGGCGGTGCGATCACCTCGGTGCTGTTCACCCTCGGCCGCTATGGCATCGGCGTCTACATCGCCACCGTGGCCCCGGGCAGTGCCTACGGTTCGATGGGCGCGCTGGTGATCTCGCTGGTCTGGATCTACTACGCCACCGCCGTGTTCTTCGTGGGTGCGCTGATGACCGCGGTGATCGACGAACGCCAGCATGCACGGGCGCAGCTGGCCAAGGCCGGGGTCGAGTCCGAACAGGCCAGCCCCGGCACCGCCAGCGAGTAAACTAGGGGAACCTGCCGCCCCTGCTGCGCGCCCTGCGGCCGCGCCCCGTTCTGTTGCCCATGGCCCGTATCCCCGACGCTTTCATCGACGACCTGCTCGCCCGCTCCGACATCGTCGAGGTGGTGGGCAGCCGCGTGCCGCTGAAGCGCCAGGGCAAGGAATACGCGGCGCGCTGCCCGTTCCACGACGAGCGCTCGGCGTCGTTCACGGTCTCGCCCACCAAGCAGTTCTATCACTGCTTCGGCTGTGGCGCGCACGGCACCGCGATCAGCTTCCTGATGAACTACGACCGCCTCGAATTCCTCGACGCGGTGGATGAACTGGCCAAGCGCGCAGGCATGGAAGTGCCGCGCAGCGAGAACCCGCGCAGCCCGCAGCAACAGGACGACAGCCGCGAGCTGTATTCGGCACTTGAGGCGGCCACGAAGTTCTTCCAGAGCAACCTGGAAGGCAGCGACAAGGCACGCAGCTACCTGGATGGCCGCGGCGTGGATGAAGAGAACCGCGCGCGCTTCCAGATCGGCTACGCGCCGGATGGCTACAGCGGCCTGCGCGATGCGCTGGGCAAGGACGAGCGGCGCATGAAGCTGCTCGACCGCGCCGGCCTGTTCTCCAAGAACGACCGCGGCCACGTCTACGACAAGTTCCGCGACCGGGTGATGTTCCCGATCTTCGACCGCCGTGGCCGGGTGATCGCCTTCGGTGGCCGCGTGTTCGAGAAGGACGACGGCCCCAAGTACCTCAACTCACCCGAGACCGCGCTGTTCCACAAAGGCCGCGAACTGTACGGCCTGTGGCAGGTGCGCCAGGCCAACCAGAAGATCGAGCGGCTGATCGTGGTCGAGGGCTACATGGACGTGGTCTCGCTGTTCCAGTTCGGGGTCACCCAGGCGGTGGCAACGCTGGGTACCGCAACCACGCCGGACCATGCCGAGCTGCTGTTCCGCAACGCACCGGATGTGTTCTTCTGCTTCGATGGCGACGCCGCCGGCCGCCGCGCCGGCTGGAAGGCGCTGGAGTCGGTGCTGCCGCGCATGAAGGATGGCCGCCAGGCCTTCTTCCTGTTCCTGCCCGATGGCGAAGACCCGGACACCATCGTGCGCAAGGAAGGCGCCGAGGCCTTCAACGAACGCCTGAAACAGGCCACGCCGCTGTCGCAGTTCTTCTTCGACGAGCTCACCCGCGAAATCAACCTGGGCACGCTGGACGGCAAGGCGCGCCTGGCCGAGCGCGCAAAGCCGATGCTGGCGCAGATTCCCGACGGCGCCTTCGGCGACCTGATGAAGCAGCAGCTGGCGCAGCTGACCGGCCTTGGCGGCAATGCCCAGGCAGCGCGCGCACCGATGCCGCAACGCCAGCCGCAGCGGACGATCCAACCCGTGGCCAAGCGCAGCCTGGTACGCGGCGCGATCGCCGTACTGCTGCAGCAGCCGTCGCTGGCGCTGACGCTGGGCGGCAAGCACCACTTCCAGGGCCTGCGCCTGCCGGGCGTAGAGCTGCTGCTGGAGCTGCTGGACCTGGTCGAGCAACGTCCGGACATCAGCACCGGCGCACTGCTGGAGCACTTCGACGGGCGTGAGGAACAGGCGTCACTGCACACGCTGGCCGCGCAGACGATGCCCGGCGACGACGCGATGTGGACCCAGGAACTGCACGATGCCGTGGCCCAGCTGGAGAAACAGCTGCTGGTGCAACGTCTGGAGGAGTTGTTGGCAAAGCAGCGCCAACAGGGTCTGGACGATACTGACAAATACGAACTGCGCGAGCTGCTGAAAGCGCGGGCCGGACTGCGCCTGTAGCGGGCAGAACGTTTTCACGGAGAGGACCATGCTGCTGCGCCTGACCTGCCTGCTGTTGTTGTCGCTCTGCCTGCCGCTGACGGCCCTGGCCGAAGACGCGCCCCTGAACGAAGTCCGCCCCGGCCTGTATGCCGGCGGCCAACCCAGCGCCACACAGCTGCAGGCCCTGGCCGCGCAGGGCGTGCGCACCGTGATCGACCTGCGCCAGCCCGACGAAGACCGCGGCTTCGATGAAACCCGCGTGGCCGAATCACTGGGCCTGCGCTACGTACGCATTCCGGTGGCCGGCGCCGACGGACTGGATGCAGCCAACATCCGTGCCGTGCACCAGGCCCTGCAGCAGAGCCAGGGGCCGGTGCTGCTGCACTGCGCCTCCGGCAACCGCGCCGGTGCCGTGCTCGGCCTGATCAATGCACGCTACGAACACGCCAGCCCGGAACAGGCCCTGCAGCTCGGCCAGCGTGCCGGCCTGAAGTCGCTGGAAGCCGCCACCCGCCAGCGCCTGGCCACGCCGGTCACCTCGCCCTGAACCCTCCGCACCAAGGACTCTGCCCACCATGACCCGCTGGTGGTCGCGCCTGCGACCGGACAACTTCACCCTCGCCCTGCTGTGCACCGTCGGCCTGGCCTCGCTGCTGCCGATGAAGGGCGCCGCCGCCATCGTGCTCGATGATGTCACCACCGTCGCCATCGCCGCGCTGTTCTTCCTGCATGGTGCGCGCCTGCCGCGCGAGTCGATCATCGGCGGCATGCTGCACTGGCGGCTGCACCTGACCATCCTGGCCTGCACCTTCATCCTGTTCCCGCTGCTGGGGCTGATGTTCAAGCCACTGTCGGGCTGGCTGCTGACCCCGGAGCTGTACCTGGGCGTGCTGTTCCTGTGCACCCTGCCCTCCACCGTGCAGTCGTCCATCGCGTTCACCTCGATGGCACGCGGCAACGTGCCTGCGGCGGTATGCAGCGCGTCGCTGTCGAGCATCCTCGGTGTGTTCCTGACGCCGCTGCTGCTGACCGCGCTGGCCGGTACCTCCGGCGGCGTGCACGACCCGCTGCACGCGATCGGCGGCATCATGCTGCAGCTGCTGGTGCCGTTCGTGGCCGGCCACCTGCTGCGGCCGTGGATTGCCGGCTGGGTGGAGAAGCAGCGCGCGCTGCTGCGCTACACCGACCAGGCCACCATCCTGCTGGTGGTGTACTCCGCGTTCGGCGAAGCGGTGACCGAAGGGCTGTGGAGCAAGACACCGCTGCTGTCGCTGCTGGCCGTGGCGGTGGTCGCCGCCGTGCTGCTAGGCATCGCCATGCCGCTGATCACCTTCATCGCCCGCCGCCTGCGCTTCAACCGCGAGGACGAGATCGCCATCGTGTTCTGTGGCTCGAAGAAGAGCCTGGCCACCGGCGTGCCGATTGCCAAGGTGCTGTTCGCCGGTGGAAGCCTCGGCGCGATCGTGCTGCCGGTGATGATCTACCACCAGATCCAGCTGATCGTCTGCGGCGTGATCGCGCAGCGGTACGCGCGGCGCAAGCCCTGAGCCGCAAATCCATCCACGCATGGCGTGGATCTACTGGACGCGTGGGCCGCTGCGGGAAAACATCACGCATGGCGTGGATCTACTGTAGAGCCGAGCCCATGCTCGGCTGGCGGTTGAACGGCGCGTGGATGATCACCAGACCGAAGCGCTGTCCAGCAGCCGCGCCACACTGAAGCGCGGCAGCCACACCCACAGGTCGTAACTACGGTCGGCGTCGGTATCCAGTCTGGGCGATGCACCTTCATGGCTGCCCAGCTGACGTGCTCCGCAGCGCTGAACGGCGGTACATCCCCAGCCTTCCCCACCACGCGCCTCGATACGCACGTTGTAAAGATCCAGATCCTTCAGCAGCGCGGTCATCGGCGGGTACGCAATCGCCTTCGGCTGCGTGCGCATGCCATGCACGTTGCCGGTCAGCACCAGCAGCCGCCCTTTCTTCGGCAGCACCTGCGCTCGTGCCCGTACTTCTTCGGCCATCACCCGGTCACGCGCGCCGGTGCCGGCCATTTCGGCGGGAAGCACGCGGTCGAAGCCGAACACCTGCACGTCGCGGCCTTGGCTACGCAGTACGCGTACCGCTTCGATCAGGTCGAGCATGTCTTCGTTGCGGCGGCCGTCATGCATCCGGCTGCGGACGTTCCAGTACGTCGTGCCACGCAATGCAGCCCGCGCTCGGGCCGTGCCGGCAGACGCCATATAGGTCGCCAGCGCGGCGTTCTCGTCAGTCGGCAGCTCCAAAGCCAACCGCACCGGTGCACCATCGGCCGCGTAGGCCTCCATCAGTTCCCGTACCAGCAGCGGCGTCTCGCGGGTACCGTGGAACTCACCCAGCACCAGCAGGCGATGGTCACCGGCATGCTGGCGGATCTGCGCGGCGGTGTCATCGGCATGCGCATTAAGGGCCATGCCGAGCGCCAGCAGCAACGCAGTGGTCCAGCGGAAGATCGAATGCATCCCTGCTCCCTCCTTTCCTTGGGGTCAGGAACAGCAATGGCGACGCCACTGGAAGAGATCAAGTGTAGAGCCGAGCCCACGCTCGGCTGCTCTTCCAACCCACCCTCAGCCGAGCATGGGCTCGGCTCTACAGTGGATTGGCGCCATGGATCAGACGGGGTCAGAGCCCCTTCGGGGATCCGACCCCGAGGTCACAACCAGGGCAGGATCCAGTGGTCGACCAGCAGGAACGCAAACAGCGCCATCAGGTAGACGATGGAGTAATAGAACATCTTCATCGAGAACAGTTCGTCCGGCGGGTCCAGCATGCGCCAGGCGTACCAGAGGAACACGGCGTTGAGCACGATCGCGCCGCCCAGGTAGAACGCACCGCTCATGCCCACCAGGTAAGGCAGCAGGCAGACCAGCGCCAGCACCACCGAATACACCATGATCTGCTTGCGGGTGTGCACCACGCCGTGGGTCACCGGCAGCATCGGAATTTCCGCCTTGGCGTAATCCTCGCGGCGGAAGATCGCCAGCGCCCAGAAGTGCGGCGGCGTCCAGATGAAGATGATCAGCACCAGCAGCGACGAGTACGCCCAGTCCGACGAGCCCTGCATGCCGGTCACCGCGGCCCAGCCCAGCATCGGCGGCATCGCGCCGGCCAGGCCACCGATGACGATGTTCTGCGAGGTCGCACGCTTCAGGTACACGGTGTAGATGACCGCGTAACCGATCAGCGAGGCGAAGGTCAGCACTGCGGTGATCAGGTTCACCCACAGCACCAGGATCACCATCGACAGCACGATCAGCACGCTGGCGAACACCAGCACCTGCCACGGCTTGACCTTGCCCACCACCAGCGGCCGCCACGAGGTACGTGCCATCTGCGCATCGATGTGCGCATCCAGCAGCTGGTTGATCGCGGCCGCGGCCGACGCCGCCAGCCAGATGCCGAGGAAGCCGAGCACGCCGGCGCGCACCTGCTCCCAGCTGGGCACGCCGGGGATGGCCAGGACCATGCCGACCAGGGCAGTGAAAACAATGAGGGCGACGACCTTGGGCTTGGTCAGGTCCCAGTACTGGCGGTAATTGGAAAACATGGAATCAGTCCGGGGCACGCAGGCGGGCCAGCAGGCTGACCAGCACGAACAACAGGGCAACGGCCACGCCGTTGTGGGCCACCGCCACTTCCAGCGGCAGCGCCAGCTTTACATTGAGGATGCCGAGGGTGACCTGCAGCACCAGCAGCGCGATCAGCGCGCTGGCCCAGCCACGCATGCTCGGCAACCGGAACAGGCGCACGCCCAGCCACAGCAGGTAAACGGCCACCACCACCGCGAACATGCGGTGCGCCATCTGGATGGCGATACGCGAGGCGCCATCCAGCACGCCCCCTTCGTAGTCCACGCCGATGCCGCGCCACAGGGTGAAGCCCTCGACGAAATTGTGCTGCGGCCACCACTGGTTGGCGCAGCGCGGGAAGTTGTCCAGCGAGGCACTGCCGCCGCCGCAGGCCAGCGCCGCGTAGTTGGCGCTGACCCAACCGCCCAGTGCGATCTGGGTGACCAGCACCGCCACGCCGATGCGCAGCAGCCACTTCAGCTTCGGTGCTTCGGCCAGGGTGATCGGCATGTGCGTGGCGCGCCACGCCATCCACACCAGCAGGCCGAACATCAGCATGCCGCCCAGCAGATGGCCCATCACCACCACCGGCTTCAGCAGCAGGGTCACCGTCCACATGCCCAGCAGGGCCTGGAAGATCACCACCGCCAAGGTCAGCAACGCAGCGCGGGCGAGGTCGATGTTGCTCCAGCGCAGCGCGGCGATCAGCAGGATCGCCTCGCCGATCAGCGCCAGGGCGCTGGCCGTGCCATGCCAGCCCATCATGTACAGCGGTATGCCGGCGGCCACCAGCACGCAGGCGGTCACCACCGCCGTGCTTCCGAATCGCCGCTTGCGCGTGGCCAGCAGCGCCAGGGTCAGGATCTCGATGCCCAGCGCGCCGGCCAGGAAGCGGTGCACCTGCTCACGCCAGGCCTTGTGCGTTTCCAGCGGACGGATCTCCGTCGCCGGGTGGCCCAGGGTCTCTTCCACATGCTGCGGCCAGGTGGCCTGCCCATAGCAGGTCGGCCAGTCCGGGCAGCTCAGGCCGGCATCGGACAGACGCACGAACGCACCGAACATGATCGTGCTCGCAGTCATGATCATGGCGAACCACGCCAGGCGGTGGAAATTGCGGTGCAGCGCCGGACGCGCGGAAAGGCTCATCAAACAGGACTCACTTCAGTTTCAGCAACGTGGCCATGTCCTTGCGCAGGCCACCGAGGTCGCTGCCCGGGGCATGACGCATGATCACGAAGCCGTTCGGATCGATCACGTAGACCGGCAGGCCCGCCGGATCATCGACGCCCGGCAACGCCGCGCGCAGGGCTGGCGACGGAGCCAGCGGCCGCAACGCGGGCAGCGAGGCGATCGACGCCGGTGGCGTTCCCAGCCACAGAATCTCGACATTATCGGCGTTATGGCCGAACAGCTGCCACACCTTGCCCAGTCCCTGCGACAAAGTGACGCACTGCGCATCACAGGCCCCGGCCGGTGCCACCAGCAGACGCCAGGTACGCGCCTCGGGGTTCCAAGGGTAGGGTTGGCCATTGGCCAGGGCCGGAGCCTGCTGCCGCAGGTCGACCGGCGGCTTCAGCAGCTGGCCGGCATTGCGGTGCCCGGTCGGCTGCCAGCCGGTGAAGCGCAGCACGGCGGCCAGCGCCATCGCCCCGAAGAACACGGCAAACAGCAGCACCAGGGTCCGGCGGCCGGAGCCGCGCGCCTGCGGGGACGTAGCAGTGTTCATGCGGGGCATTTTCTCATGGTTGGGAAAGGGATGCCGGTAGTGCCGGCCGCTGGCCGGCCCCCAGGAAACCGAGGGATTGCCGGCCAGCGGCCGGCACTACCGGGCGATGGGGCGCCTCCTGCGCCATTCCAGTACCAGCGCCACCACCAGCACGGTCAGCGCCAGCCCGAACCACTGCACGGCGTAGCCCAGGTGGCGCTGCGGCGGCAGCGTGTTCGGCAGCAGGTCCAGATCGCGTTCGTCGCCGAACGGCAGCGCCGGATCCAGCCGCAGCACGCGGTCGGGTAATGCCGGCAGGCCAAGCGCCTGCGCGAGACCCTCGGCGGGCAAGCGGCTGGCCAGCCAACGCCCGGCCTCATCGGTTGCGGAGAATGCGGGACCCAGTGCCAGTCCCGCCGACGGCGGCGGCGCCAGCAGCCCGCGCACGGCCACTGGCGAAGGCGGCGCCGGCACATCCGGCAGCGTGCGATCCGGCGGCAGCGCGCGCCAGCCGAGATCGACCAGCAGCACGCTGCCTCCGTCACTGCGGAACGGACGATAGATCTTCACCCCGGCGCGACCATGCCGGGTCTGGTTGTCCAGCAGCACCACGCCGGGCAGGAAGCGGCCGTGGTCGGCCACGCCGTGCAACGCGCCGGGCGCCGCCAGAGCCTGCGCCAGAGCCTGCGCCAGTGGCAGCGCCTGTGCCACGGCTGGACCCTGCGCATCCAACATTGCCTGTTTGGCATGCATGCGCTGCAGCTGCCACAGCCCCAATGCGCTGAAACCGGCCATCGCCAGCAGCGCCAGCAGCCATCCGATCACGCGCGTGTGCTGGCGCATCATGACAAGTCCGCGCAAACGCGGTCAGATAGGCGCATCCACCCTGCCCTCGAGCCGCGCATGAGTGATTCGCTGAAGACCCTGCTGGTAATCGCGTTTCTGATCGTCATCGTCTGGAATCTGGGCGCCGGCCTGTATTACCTGCTGGTCGACCGCGGCCAGACCAAGCGCACGGTCAACGCACTGACACGCCGCATCGGGGTGTCGGTGGCCTTGATCGTACTGGTGATCGTGAGCATCTACATGGGCTGGATCAAACCGCACGGTATCGGCGGCTGAGGCCACCGATACGTGCGCGGTCAAAGCACGTAGACGAACATGAAGAGCATCAGCCACACCACGTCGACGAAGTGCCAGTACCACGCGGCGGCTTCGAAACCGAAATGGTTGTCGCGGGTGAAGTGCCCCTTCGCCGAACGCAGCCACATCACGATCAGCATGATCGTGCCCAGCAGCACGTGCGCGCCGTGGAAGCCGGTCAGCATGAAGAACGTCGAACCGTAGATGCCCGAACCGAGCGTCAGGTTCAGTTCCTTGTAGGCGTGGATGTATTCCTCCGCCTGCAGGGTCAGAAAGCCGAGGCCGAGCACCACGGTCAGGCCCAGCCAGATCAGCAGCTGGCGGCGGTTGCCGGCTTTCAGCGCGTGATGGGCGATGGTCAGGGTCACGCCGGAGGTGAGCAGGATCAGCGTGTTGATCAGCGGCAGGCCCCAGGCCGGAATGGTCTGGAACGCACCACCGATCGCCGCCGGGCCATTGGTGGGCCAACCCGCCGAGTAGCCCTGCCAGAGCAGCTCGTTGGTCATCACCCCGCGGCCTTCGCCGCTGAGCCACGACAGGCCCAGGTTGCGGGTGTAGAACAGCGCGCCGAAGAACGCACCGAAGAACATCACTTCGGAGAAGATGAACCAGATCATCCCCATCCGGAACGAGCCATCGACCTGATGGTTGTAGTTGCCGGCCTGCGATTCGCGCACCACATCGCTGAACCACCAGAACAGGGTCAGCACCAGCATCGCGATGCCGATGTAGAACGTCCAACGTCCCCAGCTGGCATCGTTGAGCCAGCTGGCCACGCCGACCATGGTCACCATCATCGCGATGGAACCCACGAACGGCCATTTGCTCTGGGCCGGGACGAAGTACACGTTGGCGTCGGTCGGTGTCTGGGCCATGTCGGTATCCGGGGTCAGGGTGCGGCGTGCGCGCCTTCCGAGGTGGCGGCCGGAGCCAGCCGATCGGACAGCGCGTCGTTGCGGTAGAAGGTGTAGGACAGGGTGATCGTCTTGATCTCCGGCGGCAGGTCCGGATCGACGATGAAGCGCACCGGCATGTCGCGCTTCTCGCCGGCCTGCAGCGTCTGCGCGGTGAAGCAGAAGCACTCGGTCTTGCTGAAGAAACCCGACGCGCGCGCCGGCGCCACCGAAGGCACCGCGCTGCCGACCACTGCCTGCTGGCTGTCGTTGCGGGCGAAGTACAGCGCTTCGTTGAGTTCGCCGGGCACCACGTCCATGGTCAGCTGCTCGGGATGGAACGACCATGGCAGCCGTGAGTTGACCCCGCCATCGAATTCCACGCGCACGGTGCGCTTGCCGGTCACGGCGCCGGTACTGGCCTCGCTGCCGGGACCGCGCTCCAGGCGCACGCCGAATACCTTCTCGCAGGCGATACGGTACAGCGGCACCAGCGAGAACGTGAGCAGGAACACCGCCACCGCCACGCCGATCAGGCGCGGCAGCCCGGCACTGGGTGACGGTGTGCTGGCCGGCGCCTCGCTCATCGGCCGATCACCCCGCTGAGGATGAAGCCGACGTAGACCAGCACGGCGATGGCGCCGACCCAGAGCGCGGTGCGCCTGGCGCGTTGGCGCTGCTGCTCGATGCTTCCACCCTGGTAGAGCCGACCGCTGGTCGGCTGCTTTTCGTCAGTCGAGCATGGCTCGACTCTACCCAGGGCATCAGCCGAGCATGGCTCGGCTCTACAGGTCTGCAGCGGGCCTTCGTTGTGCATCGCGCACCTCAATGACTGATGTCGTCGTGTGCCAGGTCGCCCGGGCGGATCGTCGGCGGCGTGGTGAAGGTGTGCGCCGGCGCCGGCGACGGCAGCGTCCATTCCAGGCCGCGCGCACCTTCCCAGGAACGGGCCTCGGCCTTCTCACCGTTGCGCAGCGAGGACAGCAGGATCGCGGCCATCATGAACGGCGTGGCGAACATGCCGAACGCACCGATCGAGCTGATCAGGTTCCAGTCGGCGAAGGCCACGCTGTAGTCGGGAATACGCCGCGGCATGCCGGCCAGGCCGAGGAAGTGCTGCGGGAAGAACAGCAGGTTGACGAACACGATCGACCACCAGAAGTGCACCTTGGCCCACTTCTCGCTATACATCCGCCCGGTCCACTTCGGCCACCAGTAGTACACCGCGGCGATCAGCGCGAACACCGCGCCGGTCACCAGCACGTAGTGGAAGTGCGCGACCACGAAGTAGGTATCGTGGTACTGGAAGTCGGCGGCGACGATCGCCAGCATCAGGCCGGAGAAGCCACCAATGGTGAACAGGATGACGAAGGCCACCGACCACAGCATCGGTGCCTCGAACGTCAGCGAGCCACGCCACATGGTGCTGACCCAGTTGAACACCTTCACGCCGGTCGGGATCGAGATCAGCATGGTGGCGAACATGAAGTAGATCTCGCCGCCCAGCGGCATGCCCACGGTGAACATGTGGTGGGCCCAGACGATGAACGACAGGAACGCGATGGCCGCGGTGGCGTACACCATCGCCTGGTAGCCGAACAGCGGCTTGCGGCTGAAGGTCGGGATGATCTCGCTGACCACGCCGAAGGCGGGCAGGATCATGATGTAGACCTCGGGGTGCCCGAAGAACCAGAAGATGTGCTGGTACATCACCGGGTCACCGCCACCGGCGGCGTTGAAGAAGCTGGTGCCGAAGAACTTGTCGGTCAGCAGCATGGTTACCGCGCCAGCCAGCACCGGCATCACCGCGATCAGCAGGAACGCGGTGATCAGCCAGGCCCAGCAGAAGATCGGCATCTTCAGCAGATCGATGCCCGGCGCACGCATGTTCAGCACGGTGGCGATGATGTTGATCGCGCCCATGATCGAACTGATGCCGGCCACATGGATGGCGAACACGCTGAAGGCGACGTTGTAGCCGCCCTGCAGCGACAGCGGCGGGTACAGCGTCCAGCCACCGGCCGGCGCGCCGCCGGGCAGGAACAGGGTCAGCAGCAGCAGGCTGAACGCCACCGGCAGCAGCCAGAACGACCAGTTGTTCATGCGCGGCAGCGCCATGTCCGGCGCGCCGATCTGCAGCGGGATCATCCAGTTGGCGAGGCCGACGAAGGCCGGCATCACGCCACCGAAGATCATCACCAGCGCATGCACGGTGGTCATCTGGTTGAAGAACTCGGGCTTGACGAACTGCAGGCCCGGCTGCGCCAGTTCGGCCCGGATCACCACGCTCATCGCCGCGCCGATGATGAACATGATGAAGCTGAAGCCCAGGTACAGCGTGCCGATGTCCTTGTGGTTGGTCGAGAAGAACCAACGCTCGAAGAAACTCTGCTGGTGATGGTGATCGTCGTGCCCAACTGCCGAGTGCGCCATTGCAAAACACCTCTCAGAATCGGTTGTCACCGCAGCCGCAAGCGGCCGCGGGCTTTACATCACGCGCCGCTGGCAGCGGTGGCAGGTGCGCTGCCCGCTTCTGCAGCAGCAGGCGCAGCCGGTGCCTCGCTCGCCGGTGCAGCCGGTGCAGCCGGTTCGGCAGGTGCCGCCGGCGTTGCCGGCCCAGCGGGCGGCGCCGGCTTGCGCTGCGCCAGCCACTGTTTGAACTCCTCCTTGGACACCGCCTCGACCACGATCGGCATGAAGCCATGGTCCTTGCCGCACAGCTCGGCGCACTGGCCGCGGTAGACGCCGGGCTGCTCGATGCTGGTCCAGGCTTCATTGATGAAACCGGGGATGGCGTCCTGCTTCCAGCCCAGTGCCGGTACCCACCAGGCGTGGATCACGTCGTCGGAGGTGATGACGAAGCGCACCTTGGTATCGACCGGCAGCACCAGCCGGTTGTCGACATCCAGCAGGTAATGCGGATGGCTCTCACGGGTCGGCACGACCCCGCTCTGCCGCACGCGGTCGGACTCGCGGTCCAGGCGGCTGGTGAAGGTGACGTTCTCACCGAGATACTCGTACTTCCACATCCACTGGTAGCCGGTGACCTTCACCGTCATCTCGGCATCGCGGGTGTCGTACATCTTGATCAGGTTGGCCGTGGCCGGCCACGCCATCACCACCAGGATGATCACCGGGATCACTGTCCAGATGATTTCGGCCTTGGTGTTGTGGCTGAAGGTGGCGGCCACCGCGCCCTTCGACTTGCGGAACTTGAACATGGCGTAGGCCATGGCGCCGAACACGATCACGCCGATCACCGTACAGACGATCAGCGAGAGATTGTTCGATTCCCAGGCCAGGCGTGAGGTCTGGGTCACCCCCTTGCCCATGTTCAGCTGCCACGGTTTTGGATCGGCCGCCTGGGCCAGTGCCGTCCCCGGCATCGACAGCAGAGCCGCCATCGTGGCGACCATTGCAACGCACTTCGTGCCCCACCCTCTGCTTTGCTTCATTGCCTAGACCCTTAGCGTCGTCGGTTGCCGCCATCGCTGGCGGCGAGCAAATCTTCAAGCGTTTCAACAAGCGTTTGACGTTCGGCCGGCGCGAGGAAACTCCCCACCTCCACCTGCCGGCCGCTGGATGCCAGCCGGACCTTCTCGTCGTCGGTGAGCAGGCGCACCCAGTGCGGGTGGGCCCGGAACACCGGCGATCCACCGGGTACGGGGATGACCTCCACGCACGCCGGTACTACCCGGATCTCCTCCTGCCGTTCACCGCTGCGCCACAACGCGCGCAACGCGGCTGCCAGCAGCAGGCTGTACAGCAGCGCGAACAGGGGGGCGAATGCATTGCCGGCCAACCACCCGAAGGCGGACACCAGCCACATCGCTCCCGACAACACAGCAAACAACAGGACGAACTGCCGGGCATCGAGCGCCCGTGGGGGACGCAGTCGCAGCTGCGTACCTGATCCATCTGGAGCTGTAAGCACCTCGATCATGTCGCAACCGCGTTCCTGCCGCGGGAAACGTCTCGATGGTAGCCCCGCCCTCTCGCCAGTAGCAAGGGTGCATTCACACTTTTTCCGATGCTGCAACACAGCATGACCCCGGCAACGCGAATGACGAATTCGGCACAAATTCTGCAGGACTTTCTGAACAGGCTGAACCCACTACCGTTAGGGGCTATCAGCCCTTCACGAAGGTGGCTGCGGGGCACTTCCCCAAGCCGCAAAAATGATTAAAATCGCCAAGTTTTCCATTGGCCGGACCGGCATGAACGCACCCTTCTCCTCCCCTGCCGCCAGCGACGCTTCGCGTCCCGGCGCGCTGCTGTCGCCGGAACTGCCGGCGTCCCCCAACCCGTTCCGCCAGGCCATCACCGATGGCTGGTTGAAGGACGAGGCCAGCCACGTGCGTGAACTGCTGGCACAGGCGCGCCTTCCCGCCGAGGAACAGGCCAAGGTGCAGGCGCTGGCCGCCGACCTGGTCGGCCGCGTGCGCGTGCGCGCCAAGGACCAGGGCGCAATCGAAGCCTTCATGCGCCAGTACGACCTGGGCAGCGAGGAGGGCGTGCTGCTGATGTGCGTGGCCGAAGCGCTGCTGCGCATTCCGGACCAGGACACCGCCGACAAGCTGATCCGCGACAAGCTGGCCGATGCCGACTGGGAAAAGCACCTGGGCGGCAGCGACTCGGTGCTGGTCAACGCCTCCACCTGGGGCCTGATGCTGACCGGCAAGCTGGTGCAGATGAACGACGCAACCCGCGCCGATGCGCCCAGCGCGTTCAAGCGCCTGGTCGGCCGCGTCGGTGAGCCGGTGGTGCGCCTGGCCGTGCGCCAGGCGATGAAGATCATGGGCCACCAGTTCGTCATGGGCCGCACCATCAGCGAAGCGCTGTCGCGCTCGCACAAGGGCGACAACGCCAGCTACCGCTACTCGTTCGACATGCTGGGCGAAGGCGCGCTGACCATGAAGGACGCGCTGCGCTACCTGGAAGACTACCGACGTGCGATCCACGCCATCGGTGGCGATCACAAGGCACGCGGTGGCCGCCCGGACGGCGACGTCAACAACGCCCCGGGCATCTCGATCAAGCTGTCGGCGCTGTACCCGCGCTACGAGCATGCCAAGCGCGAGCGCGTGCTGAAGGACCTGGTGCCGGGCGTGCTGGAACTGGCACAGCTGGCCAGGAGCTACGGCATCGGCTGCACCGTCGACGCCGAAGAGTCCGACCGCCTGGAACTGTCGCTGGACATCATCGAGCAGGTGTTCTCCGATGCGTCGCTGGCCGGCTGGGATGGCTTCGGTGTGGTCGTGCAGGCCTACCAGAAGCGTACGCCGTACACGATCGACCACCTGGCCGACATGGCGCGCCGCGCCGGTCGCCGGCTGCAGGTGCGCCTGGTCAAGGGCGCCTACTGGGACGCCGAGATCAAGCGCGCGCAGATCGAAGGCTATCCGGGCTACCCGGTGTTCACCCGCAAGCAGAACACCGATGTCTCCTACCTGGCCTGCGCCAAGCGCCTGTTCACCCATGCCGACGCGATCTACCCGATGTTCGCCACGCACAACGCACACACCATCGCGGCCGTGCGCAGCATCGCCAATGGCGGCGTGTACGAGCACCAGAAGCTGCACGGCATGGGCGACGACCTGTACGCCGAAGTGGTGCCGGCCGACCGCTTGAACCTGCCGTGCCGCGTGTACGCGCCGGTGGGTTCGCATGAAGACCTGCTGCCGTACCTGGTGCGCCGCCTGCTGGAAAACGGCGCCAACTCCAGCTTCGTCAACCGCATCACCGACGAGCGCGTACCGATCGCCGACCTGATCCGCGATCCGGTCGAGATGGTTGCTTCGTTCGAATCGATTCCGCATCCCAAGATCCCGCTGCCGGTTGACCTGCTGCGCAGCCAGAACCACGACAGGAAGAACTCCATGGGCGCCAACCTCGCCAACGACAACGAACTGCGCGCCCTGGCCGAGCAGCTCAACACCGCCGTCAAGCCGTGGTCGGCCGCGCCGCTGGTGCCGGGTGCCAACCCAGCCGGCGCCACGCAGCCGGTGACCAATCCGGCCGACACCCGCGAAGTGGTCGGCCAGTGGCAGGCCGCCGATGCCGCCACCGTGCAGAAGGCACTGGCCAATGCCGTGGCCGCGCAGCCGGCCTGGAACCGCACCCCGGCCGCCAGCCGCGCCGCCATCCTCGAGCACGCCGCCGACCAGCTGGAAGCGCGCATGCCGGAGTTCATGGCACTGTGCGTGAAGGAAGCCGGCAAGAGCCTGCCCGACGGCATCGCCGAAGTGCGCGAAGCGGTGGACTTCCTGCGTTACTACGCCAAGCAGGCACGCGAGCAGTTCAGCCACGCCGAGAAGCTGCCGAGCCCGACCGGCGAATCCAACGAGCTGCAGCTGCATGGCCGCGGCGTGTTCGTCTGCATCAGCCCGTGGAACTTCCCGCTGGCGATCTTCCTCGGCCAGGTGGCCGCTGCACTGGCCGCCGGCAACAGCGTCATCGCCAAGCCAGCCGAGCAGACCAATCTGATCGGCTACTACGCGGTGAAGCTGCTGCATGACGCCGGCGTGCCGGCCGACGTGGTGCAGTACCTGCCTGGCGACGGCGCGACCGTCGGTGCCGCGCTGACCGCCGACCCACGCGTGGCTGGCGTGGCCTTCACCGGCTCCACCGACACCGCCCGTGCGATCAACCGCGCGATGGCTGCACGTGACGCCGCCATCGGTGTGCTGATTGCCGAGACCGGTGGCCAGAATGCCTTCATCGCCGACTCCTCGGCGCTGCCGGAACAGCTGGTCAAGGATGCGATCGGCTCGGCCTTCACCTCGGCCGGCCAGCGCTGCTCGGCTGCGCGCGTGCTGTTCGTGCAGGACGACATCGCCGACAAGGTGATGACCATGCTGGCCGGTGCGATGAAGGAACTGAAGGTCGGCAATCCCGGCCTGCTGTCCACCGACGTCGGCCCGGTGATCGACGCCGACGCGCTGAAGATCCTGCAGGACCACGCCGAACGCATGGACCGCGAAGCGCGCCTGATTGCTGCCGCCGAGCTGTCTGTCGAAGCAGCCAACGGCACCTTCTTCGCACCGCGTGCGTACGAACTGAAGGACCTGGGCCAGCTGCAGAAGGAAGTGTTCGGTCCGGTCCTGCACGTGATCCGCTGGAAGGGCGACCAGCTCGACGCGGTGATCGACCAGATCAACGCCACCGGCTACGGCCTGACCCTGGGCGTGCATTCGCGCATTGACGAGACCGTCGACCGCATCAGCAACGGCGTCCACGTCGGCAACGTCTACGTCAACCGCAACCAGATCGGTGCGGTGGTCGGCGTGCAGCCGTTCGGCGGCCAGGGCCTGTCCGGCACCGGCCCGAAGGCCGGCGGCCCGCACTACCTGCTGCGCTTCGCCACTGAAAAGACGGTAACGGTGAACACCACCGCTGCCGGCGGCAACGCCTCGCTGCTGACCCTGGGCGACTGATCGCCCGGTTGATGCGGTGAACGAAAAACCCCGCGAAAGCGGGGTTTTTTGTGCCTTGTTTCCTGTAGCGCCGAGCCCATGCTCGGCTTGCACGGTGCAGCCGAGCATGGGCTCGGCTCTACCCCCGCATCAGGTGCCGCCAGTGGCGCAATGCCACCAGCGCGTTGATCCAGAAACCTACGTAGAGGATCGAGGTCAGGTGCAGGCCTCGGCTGTAGTACAGCGGCACTGCAACGGTATTCACCAGCAGCCACACCCACCACGATTCCAGCTTGCGCCGCATCATCAGGATCTGCGCGATCACACTCAGCACCAGCACCGCCGAATCGATGTACGGCGCATAGGCATTGGTCAGGCGGGTCAGCATCCAGCCGTAGCCGAACGTGGCCACCACCGCCAGCGGCGCCAGCCAGGCCCATGCACGCGGTCGCAATGAGGTGATCGGCAGCGGCGCACCGTGATCGCCGCGCAGCCACTGCCACCAGCCCAGCACGCTGATGGCAATGAAGAAGAACTGCAGCACCATGTCCGCGTACAGGTGCGAACGCTCGAACACAGCGGCGAACAATGCGCAGCCGACGATGCCCAGCCACCAGGTGTGCACGTTGTTGCGTCCGGCCAGCAGGATCGAGCCGGCGACGGCGATGTTGGCGGCCAGCTCCAGCTGGAAGTTCGGATCGGACAGGTTCATGGCGCTATTGTCGTGGATCCACGCCATGCGTGGATGCCCCAAACCGCCCCACAAAAAAGAAGGCCCCGCTTGCGCGGGGCCTTCCGTGTACTGCGTCAGGCCGAGGCCCGAATCAGAACTTGTACTGGAACGAAGCCGCCAGCACGTCGCCACGGACCTTGTACTTGCCCGACAGCGAATTGCCCTGGTTGGCAGTGGTCGCCGGCACGTTCACGTTCGGATCGCTGGTGAACAGGTGGGTGTAGCCAAAGTTGTACTCGGTGTTTGCCGACGGGGTCCAGCCCACGCCCAGCGACAGCCACTTGCGGCTGGTATCCGGCACGCGCACGTCGCGGTGTGCGTCGGTGGTCGGGGTCTGGTCCAGTGCAACACCACCGCGCAGGGTGACGGTGTCGCTCAGCTTGTAGTCGGCGCCCAGCGACACGAAGGTGGTGTCGCGGTAGCCGAACTCCAGAACCGAATCGGGCTGCGGCGAAGCGTAGTCAACGGTCACGCTGTCAAACGCGGTCGACCAGGCGGTGCGGGTCACGTCGCCCATCACGGTCCAGCGGTCGTTGACCTTGTGGGTCACGCTCAGGGTGGCCGAGGCCGGCATGGTCACCGTGGCCTTGCCGCTGGTGTCCATGAACCAGCCACGGGTACGCGGCGAGTTGGTCAGCAGCGAACGGGCGCGGTCGGCGCCGCTGAAGGTCGCATCACCACCGGTGATCTTGTGCTCGACCTTCGAACGGTAGCTCAGGCCGATATGAGTGTTCTCGTCGATCGAGAACAGACCACCGACGGTCCAGCCCACGGCATTGTTGTCACCCTCGATCTTCAGGGTGCCATCCGAGCTGCCCGGGGCGAAGCCCGGAGCGCCGGCGCCGGCCAGGATGCTGCCGTAGTCAACGGCGTTGCTCAGCTCGATGGTCAGGTGCTCGACGAACACCGACGCGCCGAACGACACGTACGGGTTGACGTCATACGACGCGGCGAAGCCGAGGTCGATGGCCTTCAGATCGGTCTTCAGGCCGCTGTAGCGACCGACCCAACCGTTGTCGTATTCGGTCTTGAAGCCGAACGGTGCGGTCAGCGACACACCGAAGTGGGCCTTCTCGCCGATCGGCATGTGGAAGTACGCAGCCGGGACCGGAGCGATCATGCCGGCGTCGCCGCCGTCACCACCGGTCTGCGGGCGGCCTGCCGCATTGCGGCCCTGGCCCTTGAACTCGGCCTTGAAGCTGATGGCGCTCAGGTCGCCCTGGACCATCGTGCCTTCCAGCTGGCGCATGCCGGCCGGGTTGACGGCGATGATGGAGGCGTCGCCCTCGGCGCTGCCGGAACCGGCGAACGCGCGGCCGAGGCCCTTGGCGCTGTTTTCCTTCAGCTGGAAGGCGGCAGCGTTGGCATCGGCGGCGGCCAGCGCACCGGCAACGCCGACGGCCAGCAGGGTCAGTCGGGCAATGGTGGAAGCGGTTTGCATCGTAGTTCTCTCTCCGGTAAGCGGTGATGGTGCTCTGAGTGCGCCTGCGCCCGGCAGGCCCTGGGGCCCTTCGGAGCGCGCCGGATTCCCCTCCCGACATACGACGCCGTATGCGAGTATTACCCAGAGCTGTTAATGAAACAATAACGGCGCAGGCGCTTTTTTCGTCTCAAAAGCTGAACAGGACAAATCCCGCCGCAGGCGCCCGCACGCTAGGCTATTGCCCATGTTCGTCTCCCTCCCGTCGCGCAAGAAGGCGGCCCTGCGCTGGGCCACGCCCGTGCTGTTTGCGGCACTGTGGCTGGCGTTCCTGTGGTCGATCTCGCGTCCGGACGACGCCCGGGGCAGCCTCTGGCTGGACTGGGGCGCCCTGTCCACCGGCCTGACCCACCCGCTGGACTGGTGGGCGACCCTGCAGGACGGCAGCGTGCTGCGGCTGTTCACGGCCCTGTTCCTGCACGCAGACTGGTCACACCTGCTGGGCAACCTGGTGTTCCTGCTGATCTTCGGCCTGCCCGCCGAGCGGGTACTGGGGCCGTGGCGGTTGCTGCTGCTGTTCCTGGTCGGCGGTGCGGTCTCCAACCTGGTGGCGATCTACACCATGGGCAGCCCGGACCAGATCATCATCGGCGCCAGCGGCGCGGTGTCCGCACTGATCGGCGCCTATCTGGCCCTGTTCCCGGGCGCCCGGCTGGGCGTGGTGATCCCGCTCGGCCTGTTCCTGGAGTTCGTGCGCGCGCCGGCCTACCTGCTGATCGGCGTCTGGGCCGCACTGCAGGTGGTGTTCGCTCACATCGGCCCGAGCTTCGGCATGGTCGCCTGGTGGGCGCACATCGGCGGCTTCATGTTCGGCCTGGTGTACGGGGTCTACGTGCGCGCCGCGATCGCCCGCAAGCTGCGCAAGCGCCACGGTTTCTGACCCCTGGTAGTGCCGGCCGCTGGCCGGCTCCATGCACCCGCTCGTTCGTTCGTAGCGTCGAGCTCGCTCGACTGCAGGTTTCGTCGCCGGGCATGGCCCGGCGCTACCGTCAGGGCTTGGCAGGGGCCGGAGCGGGCTTTGCTTCCGGCTTTGCTTCCGGCTTGCTCTCCGCCTTCGGCTCGGCCTTCGCATCCGGCGTGGCCTCCGGCTTCGCGGCCGCCGCCTTCGCACCCTTGGCCGCAGCGGCCTTCGCTGCCTCGGCCTTCAGACGTGCAGCCACCGAACCCGGGTTCTTCAGCTCGGCCAGCGCGTCGTTGATCGGGCCATCGCCCGGCAGTACCGCACCGGCGTGGTAGCCCTCGGTGCCTTCGTCGTCACCGCGCAGATGGCCCGGCAGGGTCGCTTCGCTGTAGTCGCTCAGGCTGGCCGGTAGTGCATCCTCGACCGGCGTAGCGGCCGGCTTCAGTTCGACCTCCGGCACGATGCCGGTGGCCTGGATCGACTTGCCGCTGGGCGTGTAGTAACGCGCGGTAGTCAGCTTCACCGAATCGCCGTTGTCCAGCGGCAGCACGGTCTGCACCGAGCCCTTGCCGAAGGTGCGGCTGCCGACCACGCGGGCACGCTTGTTGTCGCGCAGCGCGCCGGCCAGCACTTCCGATGCGCTGGCCGATCCGGCGTCGACCAGCACCACCACCGGTGCGCCCTTCAACAGATCGCCCGGCGTTGCATCGAAACGTGCATCGCTGATGCTGATGCGGCCGCGGGTGCTGACGATGTTGCCCTTGTCGAGCAGGTCGTCGGCCACCTGCACGGCGGCGGTCAGCAGGCCACCCGGGTTGCTGCGCAGATCCAGCACCAGGCCCTTGAGCTGGCCGCCGGACTGCTTCTGCAGCTGCTGCACATGCTTCTGGAAATCAGAACCGGTGTCGGCCTGGAAGGTACTCAGGCGGATGTAGCCATAGCCCGGTTCCAGCAGGCGGCTGCGCACGCTGGTCACACGGATGGTCTGCCGGGTGAGGCTGACATCGAACGGCTTCGGCTTGCCCTCGCGCACGATGGTCAGCACCACCTTGCTGCCGGCGGCGCCCCGCAGCGGTTCGCTGGCGTCGATCTTGCTTATCGGCTTGCCGTCGATGGCGATGATCAGATCACCGGCAAGGATGCCGGCCTTCGCCGCCGGTGTGTCGTCGATCGGCGAGATCACCTTCATGCTGGCGTTGTCCGGCTGCTGCTGCAGCTCCACGCCGATGCCTTCATAGGCGCCGCTGGCCTGCTCGTCGAAGGCCTGCGCGTCTTCCTTGTTGAAATAGGTGCTGTGCGGATCAAGGTCGAGCAGCAGGCCGCGCACCGCCGACTGCATCAACTTCTTGTCATCGACCGGATCGACGTAGGCGGCGCGAACCGCGTTGTAGACCGCCACGAAACGGCGGATGTCTTCCAACGGCACCTTCGAGGTCACCGCCTCCTCGCTGTTCGCCGCCTGCCCGCTGGTTTCCTGGCTCGGGGCGGGCGCGGTCTGCTGCGCCCAGGACAGCGCTGGCAACAGAGCCAGCAAGAGGGTGGCGGTACGGGCTGCGCGCATGGATCACTCCTGTCGACGATGGCATCGTGCCCAAGGCACATGCACCGATTATGCGCGAAGCACAGCTAAATTCCCGTTGAATCCGCCATGCCTGCGGTAGTGCTGGATTCAGCGCCGCTGCAGCCAGCTGTCCGGATTGACCGGCTGCCCGCCGCGCCGCAGCTCGAAGTACAGCGCGGTCACGCCCTGGCCGCCGGAATTGCCGACCTTGGCCACCGCATCGCCGCGGCTGACCCGGGCGCCGGCATCCTTGAGCAGGGTGTCGTTGTGGGCATACAGGCTCATGTAGCCGTTGCCGTGGTCGACGATCAGGATCATGCCGTAGCCGGTCATCCAGTCGGAGAACACCACGGTGCCATCGGCCACCGCAGTAACGGTACTGCCGGCCGGCGCACCGATCAGCACACCGCTGCTGGTGCGGCCGTCAGGCAACTTGCCGCCATAGCGCGCCAGCAGATTGCCGGACAACGGCCAGCCCAGGCCTCCAACCTTCGGGGCGGGCGCCGAGGCCACGGCAGGCGGCACCTTGGTGGGCGGCGGCGGCCGGCCCTGCGCGGCGGCCTGGCGTGCCGCACGTTCTGCGGCGGCCTTCTCCGCTGCCGCACGGCGCGCAGCCGCGCGACGCTCGGCCTCGGCACGGGCGGCGGCCGCACGCAGATTGGCCAGCAGTGTTTCCAGCGCCTTGGCGTCCTGGCCCAGCGCCTGTTCCTTCTCGCGTTTGTCCTTGAAGCGCTCGTCCAGCGAAGCCACGGTCTGCGCGCGGTCACGTCGATCGGCCGCCAGGGTGGCGGCCTGCTGCTTCTGGTCGCGCTGGCTGCCCTGCAGCTTCTGCCGGCGCTCGGCGATCTGCGCCTGCAGCGCCTCCAGTTCCTTCAGGTCGGCAGTCAGCGTGGTGATGCGCTGCGCGCGTTCGCGCTGCAGGTAGCGGTGGTAAGCCAGGGCGCGGTTGGCGTCGGCCACCGTATCCTGCGACAGCAGCAGTTTCAGCGGTGCGTGGTTGCCCAGCTGGTAGGCCGCGCGCAGCAACCCGGCCAGCTCGCGATGCTGCTGGGCCAGGTTGGTCTGCAGGGTGCTGCGGCGCTGCTCGGCCTCGGCCAGCGCCTGGCTCTGTTCGCGCAAGGCGCTTTCAGTCTGCGCGAGGGCGCGGCCACTGCGCGCGACTTTCTCGTCGGCGTCGCGCAACTGCTGCGAGGCTTGGCCGCGCTGCCCCTCGATCTGCCGGCGCTCCTGCGCCACGCCCTTCAGTTCGGTGCGCAGCTTCTGCAGCTTGCGCTCGGTCTCGCGGGTGGTCTGCGCAGCACCGGGCAACGGCAGGGCCAGGGCCAACGCCAGCCCCAGCAGCAGGCAGCGCCCGCCGCGAATGGCGGCGATGTGATGTCGGCGTGATGGGAAGGCGTTGTCGCGCAAGGGCTTTCCAGTGACTTCAGGCAGTTGCAGGGGGTACCGGGGAATGGTGACATCTCCGCACGCGGCCTGCCAGCCGCACATCCATCGAGGTCCCCATGAAAACTCTTTCCATTCCGCTGCTGTTGGGCGTGCTGCTGGCCACCGGGCCGGTTGCGGCGCAGGAAGACATCAGCAAGGTCAACGGCAGCATCAGCGCCGACGCCGGCCAGCGCTACGGCAAGCTGGATACCGTCAACGGCGGTATCCGCGTCGGTGAAGGCGTCGAGACCGGCAGCATCGACACCGTCAACGGCGGGGTCAAGGTCGCCGACCGCGCACGCACCGGCCAGATCGAGACGGTCAACGGTGGCGTGCGCCTGGGCCGCGAAGTGATCGCCCGTGGCGACGTCAGCACGGTCAACGGCAGCATCTTCAGCGATCGCGGCAGCCAGATCGAAGGCGGCGTCGAAACCGTGAACGGTGGCATCGGCCTGGTCGAAAGCCGCGTCGGCAAGGACGTGGAGACCGTCAACGGCGATATCACCGTCGGCATCGGTTCACAGGTGAACGGTGGCCTGCACGTGCGCAAGCCGAACTTCAGCGTCTCGCTGACCGCCAGCCGCAAGCCGCGCGTGATCATCGGCCCGAATGCCGTGGTCAACGGCCCACTGCAGTTCGAACGCGAGGTGGTGCTGTACGTGCACCGCACCGCCCGTATCGGGCCGGTCACCGGCGCCGAGCCGATTCCGTTCGACACCGAAACCGCTCCGGCGGATTGAGCGCACCGGGCCGATCGGTTCGGTGATACTCGCTGTTACCGGCCGCGCACGAGGTGTGGCCGCCCTTTGTTTTCCAGGAATCGACGATGCCCCGCAAACTCCTCCTGTGCCTGGCCGCTGCGGCCGCGCTCAGCGCCTGCAAAGGCGAAGACACTCCGGCGCCCGCGCCGGCCACCGACACCGCCGCTGCGAAGCCGGCCGCCCATTCGTTCTCGCCGGAGATCAACGCCGGCGACTTCGCCGAAATGGTCAAGACCCTGGCCTCGGATGAATTCGAAGGCCGCGCCCCGGGCAGCAAGGGCGAAGAACTGACGGTCAACTACATCCGCGACCAGATGCAGCGCATCGGCCTGCAGCCCGGCAACGGCGACAGCTGGTTCCAGGACGTGCCGATGACCGAGACCACGGCCAACGAATCGACCGTGCTGAAGATCACCCAGGGCGGCAAGACCACCGAGCTGAAGTTCGGCACCGACATGGTGGTGGGCACCCGTACCGGCCAGGCCGAAGTGAAGGTCGATGCCAGCGACCTGGTGTTCGTCGGCTACGGCGTCGATGCGCCGGAGCAGAAGTGGAACGACTACGCCGGCCAGGACTGGAAGGGCAAGACGGTCGTCATGTTCGTCAATGACCCGGGCTTCCACGTCGATGACGCGAAGCTGTTCGACGGCAAGCGCATGACCTACTACGGCCGCTGGACCTACAAGTTCGAGGAGGCCGCTCGCAAGGGCGCCGCCGCCGCGCTGATCGTGCACGACACCGCCGGCGCCTCCTATGGCTGGGACGTGGTGAAGAACTCCTGGGCGGGCCCGCAGTACGACCTGCCGGCCAAGGATGACCCGGAAGCCCGCATCCCGGTGCAGGGCTGGCTGAGTGCCGACGCCGCCAAGACACTGTTCGCCGGTGCCGGCCTGGACCTGGCGCAGGCGTACAAGGACGCCAGCAAGCGCGGCTTCAAGCCGGTGCCGCTGAAGGCCACCGCTGCGGTCGATCTGAAGAGCCAGATCGCGCAGAAGCAATCGCGCAACGTGGTGGGCGTACTGCCGGGCAGCAAGCGTGCCGACGAGGCCGTGCTGTACATGGCGCACTGGGATCACCTGGGCAAGCACGAGGGCGAGACCGGCGACAACATCTACAACGGCGCGGTCGACAACGCGACCGGCGTGGCCGGCATTCTCGAAGTGGCCGAAGCAATGGCCCACCAGGAGCCGAAGCCGGAGCGTTCGGTGGTGTTCCTGGCGGTGACCCTGGAAGAATCCGGCCTGCTGGGTTCGAAGTACTACGTCGCGCATCCCACCTTCCCGCTGGACAAGATCGCCGGCGTGATCAACATCGATGCGATGTCGGTGGCTGGCCGTGCCAAGGACGTGACCGTCACCGGCTTCGGCAGCTCGGAGCTGGAAGACATCCTCAAGCCGCTGGCCGCGGCCCAGGACCGTACCCTGCACGGTGAGACCTCGGTGCAGAGCGGCTTCTACTTCCGTTCCGACCACTTCAACTTCGCCAAGGCCGGCGTGCCGGCTCTGTACGCCGATGGCGGCGAGGACCTGCGCGACGGTGGCGTGGACGCGGGTCGCAAGGCCGCAGCGGACTACGGCGCCAACCGCTACCACGGCCCGAAGGATGAGTTCGACGCGGCCACCTGGAAGCTGGACGGTACTGTCGAAGACCTGCAGCTGATGTACGGCGTCGGCAAGGAACTGGCCGGCGGCGATCGCTGGCCGAACTGGTATGCAGGCAACCCGTTCAAGGCAGCCCGCGATGCAATGATGAAGGACAAGGCCCCGGCTGCGGCGAAGTAGCGTCGAGCTTGCTCGACTGATTACTGAAGCAAGCCAAGGCGGCGCCCGCAAGGGCGCCGCTTTTTTGTGGGCGATCGCCCTGCAGCTGTAGATGCCAACCTTGGTTGGCGCCGTGGTTCCGTGCAGAGAGCATCCACGCATGACGTGGTTCTACTTGTAGTGCCGGCCGCTGGCCGGCAAGCGATCGCTGTGTGGGCCTGCTGTTGGTAGCCGCCAACCTTGGTTGGCGCCATGCCTCCTCGCAGAGGGCATCCACGCGTGGCGCGGATGTACCGGGCGATGTAACGCCATCGGGTTGCCGGCCAGCGGCCGGCACTACCCGTATTTCCGGCACACAAAGAAAAACCCCGCTGCGTGAGCAGCGGGGTTTTGGGTGTAAACCCTGGCGATGACCTACTCTCGCATGGCTTAGGCCACACTACCATCGGCGCAGCTACGTTTCACTTCCGAGTTCGGGATGGGATCGGGTGG